>CAZBJW010000059.1:7370-19275 GCA_964492135.1 uncultured Anaerolineales bacterium
AGATAGGAGAGTGTTGGCAGGATCACAAGATCTTTCAAGAACTGGGCAAACGGATGGGACAGGCAGATTGGTGGGACACTGTGGAAGAGACCCTCGACTACATGCTCGAACCATCGGGGTTGACCTGGGACGAGTTCAAAGAGAGGGGATATCTTGAAGGTGAGATGGAGTATCGCAAGTATGATAAGGGTGGATTCTCTACCCCCACTCGGAAGGTGGAACTCTACTCTACCCTCCTGGAGAAATGGGGGTATGATCCCCTCCCCTGTTACAGAGAAATCCCCGAGAGCCCTGTTTCCAGGCCCGATCTCATGGAGCGCTATCCTTATATCCTCAACGCAGGGCTGCGGACCCCTGTCTTCTTCCATTCGGAACACCGTATGATTCCCTGGCTCAGGGAAATCAGGCCTGATCCCATCGTGGAGGTGCACCCCGCGACGGCAAAAAAACATAAGATTGAGGAAGGGCAATGGGTCTACATAGAGACCGCGAGGGGGCGCATGAAGCAGCGGGCCAGACTGAACGACGGGATTGACCCCAGGGTCATCGTGGCTGAGCACGGGTGGTGGTTTCCGGAGATGAAGGATCCCGGTCATGGCTGGGATATCGCGAACGTGAATCTGCTTACCGACAACGATCCAGCAGGGTTCGATCCCGCGATGGGTTCCACGAACCTGAGGGTGCTGCTATGCGCCATTTCTCCCTGCGAAGACCAATAGGAGAGGATAGGATGGACAAGGTCTCGCTAATCATCTTTCAAGAAGATTGCGTGGGTTGCCATGCGTGTGAGGTTGCATGCAAGCAGGAACATGGGCTCGATGTGGGGCCCAGGCTGATAAGGGTAGTCGAGAGGCCTCCTGTCTATGTCCCTATCTATTGCCACCACTGCTCAAAACCCCCTTGCAGGGATTCATGCCCGGTAGAGGCCATCTCGAGGGATGAGAGGGGCATTGTACACATTGATGAGGAGCTATGCATCGGCTGCAAGGCCTGCGTTGAGGCATGCCCCTTTGGGGCCATGCAGTTCGACGAGGAGAGGGAGGTAGCTGTGAAGTGCGATCTGTGCTATGAAAGGCTGAAAAGCGGTCGAGAACCGGCGTGCAGTATGGCCTGTCCCACTCGATGCATTGCTTGGGGTGACATGGAGGCGATTAATCAGAAGATGGAGCGGAGATTGTTGCAGAAGCTAGAGCAGTCTGCATAAGGAATTGGGTGAACTGGAGGGGTTGCTGGAGAGGTTGGAATGATCCCGGCCACTCTTGAGTAGCACCCAAGCAGAAGGCGGGACGATATGCCTCTGCGTTACAGGTAGAGTTATGATCAGAGACCGTTCAAGATGATTGAAGGGGTTAATGGGGATGAATATCGCTGCCAATCTGGATCGTGCAGCCTTTCATTTTCCTGATCACAGCGCAGTTATCGAAGGAGACAGAAGCGTCAGCTATTCTGAATTCAATCGAGATGCCAATCGAATTGCATCAGCCCTGGTCAGTGTCGGGGTGCAACCTGGCGATCATGTAGCCCTCTGTGCTCCGAATTCCTATGCCTGGCTGGCCTTCTACTTCGGCGCCCTCAAGGCTGGAGCAGTGGCCGTGACCTTTTCACACCTATTGACCAGGGATGAGGTTTCTAGAACCCTGGCGGAGTGTGAGCCGAAGATCCTCCTTACCGCGGATGAGAAACTAGATGACTTGGGAGACTATCGGGAACGGCCACACCCAGAACTGGTTGTCTGTGATCATGGAGACATATCCTACGCCCGTCTGGCGGAAAAAGGCACATCGGACTTCAAGACCATCCCCCGCCATCGGCATGATACCGCAGCCATCCTCTATACAGGCGGAACCACCGGTATCCCCAAAGGGGCGATGCTGACTCACGAAAACATCCAGGCATCAGTTTTCAACGTCGCGCATTATGAGCGCTCAACCCCAAGCGATCGAGCCCTCTGTTTTCTGCCTCTGAACCACGTGTTCGGCCAGATCCACATTGTAGGTGCCACTGTCTGGAGCGGCGGCGGACTGGTTCTTGAGCCCGGTTTTGAGCTGCAGAGGGTGTTGGAGGCCATCAATCGCCATCGGGTGACCAAGTTTCTTGCGGTGCCGACGATATACATTAGATTATTGAGACTGCCGGACCTCCGGCAACAGATGAGCTCAGTTCGGTACTCTTTCTCCGCCGCGGCAAGCATGGCTGCTGAAGTGGTGCGGGAGTGGAAAGCACGAACCGGACTGGACATTTACGAATCCTACGGCATGACCGAAAGTGCTACCATGGTCACTTACAACCATTACTATCGGCACGTGGTCGGATCGGTGGGCACTCCGGTGAATCTGGTAGAAGTCCAAATTCGGGATCTTGAGGGCAACATTCTAGAACAGGGGGAGCGGGGGGAAATCTGCGTTTGCGGGCCTAATATCACCAAGGGATACTTGAACAATCCCGAAGAGACGGAAGCAGCTTTTTGGGGTGATTGGTTTCGTTCCGGCGACATCGGAGTAATGGATGAGGACGGCTACGTGTATATTGTGGACCGCTTGAAAGACATGATCATCACCGGTGGGGAGAACGTCTATCCGCGGGAGGTCGAAGAACTGTTATACACCCGACCCGAAGTGTCGGAGTGTGCCGTGGTTGGTCTACCGGACCAGGAGTATGGGGAACGGGTGACTGCGTTTATCGTTGCGCAAAATGGCCGCGCGATAGATCCGGTTTCCCTGAGAGAGTACCTAAAAGGCCGTCTGGCTGCTTTCAAGGTGCCGAAGGAGTATATCACGGTCGAGGAACTGCCCAAGAGCACTGCCGGCAAAGTGCTGAAGAAGCAGATCAGAAAGCGGTACAGCTGAGGGGATGAGAGAGCCTTCAGATTGGAGTCGCATTCTCTTAAGCTCTCCTTCCGGGGTTATCATGCCCAGCACCTAGGCCGTTCGCGTTCACCTGGATGCGACGGTTTGTTGACAGGGCCGGGCACACGCTTGCGGAATGCTGGTGCCTCGATCCGCGGGCTGGTTGCTCTGGGCCTTTTGGGCGTGGCGAACACCGGCCAAGGGAGTTGCTGCGCCCAGAGTGATTTGTGACAGTTTCCCCATTGCAGTAAGTCCGAGGCGCTCTATTGGTGTGTGCCCCTCTTCACACGGCCGGAATGATCAGTATTAGTGGGCCTTCCACAGGTCGGATCTTCAAGCTGCACTGGCTAAGACGCGGGACGTGGCTGTCGACAAATCGGAGGAACCCATGACCGACAAAGTGCACGTGTTGGGCTTTTCAGGCAGTCTCCGCAAAGGTTCCTACAACGCCGCTATGCTCCGTGTGGCCGCCGAGCTGGTGCCGGACCACATGACGCTGGAGAGGTTCGACATCGGAGCGATCCCTCTTTACAACGAAGATGTCCGCTTGGCAGGCCTGCCGGAACCTGTGCAGCGTTTCAAAGAGCGAATCGAGGCCTCAGATGCCCTGCTGATTGTGACTCCAGAGTACAACTACTCGATTCCACGGGTGCTCAAGAACGCCATCGATTGGGCTTCTCGGCCGCCAGAGACCTCGCCTCTACGTGGCAAACCAGCGCCCATAATGGGTGCTGGGGGGCGGCTGGGGACTGCGCGAGCGCAGCATCACCTGCGCCAGGTGGCGGTTGCCACCAATATGTACGTGCTGAATAGGCCTGAGGTACAGATACCGTACGCCTCGGAGAAGTTTGACGAACAGGGGAACCCCCTGGATGATTCGATTGGCGAAAGGATTGGCGCTCTGTTGGTAGCCTTGGTCGACTGGACGCGGCGGTTGAGGGAATAGGCAGCGGCTCCTCACCACAACCTTCGCAAGGTAGAGCAAGCAAGGTCGCTGCCAAGAAAAGGCTCACTTCCCTAGGAATTCAGCGTGCTCACGATGGAACCCAGACGCTGGATCCCTTCTCGAATCTGCCCGGCTGAAAGAGCACAGAATGGCAGCCTCAAGAAGTCACCCGCGTTCTGGTCAGAAAAGAAACCTCTCCCGTCGCTCAGCTTCACCCCCACCTCTTGTGCCCTGGCCCTGAGAAGAGAAGTGTCCACCTCTGGCAGTAGATACACGCCCATGAAGAAACCACCCTCAGGTTCCGTCCATCGGGCCTGCGCTAGATGGTCCCCCAAGGCAGAGGCCAAGGCCTCCAGCTTGGGCTGGTAAAGGCCCTTGAGCCGCTCGATATTGGGCTTCAGCCATCCCCGCCGACAGTATTCGTACACCATTCCCTGGCTGAGCATATTGGCCACTACGTATGTATCCTCCGCCACCTTGGCCAACTCGCTCACTACATGCTCAGGCCCCAGAATGTAGCCGACGCGGAGCCCGGGACTGAGGACCTTGCTCAAGGATGAAAGGTGGAGGACCTTGTCCGAGCCTAACGAGAAGAGGGCAGGAACGTCCTTGCCCCTATATCTAAGGTCCCGGTAGGGGCCATCCTCCACGATCCAGAAGTCGTGTCTCTCAGCCAATTGAACCAGGCGCTCCCTCTTGACGAGCGAGGTAGTAGTGCCCGTCGGGTTCTGGAAGTCGGGAATGATGTAGAAGATCTTGGGTTTCTTCCCCTTCACCAATCCCTCGAGGGTGCCCTCATCAAAGCCATCAGGTTCAAGTGGTACGCCAACAACCCGCGCCCCTGCCCTCCGGAAAATGGTGATAGCCCGATCGTAGGAAGGTTCCTCCACAAGGACGACGTCTCCAGGTGAGGCCAGCAGCCGACTCAAGAGATCCAATATCTGGAGTGAACCGTTGCTGACCAACACACACTCTACGGTCGCGCCATGTCTATCAGCCAACCATTCCCTCAGTGGAGTATAGCCTGCCGCAGGGTAGTACTGGAGCACCACCGAACCTTCCTGGTGCAGGATGGCCCTTGCACACTCCTGGAGCTGCTCCGTTGGAAAAGCCTCCGGAGGGGGATTTCCCCTACCGAAATCGATCGTTCCTCTTTCGTTCCCTGGACCAGTACCACCCATGTTGTTCTCCTTCTGGGTGCGGGCCAGCATTCCCGGTTACCCTCCCGCACACTCCTTCCGTCGCTAAGCGGGCCTGCATTCCGTCCTCTCACTAATGCCCGTCGAGGACGTAGCTCTCTAGACCCAGCCCCTTGAGAGTCTCCGTCAACGGTCTTCCCGTCTCCGCGTCCCAACCCATCGATCTCCAGTAGTTCCGCTTCATGCGGTCAAAATGCTCGGCTATGCTCTTTCCCTGAACGGGCCCATCCACCGGCGTCGAGGAGTAGCGGGTTGAGGGGGCTTCCAGTGTGACATCGAGTCCATGGCGCAAGCTGAACAATCGCAGCAGATTGATGATCCTAAGCCCTATGTCCAGCGCCTCATCGATCGTCAGGTCCCACCCCGTCGCCGCCTTCACACAATCCACCACCAGCTTGGGATGTGTCGAACAGAACCGGCAGACACCCAGGGAGTCCTCGAATTGCCGCCAGCCACCCGTCGCCGCGTTCACCAGGGAGACCTCTTCCGGTGAGAACTGATCTCGCAACGTTGGCTTTCCTAGCAGGGGCGGCGGCATGCCAAAGCTGGTCTCGATGGTGCCGGTATTGGACAGGCAAGTATCGAGCAGCTCGAACCAGCGGGCCCGGTGATCGTGGCCGCGAGGCGATGCTCCTTTAAGAGTGTAGACTCCCATATTGGGTGCTTCTCCTCCGATCAGCTGCGAAGCTCGCATCACACCCTCGGCCAGCCAGTCGCCGCAGCCGTCCCGTACGGCGATCTTTCGCAGGAGAGCCTTGACCGCGTCGGCATCCCCCCATTGCAGCTCGATTCCGTCGAGGTCGTGGCTGCCGACCAGCCCTTTCTCAAAGCATTCCATCAGCCAGGCGATAGTCCACGAAGACTCGTTGACCTCGAGGCCGAGGTTGTCCGCCAGGTTGGAGAGCATCACTATGGCGTCCGCATGGGTCACCCCGATATTCGACCCCAATCCAGCTATCGCCTCGTATTCTGGCTCCTCACCTTCCACTCCTGCATAGGGGCCTTCGGTGACCTTGATCTGCCTCAGGTGGCTGACCCGACAGGCCCAACAGGGCGCCGGCCGCACCTGGTAATGAGCACGCATGTAATGACCGCTGATCTGCTCGTGCTGAGGGAAGATATTGGTCGTGTAGTTCCTAACAGGCAGCAGTCCGGATTCGTGGAAGGGGGTCACGAGAGTTCCCGTCCCCAACTTGCAGATCACACCTCCATAGAATTCTGTTGAGGCGTGTTCAAACAACGGCTTGGATAGGCTGCTCAGCTGCTCTGGATCATACAACGGTATCTGTTGGCTGCCTCGCGCCACGGCCACCGCCTTCAATCGCTTGGAGCCCATCACTGCCCCCACACCATTGTGGCCAGCGACATGGCCTTCATCGCCCACTATGGCGGCGTAGCGCACTTTGTTCTCCCCTGCAGGCCCGATACCGAAGATGCTGACCTGACTTCTGAGCTTAAGAGCCAGTTCTTGCGATAGATTCTCGCCCAGTTCCCACGTGTCCTGGCCAAGGAGATGCTCCGCATCCCGGAGTTCCGCGCCCGCATCGTCTACGTATAGGTATGACCATTGAGGGGCAGCACCTTGAAAGACGATGGCGTCGAAGCCTGAGAACTTGAGGTAAGCACCCAGAAAGCCGTTGGCTTGGGTGGCTCCCGCAAGGTTGGTCATGGGTCCCTTGGTCACTACGGAGAAGGTGCCCGTGCCCGACACTCTTGTGCCCCCCAGGGGACCTGAAGCCCAGATCATGCGGTTGTCTGCGTCTGACCAGGTGACCTGGGGAGCAACCTCCTCGTAGAGGTACTTGGCCCCGAGACCTGTTCCCCCGATCCACATCCGCAGCGTATCCTCTGAGAGTTCTTCCTCTATCACCTGCTGGTTGGTCAGGTCGACTCTCAGAATCCTACCCGCGTATCCATTCGCCATACTCTCTCGCTCCTGGATAGGCAGTGACCTGCCAGATGTTGGTCGGAAGTCGCCCGACGAAGAACACCTGCTTCCGCTGCGTAGTGGGCCACTCCACGGAATGTGCAGGCATCGGCGCGGGAAGCAGCTCGACCAGAGAAGCTATCCCCTTCAGACGATCCCTTCTGCTTCCAGCGTCCCAATCTCATCTTGGCTATAGCCCAGAGAGGAAAGGATCTCTGCATTGTGCTCGCCCAACAGCGGCGGCGGGCGGCGATAAGTGACTGGATTCTGGGAGAGGTGTACCGGGTTGCCCAGGGAGCGCACCACCCCAATGAGCGGGTGCTCCAACTCCACGATCATGCCGCGAGCCGCCAGTTGCGGGTCACCTAGGATCTCATCCACGAAGTTGATGGGTCCGCAAGGGATGTCGGCCTCCATGAATCGTTCTAGCCAGTAAGCTGAGTCCCGGGACTGGATGATGTCCTCCAGCAGAGGGATCAACTCTTCGCGGTGCTCGATACGCTCCTTGTTTGTGGCGAAGCGGGGGTCCCTCATGGTCGTCTTCTCCAAGTCCAGTAGGCGGCAAAAGCGCTCCCAGAGCACCTCCGAGCCGACGGCCACGATGATGTGCTTATCTTTGGCGCGTAGGGGCTGGTAGGGGACGATATTGGGATGGACATTTCCCAGCCGCTGGGGTCGCTTCCCGGTGGCAAAGTAGGCGCCGGCCACATTGGCGAGCCAGCTGGCTTGAGAATCGAGTAGGGCCATGTCGAGATGCTGTCCCTTCCCTGTCCGCTCCCGGACCAGCAGTGCTCCCAGGATGCCGAGGGCACTATACACACCTGTGGTTAGATCGGCCAGAGGGATGGGATATCGCATGGGGCCGCCCTCCGGCTCGCCAGTGAGGCTCATCAGGCCGGCCTCGCCTTGAGTCACCACATCGTATCCCCCGCGGCCGGCCATGGGACCCGTGTGGCCATAGCCCGTGATGGAGCAAGAGATCAGGCGGGGGTTCAAACCGTGCACCGTCTCATGGTCGAGAGAGAAGCGTTGAAGGGACTCTTTCTTGTGCAAGCTGATGACGAGGACATCGGAGCTCTCCAACAGGCGATGGATGATTTCCTGCCCCTTCCCGGTGCCCAGGTTCAACGTCATGCCCCGCTTGTTGCGATTGGTGCACAAGAAATAGGCACTCTCGCCATGCAGAAAAGGTGGCCCCCAACCCCGAGACATGTCGCCAATCTGGGGTCGTTCCACCTTGATCACATCGGCGCCGAGGTCGCCCAGAAGCATGGAACAGTATGGCCCCGCCAAGGCCTGGCTGAGGTCAACGACTCGCACTCCCTGCAAGACCGTAGTCGACTCTTTCACCGCAAACTCCTATCAGTGTTCTCAGGAAGCTCGTCGATGACAGTCAGTGCCTCGTTCATTCATCGGCGTCCCGAGTGCGGTTGAACTGGCGGCGAGGCTGGCATGGCGCAGCGGGCCCTGGCCAGTCTGCATCATAGCATAGGCCCGCACCTGGGGCAACATCGATTGCCACGACCGGGCCGCTGCGCTGCTTCTCGACTCTGGATCACGGTGGCGCCGGTCAAAGAGGTGCTGGTGCCCTGGCCTGATCGACACAAGCCGTCTCGGTGATTGCGACGGTGTGGATTCTCAGTTATCATCTAGTTCAGGCTGAACGTCGCTGCCACCGCTTTGCGCTTTCGTGGTTCGGGCCTTGGGAGTCGGGGATCAAAGTGCTCCAGACTTGTCAGAATGCTCGTCGCGAGATGCCCACACACCGGCTCTGTGCGGGGAGCTCGGGCAGGAGGAGACTGCCTACCGTGTATCGCCGATTCCCTCGCTGATGATGTATCATCCGCGGGAGTGCATTCCTTTGTGCGGGTGGGAATGCCACCCATCCTATTGTGGACGAGATGCAGAGCGCGGGTTCGGTGAGGTGCGTCCGATCAGTCGATCTTGTCCAGCACGAGTACACAGCGCCCTTGGTTGCATCGAGCTTCTCTAGGCGGGATTAGGGGGTCGATCATTGGGCATTCTGACTTCGTTGCGCAGTGTGTCGTCTCTGAGCGAGTAGGGGGTTAGCTTATGGCCAGGCTACAGGAACATCAAGGCAAGGCCTTGTTCAAGCGGAAGGGAATACCTGTGCCCAAAGGCAGATTGGTGCATGGCGTGGCCGACGCCATGAAAGTGGTCGACGAACTGGCCTTTCCCGTTGCCGTCAAGGCCCAGGTTCTCAGCGGGCGACGAGGCAAGGCGGGGGGCATACTCTTCGCCGACGATGAGGATTCTCTGTTCCGGGCGGTGCAGGAATCTCTGGGCAAGGAGATCGACGGTTCGCTGGTCGAGGAGTTGCTGATTGAGGAGAAAGCGGAGGTGCGGACCGAGGTCTACATGGCGGTGACGGCTGACCCGTCAACTCGACAACCCGTGGGGATCTTCTCGCCCCAAGGTGGGGTAGACATAGAGGAGACGGCTGAGTCAGAACCGGCGGCCATATTCACGACACCCATAGATATCTTGCGAGGCTTCTACTACTACGATGCCATGGATCTGCTGCGACGCGTTGGGGGCCTGGAGGGTAGGGAGATGCTGACGTTGGCCAATCTCTTCACCAGGCTGTACCAGGTGTACAGGGAGTACGACTGCAAACTCGTAGAGATAAACCCGCTTGCTCTGGTGCAGCAGGGTGCCCTAGCCCTGGATGCCAGAGTGGACATTGACGATGATGCGCTAGCCAGGCAAACTAGGCTGGACATAGATCTCGCCGAAGAGGCGGGTGAGCGGGCAGCCACTCTTCTGGAGATCGCGGCCGGGACGATTGATGAAGACGACCATCGAGGTACCGTGCATTTTGTGCAGACAGACCCCGTTGCTTCCTATGCAAGGAGCACGGGCAAGGTGCCCATCGGCCTCGATGCCGTGGGGGCGGGGGCGGGCCTGACCATCATGGATGAACTAGTGCCCTTGGGGTATTATCCCATCAACTTCTGCGATAGCTCCGGCAACCCTGTTGGTTCCAAGTTCTACAGGATAACGAAGGTCATCCTGGCTCAACCACAAATCGAGGGGTATCTGTTCGCCTCCTGCGTGTCCAGCCAACAACTGGACAATGCAGCCAGAGGCTTGATCAAGGCCTTCAAGGAGCTGTATCCTCGAACCAACGGGCAACCCAATATCCCTTGCGTAGTATTGTTCAGGGGGGGGTGGGATGATGTGGCCGTGAGCTTGTTCCGCGAACATGGCATCACCGATGGGCGTTGGATCAAGGTCCTGGCGAGGGAGACTACGGAGAAGGAGTGTGCTGAGACCTTCGACGTCTTGTACAAGGAGTGGAAGAAGGAGACCGGGGGCTTGCAGTGAAGGCGTTGGAGTTTGAAGTCAGATCTGGAGGGATTATCACAGTATAGACTGGACAGGCGCTATTGGCTCTAGCCATCCTGTGCTGGCTCTGGGGTGGGCGACTCGTACAGTTCTACCAGCACGCTATGGAGGCTCTTGGGATGAATGAAGGCGAACCTTTCCCCTTCGGGCGCCACGCGGGGCACTTCATCGATCAACTGCAAGCCCTTCCCTCGTAGCTCGTCCAGAGCGCTCTCCACGTCATCGACCTCCAGGCATATGTGGTGGATCCCTTCTCCGCGCTTCTCCAAGAATCTGGCTGCATCGCTCTCACTGGTGAGGGGTTGCACCAGTTCGATCTTGCTTTCCCCGATCGGTACGAAGGCGATCTTTGCCGCTAGGTCAGGCCTCTCACGGATTTCAGGCACGCTGAGTCCGAGGGCTTCGTGATAGACTCCCAGTGCTTCCTCGATATCTTGGACGACGATGCCGATGTGGTTAATCCTCTTGATCAAGGCTATCTCCTCGACTTCGCTTTGTAGCATTTACGCGCCACGGGACGATACTCAAAGGGCCACGGTGGGTTTGTATTCACCAAAGACGCGGCGCAGCACGCCGCAGATCTCGCCCAGGGTAGCGTAGGATTCCACGCATTCTAGGATGACGGGCAGCAGGGTTTTGCCCCCTCGACCCGGTTCAGGGTGAGGTCCGTCGCTGCCCCCCTTAGCGTGGCTGAGGGCCGTCTGCTCCAGTTCTTGAAGGAGACTCTCCACCCTTGAGTTATCGCGCCGCTGTTTGAGGGCATGAAGTCGAGCCATTTGCCGCTCCCGCACCGCTGGGTCAACTCTCAAGAGCCGCAAAGAAGCGGTCTGTGGGACGGTGAACTCATTTAGTCCTACCACAATCTGCTCTTTCCGGTCGACGGCCCGCTGGAAGCGATAGGCGCTATCCAGGATCTCCCTCTGCATGTAACCACTTTCTATGGCAGCCAAGGCGCCGCCCATGGCGTCGATCTTCTCGATGTACTCCTGGGCTCGCTCTTCGATTTCGTCTGTCAGGTATTCGACGAAATAGCTCCCCGCGAAGGGGTCGCTGGTGTCTGCCACTCCGCTCTCGTGGGCAATGATTTGCTGGGTCCGCAGGGCGATGCGCACCGAGTCCTCGGTGGGCAGTGAGAGGGCTTCGTCGCGGGAATTGGTGTGCAACGACTGGGTGCCGCCCAGCACCGCGGCCAACGCCTGCAGCGTTACCCGCACCACGTTGTTGTCCGGCTGCTGAGCGGTCAAGGTGCAGCCGGCCGTCTGAGTGTGAAACCGCATCGTCCATGAGCGGGGATTTCGTGCCCCCAACCGATTCTTCATGATGCGGGCCCACATCCGCCGGGCCGCCCTGAATTTGGCCACTTCTTCGAAGAGGTCGTTATGGGCACCGAAGAAGAAGGAAAGGCGGGGGGCCAGATCGTCAGCGTCAAGTCCCAAATCGATGGCGGCCTGCACGTAGGCGATGGCATTGGCGAGAGTGAAGGCCACCTCTTGGACGGCGGTGGAGCCCGCCTCCCGGATGTGATAGCCTGAGACACTGATGGTGTTCCACAGGGGCAGGTTGTCACTGCAGTAGCGGAAGATGTCGGTCATCAAGCGCATGGACGGCTTGGGAGGGA
>CAZBJW010000060.1:0-19060 GCA_964492135.1 uncultured Anaerolineales bacterium
CTCTTGGTGAGCGTGTCCCGCACCACGACCTGCTTCATCTCTCGGCCTGCAAGCAGATAAGCGGCCATGTCGCATTCCCCGTAGGCGGCGACGCTGAGCATCTTGCCGATCCGTTCCATCATATGGAGGCTACAGGCTTCCTTCACAATGCAGACGTTGCCCCAGCGATCCACGCTGGTAAAGGGCCACCCTTGTTTGTCATGGAGATAGGGTGTTCCCTGCATCTCCTCGGGGACGGCTCTGCCTGAGTAGTCGCCGTCCACCACGGGGATGCCCAGCCGCGCCCCGGTGACGAGGGGTATGGGGGTAGAGCTGGCGCCCAATTCGATGGGCACGATGGCGCCGATCTTGACCTGGGCGTACTCCTCCATCTCCCGCACTGCCACTTCCATGGACCGCTGACGAAGTCTGTCCACCAGGCCCAGGCGGCTGATCTCCTCTAGGGTCCCCGGTGAGGTGGGAGCGATGGTTCCCATGCCGTAGGGGGTGACCGTCCAGGCGTCGTCGAGGATATCATATACGTCCACCCACCCGATCTCGAGCCCCTCCTCCAGGGCGGCGGTGAAGGCCTCCCTACCTTCCTCTTCGGGACCTCCCCCACCAGTGCTCATGAATAGGCAACCGCTGATGAGATCCTCGCAATCTTGCGGGGTCAACAAACGTCGTCGTGGCATAATTTACTTTCCCTTAGCTGTTTGATGGTAGGCCAACAAGTTGAAGACGTTTCGGCGAGGTTTCATAGCCTTCGCGCTTGATGAACGGCAAGATCGCAGCGACAAACCTCGTGATCATGAACACGATGCCCATTGGAGCCATACCAGACAGCACGCGAATCCAGTCTGTGAAGGAGTACATCGCCAGAATGATCACGCACAGCCATCCTCTAACCAGGATGGCGTTTATGGGTGAGCGACAGCGCTCCAATACCTCACCCAGCCGTAGGAGGAAACGCCGGTAAGCAGATACAGACTTCCTCTACACAAGGTTGTGCGTCTGGACGAAATCTGCCAGCACTTCGGCCAGGTCAGGCCGTCCGATTTCCTGCAGGTTATAGTAAACGCGTGTTGAGGGCTTATCGATCTTGATAATTCTGTTTAGGTCGATTGGCGTGCCGATGACTACCGCATCACATTCCGTGTTGTTAATCGTGGTCTCAAGATCTCTTAGTTGCTGTTCGCCATACCCCATGGCCGGCAAGACGATTCCAATCTCGGGATAAGCCTCGAAAGTTTCGGCCAGTTTGCCCACCGCATAAGGCCGCGGGTCAACGAGCCCGGCCGCGCCAAACTTCTGAGCCGCGACGACCCCGGCACCGATCTTCATCCCCCCATGGGTGAGGGTCGGACCATCCTCGACCGCCAGCACCATCTTGCCTTTGACCACGGACGGATCATCGATATCAAGGGTTGACGCAGCATCGATGACGACGGCATCGGGATTCACGGTTGCGATGTTCTTCCGCACAGCCTCAATGCCCGCGTAATCTGCACTGTCGATCTTATTGATGACCACCACATCGGCGATCCTCAAAGTGACTTCGCCCGGATAGTAGCGTAGTTCATGGCCCGGACGATGTGGATCGACCACTGTCACGTGCAGGTCGGACTCGTAGAATGGAAAGTCGTTGTTGCCACCATCCCAGAGAATTACATCGCAGCCCTTCGGATCGTCCTCAGCCTCTCTAAGGATGGCCTCATAATCTACACCAGCGTAAATGACGTTGCCGCGCACGACGTGGGGTTCATATTCCTCTATCTCTTCGATGGTGCATTTGTGCTTTTCCAGATCGGACAGTCTGGCAAATCGTTGCACCCTCTGGGCCGCAAGGTCTCCATAGGGCATGGGATGACGGATGGCTACGACCTTCAGGCCCTTCTCCATCAGAATCTCAACGATTCTCCGCGAGGTTTGGCTCTTGCCACAACCGGTTCGAACTGCACCCACTGAAATGAGCGGTTTGGAACTCTTGAGCTGGGTATCCTTGGGACCCAGCAGTACATAACTGGCGCCAGCAGCCTGCACGATGGCGCCGATGGACATGACATGCTGATAGGAGACATCACTGTACGAAAAGGCACAATCGGCGACATCCAGATCCTTGATCAACTTGGGAAGGTCCTCCTCCGCATGAATAGGAATGCCTTCCGGATAGAGTTTGCCGGCCAATTCGGGTGGGTATCTACGTCCCACAATATCCGGGATTTGGGCGGCGGTGAAGGCGACAACGTTATAGATCTCATTGTCGCGGTAATAGGTGTTGAAGTTGTGGAAATCTCTTCCAGCTGCGCCTATGATGATCACCTTCCTCTTCGACACGACTTCCTCCGATTCTCCAAGATAGGATTCATCAATCCCCTAGGGTTGCTACCATGACGGCTTTGATGGTGTGAACTCGATTCTCGGCTTCATCAAAGACGATGGAGGCCGGCGACTCGAAAACCTCTTCGGTAACTTCCATCGACTCGAGACCGAATCTATCATAGATGTTTTCACCGACAACCGTTTCGCGATTATGAAAGGCCGGGAGACAATGCATGAACTTAACATTCGGATTGGCGGTCTTGTCCATCGCCTCTCTGTTGACCTGATATGGCCTCAGCAGGTCGATTCTTTCCTCCCAGACTTCCTCCGATTCCCCCATAGAAACCCAGACGTCCGTGCACAGAAAATCGCAATCCTTGACACCGCTGTCCAAATCATCGGTGATGGTGATTTTCGCTCCGGTCTGCTTGGCGATCTCCTGGGCTTTGGCGGCCAGATCCCGGTGCGGCTGGACGCTCTTGGGAGCCACGGATCGAAAATCCATTCCCATTTTGGCGGCCCCGACCAACAGCGAATTTCCCATGTTGTTGCGGGCATCGCCCAGGTAGGCAAACTTGACCTGGCTGAGGGGCTTGTCGCCGTGCTCCATCATGGTCAATAGATCAGCCAGCACCTGGGTGGGATGAAACTCGTTGGTCAGGCCGTTCCAGACGGGCACCCCGGCATATTTGGCCAGTTCTTCCACCCTATCCTGCCCAAAGCCCCGATATTCAATCCCGTCGTACATCCTGCCCAGGACCCTGGCGGTGTCTTTCATAGACTCTTTCGTGCCCAGCTGGGAGCCTGTCGGGCCCAGATAAGTCACGTGCGCGCCTTGATCGTACGCAGCCGTTTCAAAGGCGCAGCGCGTTCGGGTCGAGGCTTTCTCAAAAATGAGCGCTATGTTCTTTCCTGTCAATCTCAGCTGCTCAGTTCCGGCGTATTTTACCTTCTTCAGGTCCGCAGAGAGGTTGAGCAGGAACTCGATCTCGTGGGGAGCGAAATCCAACAGTTTCAGGAAAGCTCTGTTCCTCAGGTTGATAGGCATCTATTCCTCCGCAATCTCGAAAGGTCCCAAGGCCATCCCAAGGGACTGGTCCTGTTAGCTGCCCGATCCGAGCTCCTGACGAGCTATCTGCAGGATGGTGGCGACAACCTGTTTTGCCAGCTTCTCCCCTTTCTCGCGCGAAGCATAGGTTGCCTTGTGAAGTACACCAGATTCGGCAATGGTGTCATCTGGCGGCGGAAAGATGGAGTATGTCGGCATTCGCTCGCTCTGGTCGTCGATGATCCTGTCCTCTCGAACCAACTCAGGAGCAAAGTACTGCATGAGCGAGGTTTCTGTAATGGCTGCGTGCTCGATCTCCCACCCCGGGAAGCCCGCCCCTGCAAAAAGCTCATCGACCATCTCATCTGAGAGCTGATCCCACCACGACAGGATCACGACACGTGCGCCATCTGCATCGCGGAGGAAAAGGTGTACGGCCTCGGTCACGAATGCGACGTTCTCGTAGTGACCGTTAAGCACAAGGAACCTTCTCCCGCCGTGGCGATACGTCTCTCGCAGGATGTCGAGCGTCAACTTGATCAACGTGGTCCCATCCAGGCTAGTCGTACCGGGAAACAACTGCCCGCCGCCCTGTGCCTTGTACCCATACACAATCGGGGGCAACACCATGGCCTCTAATTCTTCGCACACCATCTTCGCCAAGCTCGTTGGGATCACGACATCGACATCCAAGGGTAGATGGGGCCCGTGTTGCTCCAATGAGCCCACCGGAAGGATGATGATCCTTCGGGTCACCTCATCCCGATACTCTTGCCAAGTCATGTGTTCTACCAGCATGCTTGCCCTTCTTTCTGGGCCTCCTGCCAAGTTCGGGTCGAGGCTCTCCGAGTCACTCTCTGTCCCTTTCAAGCTCGAAGCTCAGGCACCGGCCCACATGTTCCTAGCGGGAACTCGTATTCAGACCAACCGCGCCCAAGGGTCGGCTCGGGTGCCTGGGCCATAGTGACTTCGGCGCGGCCGACAATAACCCGCTTCAGCAGGTCCCCGTCATTCGACGAATTGACAACCCTCAAGACCGGATCAGAATCCCTCAATCTGCTTGGGGAAGTAGTCTTCACACGTCCCTTCCCGGTAGACATCTGCCGTACAGCAGTGAAGTCCGCCTCCGAATGGTGACACTTCGTAGAAGGGAACTGGAACGATTTCAAAACCATGCTTGTCCAGTAGCTCCATGACAGGGGTCTCACTGGCTTCAACACAGACGGTCTTCGGATCGAGCACAAGGGTGTTCATGCTTAGCCACCAACTGCAGAAGTCCAGCGGCCCTTTCTTCTTGAGAAGCGCTTTCGGCGGTTCCACAAGTTCCCAGTCGTTCTTCTTGAACAGTTCCCTTTCCGCGGTTCCGAGAGGGATTCGCTCTGGATTGACAAGCGCAAAGCCGGGGCGAAGAGGAACGAGAGTCGTGTCCATATGCCACGGCAGGAGTTCCCTGCGCCCCACTTTATGGATTCGATGGTTTGGAAAGTGGCGTCGCAACCAGTCAACACCGGCATCATTGGTAACCATTGACTTCTGGACAAGAAGATCCTTACCGCAGCGGACAACATCGGCGGCATCGAACAGCGGCTCCGCTTCACTTAGTATCCAGTCGCCCTTTTCGGCGCGCTGATACTGCTCTTCTTCAGTCAATGAGTTCCATTCCTTCCACCAGTCGTTCTTGTATGAGCGTTCTGTCAGACGCGGTTTGGGCGCCGCCTCAAAGCGGAACTTTGGATCTTCTTTGAAGTATTGTTCGAATAATGGTCGGTAGCAAAGATACTCAAACCAGCGGCTTCGGTAGGACATGGTGGCTTCCAGAATCTCGTTGCCAACTGTGAGCAGCAAATCCCGAGCGGGCGCACAGCCAAACATCGTTTCCTGCTTCCAGTCGGGGGTTTGAACCGTCTGGCTGAAATCGAGAGGGGTAGGGCGGTCGACGCGAACGCCTCGACCCTCAAGAATCTTCGCAAAATTGTCTAGCTGTTCGTTGGCCCGGTCTTGCATTTCCTTGGGGTAGGGTCCGTATGTGCCCAAGGGAAACCCATCCTCCGGCCAATCGCGTTGAACGGCAATCTCAGGGGCCTGGACCATGGTCCCGTCGGCGCGGCCGAGAATAATGTGTTTCAGGGGATCCCATTCGTTCCAGGAGCTCACTACCGTTCTTCTTGATTGTTCTCGCATCACAAACCTCCGTGTTTAATAGGGTTGTTGGGGTCGTTATACATGCAGAATATGAGTACATTCTTGCCTGGAAACTTAGGTGAAACTACTCTTGTGCCTCGCTGCTCGTGGTATTCACGGGACTTGCTTTACTCAAGTTCATCCACTGGCTTCGGAGGGTGGCACTGATCAAACGCAAAACCAATACAGATCATATTGGAAAACATGGATCTTGTTAGCCGATCACGCCTAGCTGAAACTTGGCTTCGTAGAGATCAAGCCCGACGAAAGTCTCGAAGGCCTCGACACCCGGAACCTCCCTCAGTTCTTCGGTAATGAAATGCCTGTATTCTTCGAGGTCCCTGCAAACGTACCAGGCAAGTAGGTCAAATCGGCCAGTAACCATGACAACACTGGAAACCCCTGGTATGGCCAGGAGGGCTGACACGGCTTCGTCGGGGGTCTCGTCGCTCTTCAACTTGATGCCGATGATCGTGATCGTATCGTAGCCAATCTTGTAAGGGTTGATGACCAGGACGAGATCCATCACTCCGGACGCCTTCATCCGCTTTATCCGGTTGCGGATGGTGGCTTCCGTGACACCTTGCTTCTCAGCCAGTTCCCTGTAGGAACAGAAGGCATCCTCTTGGTGCGCCTCCAATATGGCTCGATCCAAGTCATCCAGGGAAGCTGCCCTCTTGTAGTCCGGCAGAGTCTCATCTGTCCGAATTCGCAACACCCGTTTGCGCCTATGGCCTCTTATGCCCATGCTCCTCAACCCTTTCTACACTCAGTCTGCGATGCAGATGCCACAGCATCACGTCCAGGCTCTGATCGATCGTCTAGTCTCTTCGTCACTATGGGTCGGTGTGCGCGCTAAGACTCCTTCCGCACAATATTATAATACGAAAAAAGTTACCTGTCAACGTTTTCGATGTGTAATTCCAGGTGCCGAGGGCATTTCCAATACGAAAGTAACCCCTTATGCTCTCCTACAGCGGTCCTATGTACGGCACCATGGTCTCTCTCACCTGCGCATGGCCGTGGCCAACCCGTGCGGCGTACACAAGCACGTGCCCCCCATGCGCCCCGGCCAAAGAGCTCGGCCCTCGCTAAGCGGTTTCATCGGGTGGAGGACCCACTATGCCTCTGCTTCGGCCGTGTTTCCCTCCTGCGGGCTGGACGCCGACCACCCTCTGGTAGTGAAGGGTCAACAAGTGCTGGCGCGCGCGTTAACTCGCCCGGCGGACGTGGTCATCTGGAATTTCGCCACCGACGGGGGTCACCTCATGCAGGCCGGGGTGCCTGCGATAGGCTTTGGTCCGGCTGAAGCCCACAAGCTGCACACCGTCGGGGAGAGCGTGCCGCTGGACATGTTGTCCGAGGGTCTGTTGGGCTACACTGCACTGGCTCTGGAACTGGGCGAAGCACCCGCCTGCACCGAGCTGCGAAGGCCCGTACTGCAAGCTTGAGACGAGATGATGGCAGTCTGTGGCTCGGGCGCCACTGCGCGCCCTCACTAGTCCCTCACCTGCCCGTCCAGCAAGCAGCTCACCTCATCTCAGCGGAGCGTCCTGATCAAGCGCAGAGGGAACCTTGTCACTCCCCGGAGCGTCTGTAGTGTAGTAGGACGCATTTGGCGAGAGGGGAGAACGGTGCAGAGCGGAGGAGGTGTGAGATGAACAAGGTATCGCTTGCGTTAGTGACGGCCGTGGCTATCCTAGGGATAGTCCTCCTGGGGTGCAGGCTGCCGGCTCTGGGGCTTACCCTCGTACCGCCCTTGCCGACACGCCCACCCATTTCCCCCACACCCCAGCTCGTGCCTCCGACACCCACGCCCTCGTCCATAGTACCCAACTACACCAACGCGACTACAGGCGTCTCCCTGTGGTACCCTGAGGACTGGATCCACGAAGAGTTCGTAGACGAGGTGATCTTTGCTAGTTCGCCTCAGATCATCACCGGTGCCGAACTGGAGAGTGGTGCGGCCATGATGCTGATGCGTAGTGATCTGGCGGGTTCGGACACGATCAACGAACTGGTGGAGACCACCTTGGCGGAACTGTCCTTCGACAAGGTCCAGACCAGTGATCTAAAACCCCGCACCATCGGTGGGCGCGATGGCATCTTCGTGACCCTGGAAGGCCGCCCCCAAGGGGCCGATGTCCTGATGAAGGGCTTCCTCGCCGGCGTGGAACATGACGGCTGGGGTTACCTATTCTTAGCAGCCACCATGCGGGATGAATGGTCGGAGCACGGACCGGTGCTCGAGCAGATGCTCCGCAGCGTCGAACTACCGTACATTGACCATGTTTACACCAATCCTACGTCGGGCATCTCGATCACCTATCCTGAGGGTTGGGTCTTCGAGGAGCAGGGAGAGCAGGTGATCTTTGCCACCTCGGAGGAAATCCTAACAGGGGCGGAGTTGGATGCCGGCGCAGCGATGCTGGTGATCGGCAGCGAGCTTGGAGACGGGCAGACGTTTGAAGAGATGGTGGAGATGATGCTGTCCGAGCTCTCAGCCCAGGAAATCGAGCCCGGCGGTCCCAGACGACTGGGGATCGGTGGACAGGACGGGATCATTGCGTCCTTCGAAGCAACGCCGGACGAAGACGTCACGATAAGAGGGTTCGTGGCTGCCGTGGAACACTGCAAGATGGGTTATCTCTTCATAGGCTTCTCGGCCGTGGACGAATGGTGCGAATACGAATCGCTCCTTCACACTATGTTGGACAGCGTGGAGTTCACCAGGGAGTAAGAGTTAACCCTGACGAACTTCCCCGCTCTTGGATCGTTGCTTGCACCCACCAGCGTGACAGTGATTCGCCGCCAACGCATGTATGAGGGCCCATGGCATTTGCTCGAGGAGCGGCTGAATCCGCACCGCTCTTGCTCTATTCCTCCCCGGACATCCCCGGCCACTTGCTGTTCTTGACTTTTGCCACCCCATGACAGAGCACGCTGAGTGCGTGCTCTGTTCGCCCGCCGCTTCCTTGCGGTTCTGTGGCCGGTGCTCCCCGACCGGCGGGTCACCATTTGAGATGGCCACAGCGATACGCTATAATCGACACAGCGTCAGCGGCTCCTGACCGCATGTGGCGAGTGCGTCTAATCTGCGAGTGCGAAGGGCAGAACACGAGACGCCGCTGAATCACCGGAGGATCGGCTTATGACCGAGGACAGACCGATTGTCTACCCCTACATCCCCAACTCCGTCCCAGAAGTGAAGCAGCAGATGCTCCAAGAGGTGGGCGCAGAAAGCACGGAGGACCTCTACGAGGACGTCCCTCAGAAGCTACGGGTCAAGGAGCGCATGAACTTGCCCGAGCCCTTGCTGTCGGAATACGCCTTGAAGCGGCACGTGGAGGGCATTCTCGAGAAGAACAGTACTTGCGGCGAGTACCTGAGCTTCTTGGGCGCAGGGTGCTATCAACATCACGTGCCTGCCGTGTGTGACGAGGTGAATCAGCGGGGTGAGTTCCTGACCGCCTATGCAGGGGAGGCGTACGATGACCACGGCAGGTTTCAGGCCCTGTTCGAGTACACCAGCATGATGGGTGAACTCCTCAACATGGATGTGGTCAATGTGCCCACGTATGACGGGTTCCAGGCGGCAGCCACGTCCCTCCGCATGGCCTCTCGGATCACGGGCCGGAGCGAGGTGCTGCTTTCCCGCACCACCAGCCCTGGAAAGCTCTCCAAGATCAGGGACTATTGCAAGCCCGACATGGAGATAAGGCTGGTCGAGTACCAACCAGAGACCGGCCAACTGGATTTGAATGCCTTGAAGCCCATGATTTCTGCCGAGACGGCTGCTGTGTACTTCGACAATCCTTCGTATCTGGGCCTCATCGAGACCCACGGCGACGAGATTGCCAGGATAGCCCATGAACATGGCGCCATCTGCGTCGTGGGCGTAGATCCGATTTCCCTGGGAATCCTGGCTCCACCGGCTGATTACGGCGCGGACATTGTCTGCGGTGACATACAGGCCTTAGGCATGCACATGCAATTTGGTGGTGGTCAGGCCGGGTTCATCGCCACGCGCGACGAAGAGAGATACGTGATGGAGTACCCCTCCCGGCTCTTCGGCGTCGCCCCGACATCGGTGCCAGGGGAGTATGGGTTCGGCGACGTGGCCTACGAGAGGACCTCCTTCGCCGTCAGGGAGCAGGGGAAAGAGTGGGTGGGCACGGCGGCTGCGCTATGGGGGATCACAGCCGGCGTCTATCTGGCCCTGATGGGGCCCCAGGGCATGGTGGAGATCGGGGAGGGCATCATGACCAGAACCCGCTACGCCATGATGCAGATGGACAAGGTCAAGGGGCTGAAGACTCCCCTCTTCCGGTCGCCCCATTTCAAGGAATTCGTGGTCAACTTCGATGACACAGGCAAGGCGGTGGCTCAGATCAACAAGGCTCTGCTGGCACGGGGCATCTTCGGGGGAAAAGACCTGTCGGAAGAATTCCCGGAGATGGGGAATAGTGCGCTGTACTGCGTGACCGAAGTTCACGCCAAGGAAGACATTGACACCTTGGTGGAAGCGCTAAAGGAGGTCGTGGAATAGGATGGGTCGAGACATCACCCGGCAGAGATACACCGATGGCAAGCCCAATCTGAGACGATTCCACCAAGCCAGGTGGGACGAACCGATGATCTTCGAACTCAGTCGTGAGGGACAGCGAGGCATCCTCGTGCCGCAGGTGGAAGAAGAGATCAGAGATCAGGTCGGAGACGTTCTGTCTACGGTGCCCCACCACGTGCGCAGACAGCAACCTCCCGACCTCCCCGAGGTATCTCAGCCTGCGGTGGTGAGGCACTACTTTCGACTATCGCAAGAGAACCTGGGAACGGACCTCAACATCGACGTGGGGCAGGGGACGTGTACCATGAAGTATAGCCCCAAGATCAATGAGCACTTGGCCAGAAGCCCAAGGGTGACGCAACTGCACCCCTTACAGGACGAAGAGACAGTCCAGGGCATCCTGGAGATAATGTACAAGTTCGAGGAGATTCTGACGGAGATATCGGGCCTGGACCGGTTCTCGTTACAGCCCGGCGCCGGCTCGGCGGCGATATATACCAATGTCTCTATCATCCGCGCCCATCACGAGTCTCGTGGCGAAGGTGAACAGCGAGATGAGATTATCACCACCATCTTCTCTCATCCTTCCAATGCTGCCTGTGCCAAGACGGCCGGCTACAAGATCATCACCCTCTATCCCGATGAGGACGGCTACCCCGACTTGGATGCTTTGAAGGCGGCTCTCTCAGAACGGACGGCCGGGTTACTGATCACAAACCCCGAGGACACGGGGATCTTCAACCCGAAGATTCACGAGTTCGTGGATCTGGTCCACCAAGCGGGCGGCCTCTGTTCCTACGACCAGGCCAACGCCAACGGAATACTGGGCATAACCAGGGCTGGCGAAGCCGGCTTCGATCTCTGCCACTTCAATCTACACAAGACCTTCTCCTCACCTCACGGATGCGGTGGCCCAGCGGTTGGCGCCACTGGAGTCACCAAGGAACTGGCCAGGTTCTTGCCTGTGCCTGTCATCGAGTACGATGGAAGCAAGTACAGCCTAAACTACGACTTACCGGATAGTGTTGGCAAGATCGGCCCCTTCTACGGTGTCGCCCCTGTGGTGGTGAGGGCCTACGCCTGGGCCATGAGCCTTGGCGCGGAAGGCCTGAGAGAAGTGGCCGAGATCGCCGTTCTCAACAACAACTACCTACTGAAGAAGATGTTGGACATACCCGGAGTGAGCGCGCCCTATGCGAAGGGCAAGAGACGCATCGAACAGGTGCGGTACAGCTGGGAGGAGTTGGCGAGGGATACGGACGTTCACTCTGAGGAGATAGGACTTCGAGCGGCGGATTTTGGCGTCCACTACTGGACCAGTCACCACCCGTTTATCGTGCCAGAACCCTGCACCTTAGAACCGACGGAGTCGTATTCCAGGGACGAACTGGACGAATACACGGCCATCCTCGCTCACGTGGCCGAGGAGGCGCGCACCAACCCGGAGTTAGTCAAGTCGGCCCCGCACAACAGCTCCATTCACACCATCGACCACGCGCCTCTGGACGACCCCTCTCAGTGGGCCATGACCTGGCGGGCCTATCGGCGAAGACTGGGCGGGGATGTAAAAACGGGGGCTGGCAAGAAGTAGTTTCCAGATTTCAAGGCTAGCTAAACTCGCACTGAGTGCCTAGGCCTCGGTGAGCCACAGGTATGATCAGTGGCTCATGACGAACCTGTAGAAGGGAAGATCGGGGCCACTCGGCCTGTCGAATCGTGAAGCGATTCTGTGATGCCCTCAGGAGATGCTGGTTTCTATCGCCCGCTTGGTGTAGAAGAGTGCCGTATCCTGGCTAACGCTCTGGGTGATACGGCCGAGACTGTAGATTCAGTTCACTCGCTGAGGCGGGAAAGGTGCAAAGCCTACGTGGCCGGCAACCCGTCGCGGTTCGACGGAGCAATCCTGCAGCCCAACGATTGGCCCACAGAACCGGAAGGCTTTGGGGCAGATCCTCAAGTCTTGTGGAATCTGCTCAAATCGGTCAGGGGATGGACCTGTGTGCTTGTGGATTCTGAGTGTGCCCCCATCCTTGAAAAGATCATCGAACGAGAGATGGGAGTTCGGCTTCGATACCTTGAAGCCGTGTATCACGTCTTAACCAAACCAGTATCGGCTTTCCACAACGAGACCGTACGCCAGTTGGCGCTTGCTGATCTTGAACTGCTGCAATCCGCTCCCAGCGAGTTCAGCGATAGTCTTTGGGGCAGCCCCCGGGCCTTGCTCTCGGAGGGCATCGTTGCCTGTGCCATCGTATCGGAGAAGATCGTGGCCTCCGCATTCACAGCCGCCCGCAGCGAACGTTATGCGGACATCGGAGTGTATACGCACAAAGACTTCCGATGCCGCGGATTTGCCACCGCTGCAGCCTCGATTGTTGCCAGGAGGGTGCAGGAAGCCGGGCAGACGCCCGCGTGGGGTGCAGGTGAAGACAACATCCCCTCACTTCAGGTTGCTCGCAAGTTGGGCTTCAACGAGGTATCTAGGCGAACTTACGTCATTCTGAATAGGTAATACAAGACAAGGCGTCTCCTTCCCGCCCCAGCGCGAATGGGTGGCGACTCGCTGGTCTAGCTCGCTGGATTCTGGCCAGCTGCGACAACTCCACAGAAGAGCAGACGAGTCGGAGTGGCGTCGCACGATGGGCTGCTAGGTAGGAGTTCCTTCGCTTCGTAGCCGTTGGAAGCGCGACACGCTGCCATACTGTCCCTGGTGTCTTGTCTTGCACGGCCTTTCACCGACGAGAGGTAGGTACGTGCCTCTTACCAAGATATTGATGCAAGTCCTGCTGTTGAGCGCGATTGCGATGGTTGCTGGATGCGCCGGGCGCCCTCCGGAAGTCATCACGGCAACGGGGCTGTCGGTCGAGGAGAACAGGGAACAGTTTGGCATTCCTGCCGTCATCGTTCCCTTCGAACATCCCGTTCCTGAGGGCTTGATAGCAGACCGTGCTCGAAGAGAAGCGATGATCGAGGCCAAGATCGCCCATCTGCAGGAAGTTAACAGGCTTTTCTGGGGTGACATTCCCGATGATCCTGTTGAACTGCAGTATAGGTTTGATGACCTGTGGTTTGAGATCAGCCGTGCGTTCCCTGATTTTCAGGGGCTTGGCCTCGATTGGGATGCCTTTGGCGACGAGTATCGCGAGAAGATGGGGGAGGCCCAGAGCTACGGAGACTATGCTCACGTCATCTCAGTGATGGGTCACGCCCTCAAAGAAAGTCATGTCAGACTGGTTGCAGGCAGAGTACTGGGCAAGCACGGAGCACCGGATCTGCCGGGCATGGCGAAAGTGACTGCTTTTGTCGATAAGGCCCCTGTTTTCATCCCTCTCCCCACAAGCAGAATCGGAGCTTGTTGTACCGTCACTGCTGACGAAGAGCTGGTCATAGGCTCGATCTGGGATGGTTCGCCCAACCCCTATGACCTACAAGTGGGGGATGAGATCGTGGGGTTGAATGGGGTTCCCTGGGAGGACTGGATACCACGCCTGGAAAGCGCAGGAATACCCATCCTTGGTTCTCCAGGGGGAGCAGAGACAGCCAGAAGATACAATCTGCTCAGGTCCGTGATGGCAAATGTCAACCTCTTCGAAAAGATCAACATCGAGAGGGTGGGCACGGGTGAAGTCGATACTATGGATGTGGTGTACGTGCCACTGGGCGACGAGATACCCCTCTGTCATGACCTGACGGAGACAGAAGGACTGGTCTCGGTGGACGATCCGCGGCGAGCCCTCTCCTTTATGGATGATCCCATGTTCGTTTATGGGGTCATCAAGGACCAGAACATCGGGTATATGTACATCAAGAGTGTACGACCAGGGAATAGCGATCGGGCCAGCCACCCTGATGCTTTGGCCTTCAGCGACGAGTTTGAAGAAGCTATCCTCTCCCTCATGGACACCGATGGTCTAATTATCGACCTGAGAACTAACATAGGTGGGATCGAGATCACTATCTTCTACAAAGGACTGGCCCATCTTTTCAAGGGGACCGAAGACAAGTTCATCATTGGCACCGCTGTCAGAGATCCCGAGGCCGATGATCGGACCGCGCTCGTGAGTGGTAGAGAGGCGTGGGGTGACGAGGGTTGCTCCGCTTTTCCCGTTTCTGACTGGTTTGGGAGGCTGTGTCGTGCCTATGAACATATCTGGGGTTCGCTGGAGGGGGAACTCCCCTTTCCTGCCGATGAGCCCGACCTGTATTACGAAAAGCCGATCATCGTCATGACCGGTCCCGACTGCGTCAGCTCCGGTGAATGGCTGGTCCAGTTCTTGTCCACCTTCCCGGACGTTACCATCATCGGGCGAGACCCAAATGGATCACTCACCGGGGTCTATCCTCGCGTCCACGACTCATGGGTGTACTGGCATGAGGATCCCACCACTGACTACGTACATTTCGTCGTGCCGACAGTAGCGTACTACTTCGTTGACGAACAACCCATTTGCCATCTTAGCAGACGGACGGGCGTGGTCGACGAAGAGGTGTGGTTCACGAAGGAGGACCTTATCACTGGCACCGATACGGTAAGAGACCGTGCTATCCAACTCATCCTCGAAGACCAAAGCGAATCAGAGTAGTCTTGTCTCTCCTGCACGGCAATGACCAAACTGGATAAGAAGAGACTGGGGTTCATCGTCAATCCCGTGGCCGGGCTTGGCGGTCGAGTCGGCCTTAAGGGCAGTGATGGCGCCGAGATACAGAGGAGGGCCCTGGAGTTGGGCGCCGTTCCCGAGTCACCGCGCAGGGCCCGTCAGGCCCTGCAACAGCTGGCGCCGCTGAAGGAGCAACTGGTGGTCATCACTTATCCTCAAGAGATGGGAGAGGACGTGTCCCGGGACTGTGGTTTTGAGCCTCTAGTCATCGGCACGCTCAGGCCGGGGGGGACGACCCAGGAGGACACCAAGAAAGGCGCTGCCGAGATGGAGCGGCTGGACGTGCATCTCCTCCTCTTCGCTGGCGGCGATGGCACCGCCAGGGATATTTCCCTTGCAGTGGGGCAACGGGTCCCCGTCCTCGGAATCCCCGCCGGGGTCAAGATCCATTCTGCGGTCTTTGGTACGAGCGCCACGAGTGCGGGGGAACTGGCGGCACTGTACCTCCGAGGGAGGGTCTCGAGCCTCCGAGAAGCCGAAGTGATGGATATCGACGAGGGGGCCTTCAGACGCGGGGTTCTGTCGGCAAAGCTCTACGGCTACTTGCGGATCCCATTTCGAGGGACACTCGTGCAAAGTCTCAAGTCCACGAGCGGCCGTGGTGAACGGGCTTCCCAGCGGGCAATAGGCTGCCATGTCGCGGACGGGATGGAAGACGAATGGCTCTACATCATCGGGCCAGGGACCACAACCAGGGAAATCACCGACGCACTGGGGCTCAGCAAGACGCTCTTGGGCGTGGACGTGGTGAAGGAAGGCGAGTTGGTGGCCACCGACGCCAACGAGTCTCAACTTCTGGAGCTTCTCCAGGGGGCGAGGGCGAAGATCATCGTCACGCCCATAGGTGGCCAAGGATATATCTTTGGCAGGGGAAATCAGCAGATTAGTCCAGAGGTGATCAAGAGAGTGGGAAGAGACAATATCATCGTGGTGGGCACCAGCGCCAAGATCAATGCACTCGGTGGTAGGCCTCTACGGGTTGACACAGGTGATCGAGCCGTGGACGAGATGCTGGGCGGTTATGTCAGAGTAATAACGGGCTACGACGAGCAGATTGTCTACAGAGTATCCTGTTTCGCGTCCTCTGACTTGGCGAGAGATTAGGACCAGCACATCAGGCATCAGCACACTGACCGGACGCTGCACTTGATTTCTCAGGGCTAGAAACGATGAAAGAAGTCGCTACCGTATGCGCTCGGGACTGTTATGATACCTGCGCACTGATAGCTACCCTCGACGAATCAGAGCAGATCTTGTCAATCAGGGGCGATAAGAGAAACCCGGTGACGCAAGGCTTCACATGTCCTCGAGGCGCCAAGGATCATGTGAGGCTCAATGAGAATCGAGTTGCGTCCCCTTTCCTTCGCGAGGGCAATCATTTCGAGCAAACCGACTGGGAGAAAGCTTTGAGCACCGTGTCTGAAAACCTCGGTGAGACCATCGAAAACCATGGTGCGGAGGCCATACTCTATCTGGACTATGCTGGGAACACCGGGTTACTGACAGGGGCATTCCCGCAAAGACTGTGGAACGCTATTGGCGCCTCACAGACGGATCATGCTCTATGCAGCAGTTCCGGTCACAAAGCACTGGCTTTGCACTATGGAAGTAGCCATGGTACGACGCCTCTCGAGCTTCTTTCCAAGGATCTCATCGTGTTCTGGGGCTTCAACGCCGCCGTCAGTTCACCTCACATGTGGGCCCTGGCGAGACAAGCCCGCAAGTCACGGGGAACTCGAATTGTGGTCATTGACCCCATAAAAAGCCGAACCGCAAGAGATGCCGACCTTTGGATTCGGCCAAGACCTGGAAGCGACGTTGCCCTCGCTTACGGAGTGAGTAACTACTTGATTGAGAATAACTACGTAGACCTGGACTTCATCGGAAAGTGGACGCGCGGTTTCGAACAGCTTAAGGTGGAAGCCAACAAGTGGACCCCAGATAAGGTGCAGCGCATCACGGCGGTCACGTGGGAATCCATTAAACAGCTGGGAGAGGCCTACGGCAGTCTCACACCCAGTGCAACGATGATTGGCATTGGACTACAGAAATGCGACCAGGGCGCCGATCAGGTGCGGGCTGTGTCATTCATTCCAGCACTGCTCGGGCTGCATAGAGGCTTCTTCTATGCCAACGGTGACTCCTTTTCGATCAATAAGCCACTCATCTCCGGCCGGGCACTTACCGATAACACCCCGAGAATTGTGGAACAAGTTGCCCTGGCCGATCTCGTTCAACACGGTCAGTTCAAGTTCATCTATGTCAGCTGCATGAACCCAGCCCTGACGCTCCCGAATCAGCGGCTTTTCCGAGAGGGAATATTGCGACCCGATGTCTTTGTGGTGGTTCACGAGACGCATTGGACCAAGACAGCGCAGTTTGCAGATGCTGTCTTCCCTGCACCGACCTATCTCGAAAAAGACGACTTGGTGATTCCTTGGAGCCATAACTACCTGCAATATTCAAACGCCGTCGTTCGCCCCATCACTGACAGCCGCAGCGAGATTTGGGCCATGCGGGAAATCGCAAAGCGGCTGGGTCTGACAGCAGATTGGCTGTACGAAGATCCGTGGGTGGCCGTCGAGTTGGCGCTTGAGGATGCCTGTGAGGAAGGCAGCCTTGAGTCACTGAGAGCGGGAGAGGTGCTCAAGCTCAGGAGAAAGCCGAGGAACAACTACACAACGCCATCAGGGAAGATAGAGTTCCATTCATCTGGAGCGGTAGAAATGGGGCTGAACTGTCTGCCAAGACAAACCCCATTGCACATCGAGAAAGGACGCGTCGTCTTGCTGACGAGCGCAACATCGAAATACACCAGCACCCAGTTTCAAGAGGTATATGGCCCAATCCCCGCTGTTGTGGTCATCAACGAACAGGACGCGGATCGACTAGCCATCGAAGACGGCGATGTCGTGACACTATCGAACGAGTACGGGGAAGTGAGAGTGAAAGCCACTATCTCTAGCACAGTCCCTCCGGGAACAGCGTGGTCACCGAGGCAGTCGGAGGGACTGGCAGGAGAGCCTCAGAATTGCCTGATGAGTAGCAACCCCCAAGAGATCGGTAGCGGGCCTAGATTCAATTCAACCACCGTGAGGATTTCCAAACACTGGGTGGTCTAGCGTGGTGACAGAGAATCACGGAGGGGTCTATGGGTAGTTTGGCGGGGAAACGGGCTCTCATCACGGGCGGGGCTTCCGGCATCGGCGAGGCCACGGCTCTACTCTTCGCCTCCGAGGGTGCGTGGATCTCCATTGTGGATCTCGACGAAGCCGGCGCACAGGCGGTCACAAAGACGATCCTGGACAGTGAGGGACGTGTCATCTTTGTGCCTTGCGATGTCGCAGACGCGGCCCAATGTGAGCGAGCTGTGGAGCAGACAGTCCGCGACCTGGGCGGCCTCGACATCCTGGTGCACTGCGCAGGCATCATCCGGCGAGCCACCGTGCTGGAGACTACGGAGGCAGAATGGGACCACGTGATGGCGGTGAATCTGAAGTCGATCTTCTTGTTATGCAAATACGCCATCCCCATCATGGCTGAGGCAGGTGGTGGCACGATCATCAATGTCTCATCGGGCTGGGGACTGGTTGGAGGCCCCAGGGCGGCCTCCTACTGTGCCTCAAAGGGGGGCGTAGTACAGCTGACCAAATCCATGGCCCTGGACCACGGAGGACAGAACATCCGCGTCAACTGCATCTGCCCGGGCGACACGGACACGCCCCTGCTGAGGGATGAGGCGCGCCAGCTGGGCGAACCCGTCGAGCAGTTCCTGGCCGAGGCTTCTGACCGGCCGCTGGGACGTATCGGGACGCCCGAGGACATCGCCCAGGCGGCGCTGTATTTGGCCAGCGATGCCTCTTCTTTCATCACGGGTACAACGCTGGTTGTGGACGGCGGCGGGTTGGCAGGGTGAGGAGGGGACGATGCGTGGGCTGGAGGAAAAACGGGTTCTGATCACCGGCGGGGCGGGGGGCATCGGCAGCGCGACGGCCGCACGCTTCCTGCAAGAAGGATGCCGGGTCTCTATCCTGGATTCTGATGCTGCGGCGCTGCGTCGAATTGAGGGTGAACTGTCAGGGCTGAGCGGTGGCATCGTCGCCGACGTCTCGAAACCGGACGACGTTGCCCGGGCCTTCGAAGAACTCGATGGCCTGTGGGAGGGACTGGATGTTCTGATAAACAACGCTGGGATCAGCATTCGCCACCGCTTCATGGACATCTCTTCCGAGGAATGGCATGAGGTCATGGGAGTGAACCTCGACGGGATATTCTTTGTGGCCCAGGAAGCAGCGCGGCGAATGC
>CAZBJW010000061.1:0-18984 GCA_964492135.1 uncultured Anaerolineales bacterium
GGTTAGGAACGATAAGGTTCAACGCAGGTATACTTATCTGAGGGAGAAGGTAGCTAGCCGATGATCTACGGAAAAGAGCTCCAACATCCCAACTGTCTCAAGGATTGGGTTCTTCGTTGGCGGCAGAACTTCGTTGAGGTAAGGGCGGCCTCCGGACGGCGAACACGGCCTCGGCGGTGGTGAGGGTGGTAGCCCTTCCGTCGATCATTGGGCGCTTGCACTGTTGACATCGCTTGAAAGCCACGCTAGAATGGTTGCGGAAAGAATGCAAAAAGCCTCATGGTTTGCACCTAACTATCGAGGCCAAGGTCCAGGGCTGCAACAGACACCCTGGCACACACTCTCCCACACAGCGGCTCGGCTGTTGCAACTGGCAGGCGAGCCAATTACTTGTGGCTGAGTCTTCTGCGGCAGGGTGAGCGCGCCACGAAGCACACATCTGCAATGCTCGAACGGCACCGGTAATCGCTTACCTGTGCCGATGGAGTTCAGAGTTTGGGGTCTATCTGCAAAATGTGAGTACAAGACACCCGAGCAAACGAGGTAGAAATCCGAAGATTTCGTGATAGTGGCTAGGGTTGCCATGAGCCCATCACACGCCAAGGCGATGATACCGATATTGGAGAGAATGGTCAGGACCTACGAGCGCGACAGCGGCAAAACTGGCCTGAGCATTTTGTTGAGTTTTTTGGGTGCTAAACGGTATGCATAAACGAAGTAGTTTGTATAAGGTTCTAAAAGGGAATGTTATGCGAAGTAGTCCGTTTATTTACAAGATGAAGCGCCATCGCTTCACTCGGCGCTTCATCGGGCGGCTTGTTGAGGGGTTGAAAGAGGTCAAAGGGCCAAACGCTCGCGAACTTCGCCTACCCGCGGCCTGTTATGTGGAATAATGCTTGGCGGTTGTTTTGAAAATTTACAAAGCCATAAAATCTCTGCAGAAATAGTAAAATGGACGTGAATAAAATGGGGCATGACTTGTCCAAACCAAATGTCAAGGAATTGAAGAAGAAAAGGGATATTAAAGGATTGATCGACGCGGCAAGCGGTTGGTTTGGTTCTCTAGAGGCTGTCGAGGCCCTGGGTGAGATTGGCGATAACGCAGCCGTGCCTGCCTTGTTTGACCGTCTGGGACAGTGCTCCACTGATGCCATTCCTGTTGTTGCCAAGGCTTTGCTTAGAATTGGTGATGAGACCGTCGTCCCAACCCTGCTTGATCACCTAAACAGTGGGGACGAGTCAATGCGATACAGAGCAGCTCTGGCCCTAGGTGTAATTGGTGATCAGCGGGCATTTCAGCTGTTGATGACGTCTCTTCTGAAGGACAAATATGAAGTTGTGCGCTCCAGTGCTGCCGAGGCTCTTGGTGAGTTTGGCGATGAGAGGGCGGTACCTGCCTTAGCTAAAGCACTAAGGGATAAGGAAGAGAATGTACGTTGGGATGCTGCTAAAGCTCTAGGTAAGATTGGTGAGGCTGCCGTGCCAGCCTTGATTGAGGCGCTAAAAGACCCTAAGTGGGAAGTTCGCCACGATGCCTCTCAGGTTTTGGTTAACCGATTAATCTGGGATGGTGAGCATTGGCGCGGCGAATACTCTCCAGTTAATCTGGCTAAGATTGCTGGTAAGGCAGCTGTACCTACCCTTATTAGGGTACTAAGGGATGAACAATGGACGGTGCGCGTGAATGCAGCTAAGATTCTAGGCGAGATTGGCGATAAAGATGCAATACCTGCGTTAACTAAGGCCATGAAGGATCCGGATACAGGTCAAGCAGCAAAAGAAGCGCTTGAAAAGATTCGGAAGGGATAAGGGATGTGAAAATGGGAATACTTGATAAGTTGTTTGGTAAGAAAAGGGGGAGAGAAGAGACGTTTCGTATTGATGAGCTGAAGGAAAAAAGAGATGTTAACGGGTTGATGAAAGTTCTTAGAGAAGACCCCAATTCTGAGGCGGCTACCTCTGCCCTCGGAGAAATTGGTGATGAAAGGGCGGTTGACTCTCTCATACACGTGCTTGGATGGAAGAATATGGTGGAGAAGACATTTCACTCCACCGAGGGACCACGCTCGGCCTATGACGAGAAGATCGGGTTTTTCGTCGGCAAGAAGTTGGTGGACGAGTATACATTCACAAGAATTGCGGCCGCAGAGACGTTAGCAAAAATTGGCAGAGAGAGGGGTACAGAGTACCTTCTCCAAGCTCTCAAAAACGATGATTTCTATGTACGCAAGGCAGCGGCCATTTCCCTAGCGAACCTAGGTGATAGACGAGCAGTCAAAACCTTGATAGAATGTCTCGATTTTCCCATCAAATACGTCGATATTATGGCGGCTTTGGGCAAATTGAAACCTCCTGAGGCAGTCAACCCCTTAATAAGAATCCTAGATCGAGGAAGCGCCTCTTCGAGGTGCGCGGCTGCGGAAGCTTTGGGCAAGATAGGCGACAAGAAAGCTGTCGAGCCTCTCATCATGGCATTGATGGAGACGCCCATTAGCGAGAAAGCGGCTAAAGCCTTACGTGATCTAGGTGTAGCAGAGGACATTGTCGTAAGGGGATCCGAATTTGCAGCCAAGAGAGAAATGCCACTTCTCAGTGTTGTGGGCTTCCCCGATGAATGGGAGTTTGCACACAGATTGGCGCAACTGGCCCTTGGAAAACCAGACATCGAAAAGATGGAGAGGAACGGAGATGTTGAGGGGCTGATAAGGGCCCTAGAGCATGAAGACAGCGAGATTCAATATGATGCGGCAACGGCTCTTGGAAGGATAGGAGATGCGAGAGCAGTGGAACCGCTCATTAGAGCCTTGAAGGGTCCTCTTGGGGGAAGGGCGGTAGAACCTCTCAAAGAGATAGGGGAACAGGCGGTAGGAGCACTCATCCAGGCTCTGAAGGATGAAGATAGCAACGTTCGACGAAGTGCAGCATGGACCCTTGGAGAGATAGGGGGTGGGAGGGCGGTGGAAGCACTTGGTCAAGCACTGAAGGATGAAGATGCGGAAGTTCGATGGGCAGCCACAAGGTTCCTCGGAGAGATAGGAGATGAAAGAGTGGTGGAACCACTCATTCAAGCCCTGAAGGATGAAGGCAAGCGAATAGAGGCAGTAATGTATCTTAGAAAGATAGGAGAACCAGCGGTAGGAGTACTCATGCAGGCTCTGAAGGATAAGAATAGAGATGTTCGAGAGCAAGCGGTATCGCTTCTTGTAGAAATGTCGGATGCGAGGGCGGCAGAACCACTTATTCAAGCCCTGAAGGATGAAGATCGGGGTGTTCGAGATGCAGCAGCAAGTGCTCTTGTAGAGATAGGAGAACCAGCGGTGGCACCCCTCATTCAGGCTCTGAAGGACGGAGATGAGAGCGTTCGATGGGGAGCAGCTAATGCTCTTAGAGGGATAGGTGATGCGAGGGCGGTAGAACCACTTATTCAAGCCCTGAAGGATCAAAGTGCGAGGGTTCGATTGGCAGCAGCAAGGTTTCTTACAAAGATAGGGGATGCGAGGGCTGTGGAATCACTCATCCAGGCTCTGAGGGATAAGCATCATCATGTTCGAGAGACGGCAGCAGATGCTCTTGGAGAGATAGGCGATGCGAGGGCAATAGAATCCCTTTCAGAGCTTGAACGGCATGCCAAGCGGGAACTTCGGGAAGCTGCGAAAGAGGCCCTACAGAAGATCAAGGCAAAGAAGATCTAAAAATGATAAGCGACCAACAGCGTTGGAAGACACCCTTGAAGGAGAGGTCCCCCGCCATGATGGACGGTGCGATAGGGATCGTCATTGCCCTGGCGGCCTATGTGTTGATGTCTGTTCCAGTAGCAGGGTGGAGCCAGTGGTGGGTGCTACTAGGTTCTTTCATGCTCATTTTCTGGGTAGTCGTCTTCCTCTGGTATTATGCCACCAATGCGCTTGCTGTTGCGCCTTACGACAGCCGGCTTTTCGTGCTCGGCCTTCTTCTGGTGGTCCTCCTGATCCCGCTCCCCTTTAGCGCTCGTCTTGTTTTCTCTTCGGAGGTCAAGGGATTGGGGGCAACCTTCATTGTCATCAACACAGGGGTCGTCTTTGCTCTAGCCGCTCTGATCAACATCATTGCCTTGCGGACAGCGGAGAGCCGCGCCATGCCTAGGTGGGCGTTGGCTGATTTGCGAGCTGGTCCGATTGGCCTTATGGCAGGTTCACTGGTCGCCTTTCTCTCACTTCTCATTCCATCTGAGGTGACTGTACCCGAGGAGCTTTGGGTCGGCCTCCCGACAAGGGCCCTCGGCTTAGCATGGGCTTTCACTGCCTTTTTCGTGGTGCTTACGGTGGCCGTTGCCTTGATCCGGAGGGGAATGCCGATCTCGGCCAATGAGTCCCCGGGGGTGCAGAAAATGAGTCAAGTCTTCTACTCAAAAATGAGGGCCATGAATAAACCAGTTGTTTGGGATGGCCCTAGGGTTAAGTGCCTTTTCCTTGACTGACCTTCCTGTGAAAGCGGCAGCCGACGTAATCCCGCCGCTGGCCCACTTTGCTTTCCTTTATTTCCTGATAGTTGTGTTCTGGAATAGACTCTTCCGAGTCTACGCTGCCATTCCTACCTTTGATGAATTGATCGATTTTCTAATCGGCTGGGTAGCTTTCTTTGTTGTCTTGGCCCCTCCGGTCTTTCGACAGGTGGTTCTTCCTGACCCTGTGACCCGAGAGATCGGCTCAATAACCTTTCCCATAGTGATGGCGATGCTTGCGCTAACTAGTGGGGTGCTCTATCTCCGTACCGCCGGCTTCTGAGGCCTTGGGGCGGCAATTTCTTCAGAAATCAAGAACGAGTTCCGCTGGTGGGCTATGGGCAGTCTTGCTCTGGGTGCCGTTTTTCTCACTTCACTGCTTCTACCTCTCGCCGCTACCTTGGGGCATGTCTCCCTGCGGGTCATCGTCTGGTGGATCTCTTTGGCAGGTTTCGTAGCTATCATGTGGCTCGCGGGCCGCATGACTTCAGCTAACCGTGGGCAGGCGATTTCCGATACATCCAGCAACTCTTAGGCACAAAAACGTCAAGACGACGCAGCGGTACAGTCACATGAGCCGCAAGGACCTGGTCCGCATCCCCAACCCGTTGGACGATCCGCCGGGTGAAGTAGGCAGCATCGTCCCGCACTACTTGAACGGGTGTCATTGGCAAGTATAAATTCCTCATTTATGGTCAGGGAGAATAGGATTAATAAAGAATAGAAGGTAAGAAGATGACCAACTCCGTTTGCCATGTGGGTGGAAATCTTTTGAGATTGGTGATGGTGATGTCAGTTAGCGGTCTTGTATTCATAAGCGGTTGTGTTCAAGAAGAAAGCCCGCCTACTACAGAAGCACTGCAGCTAATCTACCCGGATAAAGATGCCTACATAGAACAAATTGTTATAACACTAAAGCTTGTCCGTGGAACGCTTGAAATAGCCGAGCAAGCCAGTAGAGATCTTGCAGATGGTCGAATAACTAGGGAGGAGTTTCGGGACGTGGCAGTGTCAGGAAGACGTAATCTAGAAGGAGCGAGAGTTGATATGAATAGTGTAGTCCCACCCTCTGAAGTTATTCTGGGGGAAATTACCTTTGAAGATATGCATGATGAGCTCATGAGTGGGATAGAGTGGTATATAAAAGCATTTGATGAAATGATCGAGTATGCAAATGACGGTCGCATATCGCATATCGATAAAGCAACAGATTACATTGAGAATTATGGAGACGCCTACATCAACTCTGTAACTATTCAGTTGCGGGTTGCTCAAGAAAAGGAGTAGGAACCGCTAAACTTCTAGCCGAATGACAATATCGCTCTGTACGATTTCGATTTTCAGTTTAGAGCACTTGGGGCTTTCACAAGGCTCCCCTGAACGCTTACAGGTTCAGAGAATCTGCGTGTTGCAATATCCTAAATCTAGTTGATACAATCTTAGGCTTGCCAAGGCAGACCTTTGACAGGTGGCGGGGGCAAGAAAGTTTAACTCCTTCTGATCGTCGAAAACACCGACTGGCGACAGGGGGATTAAGAGCTACCGCCCTTCGGTTGGTACTGTAGAAGTGCGCGAAGCTGAGAAGAGCCTGTCATCTCCACCTGACAAGGGTGCAGTTGGCCGCCACAGAGGCGCCAGGGTTGTTCTGAGCAGCCCCTGAGCGAAGCGGAGGGCTGAAAAACCCCAAGCAAGCTGTGAATAATAGGGGGGACGCTTTCCTGACCACGCTTGAGCCTCTCTGAAGCTCCTAGAGGCACGAAAATTGGGCGGGGATACGGAGGGAGAAGAAGAGAGAAAAGAAGAGATATTCCATGTATCTGAGCTGTGTGCAAGCCCTTTACACCTACCTCTTGCACAAATTTTCGTATTATATACTACCTGAACGAGGAGGAAATAAGGGCGTTACCCCTCGATGAAGAAGGTAGTATCACTCTTCCGGTTCGGGGAAAAGAAATCGCGACGGCGGAGTTCCTTTGAATCTTGCCTGAAGATAAACCCTACTCAGGTCGAAGACTCTTGTGGAGGAACACGGTTGGCTACTTCGAGGCTGCCGTCGCTGCTCAGGGGCAAATGTGGGCTACGGCAGCCCGGGCACGTTCTCCAGGTTCCAGAGTTTCACGTTGTCAAACTCGCAGACCATGTCTGCTTGCCCACCACAGTTGAAGCTAAGCGCCTTCACCCATGCCACGTCGATTTCTTGATCTTCGACGTAAGCCAAAGGCAAATCGTTTAGATAGATTGCGAGGCTGAGGCCTCTGACCACGATGAGGATATGGTTCGTTTCGCCCATGGGGCTGACGACATCTCCGTAGCCCTCTGGCCAGGGGGGCCACTGATCGCCGGGACCCTTGCTCAAGTTCCAGTATGCTGTGCCGCTTTGAATGGCCACTTGGCCCCAAGTGTCGTCGGGATTGCCCCAAACGACCATCTGCGCAGAATCATAACTGCCGCTCACCTGCCGGCTGTCGACCATCAGCACAAAGTCCTTTAACCGCATCCACTCGCGCATCAACATCCCCTCCGTTCCTTCAAAGAGGGTCATCCGAACAACGCCGTCGGTTATCTCTAGCCGATCCCCGTTCGGTGGCTTTCCAGGAAAAACCAGGTCCCATCCCTTATCTGCGGTGGCAAAGTCATCCTCGAAGTCCGGCGGGCGATCGGCGATGGCGGCCAGGATGGGCTCGGCGAAGGCCCGGGCCTGATCGGTAGGGGTGGGGGTGCGTATTGGAGCGGGCGTCTCGCCAGGAAGCACCAGGGCGGAGATGTCCCACAATTTGACGTTGTCGAACTCGCAGACCATGTCTGGTTGCCCACCGCAGGCAAAGCTAAGCCACTTCTCGTATGGCACATCGAAATCTTGATCTTCGACGTAAGCCAAAGGCGCATCGTTTAGATAGACTGCGACCTTGGGCCCTCTGACCACGATGAGGATATGGTTCGTCTCGCCCATGGGGCTGACGACATCCCCGCTGCCCTCTGGCCCGGGGTACCACTGATCGCCCACATGCTTCTCCAAGTGCCAGTGTGCTTCGCCGCTTCCAATGAAGAATGAACAGTGAAGGTAGTCAAGGCCCCAATCGAGCACCTGGACAGAAGGATAACTGCCGCTCACCTGCCGGCTGTCGACCATCAGCACAAAGTCCTTGAACATCAACCGCTCGTGCTCTAAAATCCCCTCCGATCCCTCAAAGACGGCCATCCGAACAACGCCGTCGATTATCTCTAGATCCCCCTTCGCTGGCTCTCTAAAAAAACGCAGGTTCCATCCCTTGTCTGGGGTGGTAAAGTCATCCTCGAAGTCCGGCGGCCGGTCGGCGATGGCGGCCAGGATGGGCTCGGCGAAGGCCCGGACCTGATCGACTCGAGACGGTCCAGGCGTGCCCTCCGCTAACGGGGTGGCCGTCGCCACAAGGGGTGTGGCGATGGCAATTACCTCGGTTGCCGTAGGCGCGACGGCGACAGGAGTAGCACTAGGGACACCAGTGGGAATTGACCGAACGGCGGCGGCAATGAGAAAAATGACGGAGCCAACCACCACCATCGCCGCAGCAGCAGCGCCAGCCAAGCGCAACCCCCACCGCAGGACCAGCAGCACCCATATGGATAGCAGTAGAACGAAGGTGATGACAGCAACAACCGGACCCAGCCCAATCCGTCCCTCCAAGAAACCCAAGAGGACGCTGATCAGCAGAGTGCCGAAGATGGTGCCGATGACGCTGATGATGGCCGCCATGATCTGGGGCTCTTTTGTGAATCTCCCTTCACCCATAGTAACCTCCTCCGGCAAGACACCAAATGCACCCCTTGGCTTCAGAGTCTCTTTGATTTCCCTTTTATCCGCTGTCATATGACCGAGTTGAAGGCGAGGCAAGGAGCCAAGCGACGCAGAGTTCCGAACCCTAAAATGTCTATTTTCAAATGTGGGAGTTAACGCTTTCTTTATTTCTTTTGAATGCTTTTGAGAGCTACCTTTGCTGCTTTGCGCACGTCAACATTTAAATCCTCAAGGGCCTTCTTCAGTGGCTCAACTGCTCTTTTGTCCCCAATCTTACCGATGGCTTTGGCGGCTTTCTTCCGCGTGGAGGGGTTGTCGTCCTTCAGTGCCTTGACAAGGGTGAGGACAGCAGCCTCATCGCCGATCTCCCCTAAGATTTCGACTGCCCTCCCGGGCACGTCCCAGGGACTCCCGAACTTCACCGCCTGTATCAGAGCAGGGACGGCTGGCTTACCCATCTTCTTTAGGGCCTCAACGATCTCCATGTCCACGTCGGTTCCATCCTTCAGGGCCTTGGCGAAGGTAGGGACAATTGACTTGCCAAATTTCGCTAGGGCTTTGACAGCCGCAACGGCCACATCCATTTCGTGGTTGTCCCACTCTCCGTATACGCGTCCGTATTTGAACTTGAGGAACTCGAGCAAGCGCGGAATAGCAGCCTCATAACCGACCTCTCCCAAGAGTTCGACAGCCGTTGCGGTCAAATAGTGTACTCAATCCAGTGATCCAGAGCCTCCATCAGGATGGGACCAGCTGACTTAGAACCGATGCTGCGCAAGGCCGTAGCAGCTGTGTCAACAAGATGTTTCTTCTTAAGGGCTGCTCTGATAATATCAGGGACAGCAGCCTCATCGCCGATCTTCCCCAGGGCTTTGACAGCGGCTTCAGGCAAACAGGGAACATCCTCTTTCATAGCTTTGATCAAAGCGGCAACGGCTGGTTTAGCGCGAATGTCTCCCAAGGCGTCAGCAGCCTGCGCGCGAACGAGCCAGTCTTTATGGTTGAGCGCCTCGATCAGCCCGTTAACGTCCCTTTTTCCCTTCAGTTTCTCAATATTCGGTTTTCTGCTAAGTATTCCCATTTTATTTACCTCTTGAATTTATACCCACATTTTGCAGATAGACGCCAAACTCTCAACTCTATGTGTTTCACGACCAGTGTACCCCAAAACGAAGACACCGTCAACACAAACAACAGCACTTGGAGCCCCATTCCTCAAGCTCTAAGGTCCTCCTACAGTCTCTATATGGCCCTTTTGCCTTCATCGCCTCGGTCGAAGACGCACCTGCACCATGGCTGCATCCCTTGCGGCTCCGTACTCCCTCCTCCGGCGCTCTGCCCCTACCCAAATTGGAGGGACACCTCCCCCACCCGGGCCAGGACACTCTCAAACATCTCTCGCCTCGGGAAGGTCCGGGTTGGGCTGAGCACCACCCCACGCCCATGCCGAACCAGCTTCCCGGCAATGGTGAAGACCTTCCTGCGCAGAGTAGCCACCTCAGCCTTTCTCAACTCCCCCCACAGCAACAGCCTCCGAAACCAGTTGGTGAGATTAGAGGCCAGCATCACCATCTGAAAGTAGCAGGCGTTGGCCATGTAGTCCGAGGAGGGGATCTTGGACAGATTGAATTGGTTCTTGACCTCCTCGATGCGGTTCTCGATCACTGCCCGGCCCTTGTAGAACTCCCAGACCTTCTCAGGTGGAATGTCGGTCATGTTGGTGGCGATCACCTGGTAGCTGTAGCGCTCCAAGGTGAAGAGGGGCATTTGAGGATCTGGCCTGTTGGGTAGCCTCTTGCGAATGACTACCATCCGCCGTGCCTTGTCCCAGCCTGTGGCCTGGTAGTCCAACTCTCCTACCTCTAATGTCCGCAGGAACAGGTGCGTAACTCACCGGCGTCAGGCGTTGTCCCAGCCGCCTTGTCACCCTGGCCGGAACGGCATCTCCTATCTCCCTCGCCTCCAGAAGGTCAAAGAAAGCTCCCGAATAGAACCCCGCATCGGCACGCACCCGAATGCGTTCCACCGTCTCCGGCAGGCGATTCAGGCACTTCTTGAAGAAGAGGATTAACCCGGTGGCTGAGGCAGCATCCCCTTTGCGCAGCTTGCCGTAGAGGTAATCCCCGGTCTCGGCAATGAAGCAGTTGAATCTGAATGGTCTAGAAGAGATCCTGGTCCAAGAGGTGTGGCGCTTTGGGAAGGAGGTATGGGAGAGTGTTCTTGCCTCCCTGCCTGCCCTGCCACGCCCTGTCCCCTGGCCCACTTCCGCCAGGACTGGGCCGCCCTGTCCCAGACCCTACAGGGTCCCTGCCTGCCCTGGCACGCCTGCCCCAAGGCGTACCAGGCCGGGGTGGCAGGCCAGGGGAGGATAGCCTAGGGAGGAAAACTTACGCAAGGTGAGCCAGGCGCTAACTGGTGAGCACAACCCCTCGCCTTGTGGGCTTGCAAACAGAGGGAGCTGGCGATATAATTTGTTAAGCATATTGCATGATGTTACTGAAATAGTAACTAAACTTAAGACAAACAACAAAGGTGGTCAAAAATGGTGTCCCGAACGTTGTCCAATTTGGAGTCCAAGCTGGTCATGGAGCTCGAGTGGAGGGAGCAGAAGCTGGTCACCCTGCAGGATGTGATGGACATCCTGGGCTGCTCCTATGCCCACGCCCGCAAGCTGGCTCACCAGTTGGAGAAGAAGCGGTGGCTGGACCGGCTGGAGCCGGGGAAGTACCAGTTTATCCCCGCCAGTCGAGGCAGCGAGGCAGTCCCGGATATGAACCCTCTCCTGGCAGGGAGCGTGCTCGTCGCTCCCTATTACTACTCCTACGCCACGGCCACTCACTTCTATGGTTTCACGCCTCAAGTGCCGGCCACGGTCTACATCGCCACCACCCATCCGAAGCGCCCCATGGAGATCCGAGGCGTGGAATACCGGTTCGTTGCTCTTTCCGCCTCCAAGTTCTTCGGCTACCATGAGACCAAGGTCTATACCACCGAGGTGATGATGGCCGAGCCAGAGAAGGCGGTGGTGGATTCCCTGGATAAGATGAGCTATGCTGGAGGGATCGTGGAGGTTGCTCGTGTGGTGCACTCCGCCCGGAGCAAGGTTGACTTGGAGAAGTTGGCCGATTACGCCCTGCGGATGGGGTCGCATGCCCTGATACAGCGGCTGGGGTACCTACTGGAGACCCTGACCGGCCCCCTGCCACAGGAGCTTGCGGGGAATCTACTGGTGGCCATCGGCAAGTCCAAGACCTACCTGGGGCCGATCAGCCGATGGGGAACCGGGGGGGAGTATCAGTCCAAATGGCAGCTGGTGGTGAACGTCCCGACGCAGCAGCTTTGGAGTGAGATGAGGATCGTTTAGGGTGCTGCAGCAGAAGTTCGTCGATCTATTCGCCAGGGGCTCTGGCGTGATCCTTCCTGTTGCCGAGCGGGATGTGGTTCTGACCTACGTTCTGCGCATCCTGGCCGATGGAGGATTGCTGCAGCGGTTGATCTTCAAAGGGGGGACCTGTGTGCGCAAGGTTTTCCTGGGGCGGGCTGGCCGGTTCTCCGAGGATCTGGACTTTACCGCCCCGGAGGTCTCCGACCCCGAAGATCTGATCCTCGCCATCGCCGGCCTCTTCGATGGAAAGACGTATTACGGCATTACCTTCTCGGTTAGGACCGAAGACTTCTACGTCCGCGAGGATCGCCAGGCCTGTGGGGCCAGGGTAAGCTACTTCCACGCGTGGAACCCATCGGCACAGTTTGCCTTCGATGTCAGCCTGCGAGAGGAGCCTCTCCTGGGAATACAGACCCTGCCCCTGATCGTTGACGCCTATTTTAAGCACTTGGAGATCGAGCCGCCGTCGGTCATCACCTTCCACTTCGAGGAAATCGTTGCTGAGAAGATCAGGGCTTCGTATCAACGGAGCACGGCGCGAGATGTCTACGATCTGTTCCAGTTTCAGCAGATGCCCTTCGATCGCGACCTAGTACGGACTGTGGCTGTCCTCAAATGCTGGTTAGTGGGAGACCCCTTCGACCCTGATCGGTTCTTCGCCAACCTCCGGTCGGGCCGTTACGAATGGGGTGACCTGACACGGTTGATTCGCAGGGATCGCCGACCTGAGACCGAAACCATCATTGCACGCTGTATGGAGGGCTATCGCTTTCTCTGTGATCTATCGCCCCATGAAGTAAGGTTGGCAAAGGATGCGTATCAGCGCCGGAAAGACCTCTTTGAGACCATCCGGAAAGGCTTGAGCCCGCCGTCGTGAAGCAGAATTGCTAAGCATAGGGGTGGCTCTCGATAGCGGACCGAACATGGATAAGGCCCCGGGGAAATTCGGCCTGAGCAGGTCGACTGATCTCGGTGAAGGCGCCACCGAGGACCTGGCGCCTGCCATCGCCGCTAATTCTGCCTCCACCCAAGCGGTGATCAATCTCTTAAGGCACTAGGGCTGCTAAGCGAGACCGACAAAGGAGCCACGTCGATAGAGTTTGGTGACTTGATATCCTTCGTCGAGGGAGGACGTAGAGCATGCTATATAGGTTTAGTCAAGAGGTGCATCCTGCATGTCGACGGGAGCAAAGCCTTATGAGTGGGGCGGGGTAGACCCTCGCTCTTCTTCTCCAGGTCCCAATCTAGCATCGAGATCCGGGACACCTCAGGTTCCCATCATGCTTCATCCGGGTCTCCTGGAGGGCGGGGGCACCAGTCTCAAGCTCAGGACAGAGGCTTCCTCTTCCCATGAGAACTTTCGGTGTCCCCCGCCCCTTCAGCCATGCGCTCTCTTCGATCAAGGGACAAGGGTGGTCACTCTCGCTTCCTTCGGATGCTGGGGCATCCTCAGGATGCCGAACGCACTGGTGAGTGGCTTGACTTGCCACTGGTACTCCTCCTCAAATACTCGTCGCTCCTTGAGGAGGGCATAGACCACTCGCAGCAGCTTGTTCATCATCGCTCCCACAGCTTTCATCCTGGGCAAAGGGTTATGTTTCCGCTCCCTGAGCCTCCGATAGTCAGCCTGGAAGACCGCGTTGTGGGAGATGCAGGATAGAGCTGCCTGATAGACCACCGGTCTCAGGCGCGCTCTCCCTTTCTTGGTCATAGGGGTGTGAGTCCCTTTATGAGAACCAGAGTCGTTCTGCGAGGGATTGATCTCTCCCAGCTTGGTCAGGGACTTCACACTCTGATAGACGGAGATATCACCGATCTCCGCCAGAATCCCAGCCCCAGTAGTAAGGCCTATCCCCTTGATGGAGAGGAGGAATATACTCTCCTCCAGGGCCAGGAATTGCTCTACCAGCTGGGCTTCGACCTCCTTGATCTGGTGATCCAACGTTTCGACGATCTGGATGATCGTTCTCAGCTCCAGAGCCAGGGCCCCATTCTCCGCTGGGATGCCGATGCTCTCTTTGGCCACCTCATGGAGTGCTCTCAGCTTCCCAAGCGCCAGCCTCCGACCTTTGTATGCCTCCCGGACCAGAGAGACAAACTCCTCCAGGCTTTCCTCTTTGATCTTGTGGGGGGCAGGGCAGGCCAGGAGCACAGCCCGGGCGGTCAAGCCCAGGGGATCTTTCAAGACCTGGGTGAACTTGGGGAAGAGGCAGTCGAGTGCCCCTCTCAGGAGAGTCTTCTGCCGAGCTCGATCATCCACCAGACGGGTGTAGAGGATAAAGGTGCGCCGCAGCTCTGCCCTTCGGCCATAAGTCAGCCGGGTGAGGGTGAACTTGCCGGTTCGCAAGAGCTCAGCCACCATGGCCGCATCTCGATAGTCATTCTTAGTGCGGCTCAGGTCCTGACCTTCGCGGTGCCTCTTCAGGGTGAAGGGGTTAACCAGGCGGAAACGATGGCTTTGCCCTTCCAGGAAATAGGCCAGGTTCCGCCAGTAGTGACCGCTGGGTTCCATCCCGAAGAGCAGATGGTTAGATTGAGTCTTGGTCTGGAGCATGTACACCCGCTCCAACAGCTTCTCAAAGCCCTGACGAGAGTTGGAGAACTTGAAACGAGTAAGCACCTTAGCTTTCAAATCCATGATCACACAAGCGTGCTTCTTCTTTCCGATGTCGATCCCTACCAAGAGCGTGTTCGGCCCTATCTCTTTGAGCCGTTTTGCAGTACAATTGAGCATGTCGGGTGTCCTCCTTCTAGACTCTATCTGTTGTGTCAACTGAGTCTATCATAGCAGGAGACACCCGATCCTTTCTTATACCTATATACTAGAGAACAGGGCAGAAAGGGTCTGATACGGGGGCTGAGGTTGTTACTAGGGGTTCGAGTGGGGATGGGGGGCGCTCGACATTGGCTCGCCGCTTGCCACTCATTGGAACGGCAACGACCACAGTCCCAGGGCAACACCGATCATCATGGTTCCAACTCTGGAAACCACCGCGCCTCTCCCTTCCCAGCGAAAGAATATCCCAACTTGTGGTAAGTTATGATGACCCTGGGAAGGGCCGGGTCTATCTCTATCTTCTTACGGAGACGGGAGATCAATTGGCGAAGGATGTTGCGACGAGAGACAGGGTGATCTATCGCTCCCAAGAGGTCCTTATGACTGACGATCTCTCCTGCATTGCGAACTAGATACATCAGTAAGCGACGCTCCGCTGGTGTCAAATGCACAGTCTTATCGGGCATACTGGGCTGGTACCAACTTCCTATTGACCGCCATGATGCACTACGGTACATTGATTGATGGAGAGCCCGGGTAGAGAATGCCTCCTACAGACTCAGTGAGGGAGGGACCGGCGGTGCGCCAGCCTAGGCTCTCTTTGCTACCTCTGCCACCTCAGAGAATCAGTGACAGATTCCACATAATAGCAATACCCACTGCTATGGTCCGCCGCCGCCCACATCCCCTCGGAATCTTGCGTCCAGATGTTGACTACCGCCTACACAGGAGCCTCTCACCAACCGGCGGATGAGAGCTTCAGGACGCACCCGGCAGGGGACAGACCAAGCCTTATTATCCGTATCAAGGAGTCGCCAAGACATTTAGTGGACCGGGTGGACCGACAGGTACTGCTGCAGAATCTCTGCCGCCTTGCCCTGAAGCTGGTAGCTCTCCCACCCTTGAAAAGCAGTCATGGCGAAGACTGCCGCGCCCAGCACGTAGTCATCTTGTTGCAATTGGCTATCGTACCAGGCCAACTGTTCCACGTAATTGCCTGCTGCATCCTGGCCCATGCCCAGCTCGGCCCAGTAGCCGGCGAAGTCCTTCCAACCCTTGCCGGGTGGCCCGGGCCGCCCGGTCACTAAGCCATCCACCCCACATTCAGTCATGAGTAGCGGCAGGCGTAACCCCCAGGAGATGAGGAACTGGCGGTAGACTTTGCGGTAGCGCAGCGTCAGCCAGCCTTCGTCGGCTGAATCCGCGCGGAAATCCAGGGGGTCGCGATTGGTATTGAACCAAATCGTCGGTGCTGAGTATTCGTGCAGACCCAGGTAGCCCCCGTGGGCCTGGGCCGCCTCCAACGCCGGCCGGAAGGCAGTCCACCACTCCAGGGGCGGCTGCCCCGCGCCAAAGTTGCCCACCACGGCCCGCAGGCCGTTCTCGGCCAGCAGACGCACCCGCTCGGCCTCCAGAGCAGCCAGCTTATGTACCTGGTCCTCGTCGCCGGGCACCGGTTCGTTGAACCCCTCCCAGGCGTCCACCAACCCTGCGCGACGCTCGTCCAACGCGAAGGGCAACACTGCCTCGAGCGCGCGGCGGGCCTCGGCACTCATATCGGCCCGACTGAGGTCCACTTGCCCCAGCATCACCCGTCCCACGATGACCGTCTCGGGCGAACGAGCCCGGACGTCGGCCAGAAAAGTCGGGTCCAACTCCAGCGTCTTGAGCAAGGTCACATTGCGCGTGGCGATCAGATCCATGATCTGAGGGTGATTCCAGGCCACGAACAGGCCCAACTTAGTGGGAGGACCGGGAGGAAAGGGCGTCGGCAGCGGCGAGGCCAACGGCGACTGAAACGCATCGACCCGCGCGGTCGTTGCCGTTGGCGTAGCTACGGGAGACGAGGTAGAAGTCGTAGCGGGTATAGGCAGATGAGTGACACGGCTGGGCGAGGGGGAGGGCGGCGGCCCATTGGTGGACAAGCCACAACTAGACAGAAATGCAGCCAACGCCGCTGCGCCAGCGCTCTGCAGAAACCGGCGCCGGCCCATGCGGAACTTGGTTCTTGACATGCTGCCTATTGTAACCGCAAGTCACACTTAGATCAACCACGTTTTGGCAACGAACAGATGAACGACTGGAAAATGTTTCGTAAAGGAATCGTGGTTGCCTGAAGACTGCGGTAACCACGATCTTACTTGCCGCTTCCATGAATTCCTCTACGACATCGGTGGTGATGAGTTCGTAGCCTACATGGATCCCCCTCGCGGTTTATGACCACGCTGACCGATGGCCTGCCTGCTGCGAGCCCTTCCCCATAAGAACGGTCCCTTCCTACCCGGTTGACCATCAGTATGCTCCCAAACCCCCTGAGCCTCCTATTTCCACGGTCTTTCTAGGTATAAGGTCAACTGAGAGACCCTCTGAGACCCTTTGAAATCAGCCTGGCCCTATGTTGATACCGACACTCGAAGAATCGCTTGAGAAAAGGGGGCAGAAAGGGCTGATGTTGGGCTGAGTTTGTTGCCATGGGTTCGAGCGGGGATGGGGGCGGTGTTAGTTGGTGTGCAGGCGATGCCGAGAAAGGCAGGAGGCTGGAAGAGGACCCTAAGGCTTGGGTAACCGGGCTGCAACGGCCGTTGCCTGGGTTGACGGCGTCTCCGCTGTGAAGTAGACTGGACGTCAAGCAGATGGACGGCGTACTGTGCTGGCTATCTATTGCACCAACTAGGGCATTAGGTGGAAGAACGTGTGTCTAATCGCGTGATTAGAGGAGTTGGGCGGAAAAACGGGAGCCTAATAGCCAGTTAGGCTGCGCATTCAGAAGGCGAGGGATTGAATGGAGAAATGCCTGGCTTGTAGTCTCACAGATGGAACGCTGGACTTACCAGGCGGCAGGATATATGCGACACCGCATTGGGTTGTGGAGCATTGCATTGGGCCACTTGGGGTCGGCACCCTGATTGTGAAGCCACTCCGCCATTGCGTTCACTTCTGGGAACTGACCGAGGAGGAAAGCAAAGAGTTAGGCCCCCTGCTGCGGCAGGTAGCGGTCACAATGCGCGCTATTCTGAAACCTGATCAAGTCTACGTTTGTCTTTGGTCACACGCGGGTTGGAAGCCCGGACACTTGCATTTTGTCCTACAACCGTCGTGGAATGATCTGCAACGAGACCATCAGCGTCCTGGTCCATTTTTGCAAGTAGATATGTTTGAGGCCGGGGTGCAGCCTGCGCGTGAGGAGGTTGAGGCTTTCGCAACGAAAGCTAGAGAAGTCATTGGAGGTCTGGAGTTTAGCGCCGCCGATCTGGAAGCCTGAGCCCTGCACCACGCGGATTGGTTGGACGGCGATTTGCGTGGATTCGTAGACCATGTACAGACGGAGCCCCTGACAGAGAGTGAGTGGGCCCGCTACAGCAGGATGTTCAGGACTGAGCTGTACCGGGGGTTCTTGACCCGTGAAGAAGACGAGGTTCCAGAGCAGGAGATTCCTTTCTGAACAGCGCAGGCCTCTCTCGTGGCCATAGTGCGGCGGTTGGAGAGGGGCTGAGGCCTCCGACCTTTCGGTGCATAGCAGAAGTGGCCAACCACCGCGTGGCGTGCTATTCTCGGATCATGGATCAGATGGAGCCATCAGGCAAGACGGCTGCGCTGGGAGAGAGGGAGCTGTGACGCGGACTCGTGACAGTGACAAGGTCCACTTTGAGGGGAGAGTCCTGGCGGTGAAGGCTCGCATCCGCCTGATCCGCTCCTTCGATGAGGTGAGCCACGCCTATCTGGGATACACGTTGGTCTTGGATGGTAGTGTCGAGGATTTGCCCTGTTCAGAGTTGCGGGTTGGCATCGGGCCCAAGACCTACCAAAAGCACCTCTTTCGCATCGGAGACCGTGTCGAAGGCAGGGTGGTTCCAGTCCCACATCCGAAGCAAGAATGGGCTACCCACTACAAGGTCAGCGGTTTGCGACTCCTCTCCCGCGGCCCAGCAGAGCAGGAGACCGAAGCCCATCCGGAGGGAGGGATCGCCCCGCCCCTGCCGGAGTATCGAAAGCGGGGACATCTCCGGCTTGACCCCAGGACCTACAAGGCCTCTTGCCAAAAGTGTCCCTTTGGATTGGTAATGCCCACCGAGATCATCCTCGATCCTTGGAACCCCAGCAAGAAGAGGTGGCGCTTTGAGACCCATTGCTATGGGCCAAGGGATTGTCCTCGTTATCGTGCTGGCAGGGCGCGAAGGGTTCCGGGGCGAAAACCTTGGATGGTCTGGGTTGATGACGATGTGGAACGGGAGGAAGAGGAGCAGAGGTGGCACCTGTCTTAGGAGTGATCGATTGTTTCCGGCGCGAATGGCCAAGAGCTTCCAGGGAGAAGGACATTGGACTCGCTTTCCCACTAGCTCCACCACCAGGTGTGAGGTGTGAACTCCTAAGGAAGACCGTCTAGGTGCAAGCTATGGCAGAAGCTAGAGACCAATCAACTGTACAAGGGATCCTGGAGAGGATAGTGTACCTCAACGAGGAAGACGGCTTCACCGTGGCCAGAGTTCAGGTGTCCGTAAAGGATCCCGTGGGAGAGGGACAGAAGGATCTGGTGACAGTGGTGGGCCACATGCCGGGGGTCAACCCTG
>CAZBJW010000062.1:0-17976 GCA_964492135.1 uncultured Anaerolineales bacterium
ATTGAGGGCAGTTCCAAGGGAGTCATAGCCATGAAGCCGCTGGCTGCTGGCGACCTGTCGCCCGAGGAGGGGCTTCCCTACCTGGCGGACAAGGTGGTGGGTCTCGCGGTGGGAATTGCATCGCGGAAGGAGGCTGAGGAGACATTCGCGGTGGCTGAGCGGTATTTCCCCTCGACGGTTACATCGCCGCCCGTAACGCCGCAGGCCCACCCTGAATAACGCGCAGCGCCTATCGAAGGGCTGCGACACAAGAGTGACACGCCTGCCGCCACCCCTATCGCTCGATACACCCCCAGTGCTACGCTTCGCCCTGCCCAGGATGCAGTGCCCCACACACCCAGCAGCCACCTGCGCGGTTTAGTCTCTCCCAGGCATGGCCTCGAGCAGGCGATGAATCTCCTGCAACTGCCTATCCAGCATTTCCCCCACAGAGTGTGTGGCGCCCCACTTCACTCCCTATCGCTCGAGGAGCGAGCTACTAGAAAGATGCTCGGCGCCAGCTTCACATGAGCAGTCGGTCCCTGCAGAAAAGTATCTAGGCGCACCAGCCAAGAGGAGGGAAGGAATCGCTTGAAGAAACTAAGACGCAGCGAGGATACCGCCAATGCCCTCTCCACCTGGAAATCACTGTCTTTCAGTCTCCCATCGATGTATGAGGGATGGAAGTTGAAATGGAGGGGCGCATACTCCACAGGATCTGCCGAGAAAGGCTCACGCTGAGACCGCCCCACAATGTAGCGAAGTATCTCTTTCAGATTCCGCTTGTTGGCGTACTCGAGGATGTATCTTCCCTCAGGACGAAGGATGCGGTGGATCTCGGCGAATGCGGAGGTCACGTTGGCCAGATGGTGGAGGACCCTTACGGTAAGGGCAACATCGAAGGCCCCAGTGGCGAAGGGAAGGCGATACACGTTGCCCACCACATAAGCGAACCTTGTTTCCCCACCGCACCGCCTCTGGGCCTCTCGCAGCTGGGATTCCGCGGGATCGAGGAACACCACCCGTTGGTATCCCCCATATAGATCTGCCAGGCGCCCAAAGGCAGCCCCTATCTCCACCAGGCGCCCGCCGCGCGGGGGCAAGAGTTTCCTGAGGGCGACTCGTTCGACCGCGTCCTCGTAGTCACGCCCGACCCAGAATTCGCCCTCGTAGTCGTATCCTTCGTAGTCGCACAGCTGTGGAGAGGCCTCGCCCATGTTTCACGTGCAACATTCAACAGCTACATCGAGCAGCACGCACGAGCCCGAGCAACTCGCCACCAAGTCGACCTCCACCTCGAAGTGACCTCTCACCACACTCAACAACTCACCCGCCCCGCACGCGTGCAAGTATCCAGGACCCCTTCCCCAGAACTGCAAACTCCCCCCAGCACAAAGCTCGACGCCATGAACAAAGCCTAACTGGGCACGCAGATCAGCCAGCGACACCAACTCACCCACTGCCATCCCTCCAATGTCGCCAGTCCCTCACGCAGATGCTCCACAGGTCTCTTCCATCTCCCTCTCGCCAGCCCGGAAGCTCTCTCCATGCTCTATCCGTTTACCGATGGGCGGATGGCTGTACAGAAGTACTTCCACCCAAGGCTCAGGATCCACGTCAGCCAAGTTCTGATTGGCCAACCGAACCATCGCCGACACGAACGCCTCCGCCTTGCCCGTCATCCGCAGTGCAAACTCGTCCGCCAGTCCCTCGCGCCACCGCCCAAACGTGTTCATCAGAGGCGTCGTCACAGCCATGAAACCTCCCATCACCAGCGCCAGCAGGGGCAAGGCCGCTACGTCGTCCATCCCAGAGAATCCTAACCACCCGACGCCCCACCCCAACGTCACGTGGGCCAAGTACAGACCAACGAGCGTCAAGCCAGACTGCACAGCTATGCCCCACCACATGTCGTGTCGCACATGGTGACCGAGCTCGTGCGCCAGAATCGTCTCTATCTCGTCTGTACCGTAGTCGCCATAGACTGTGTCCCCCAGCACGATCCGTCGTGTCGTCCCCAGACCCATGAGCATGGCATTGGCCGCCCTGGTCTTGCTGCTGAGGTTGATGGTGAACACACCCCTCACATTGGTGTCGACCCTCTCGGCCAGCTCTGTCAGCCGTCGCACCAACTCCTCATCTCCCAGGGGCGTAAGTTTGAAGAATAGTGGCACCAGCAATACGGGCGCCAGGTTGCTCAGGACAACTGTCAAGAACAACATGAACAGAGCCGTCACCAGCCACCACCACGACGGGATGGTCCTCAACAGGTAGTAGATGACTTCGACCACCACCAGCCCCAATCCAAGGCTCAACAGAGCACCCTTCCCTTGGTCGGCAACCCAACCCCTCAGCGTCTGCGTCGACAGACCGTACCGATGCGGCAGCTTGAAGCCGCCGTAGTACTCGACAGGCAGAAGCAACAGACTGTATGCTATCCAGAGTCCCAGGAAATAGCACGCTACCACCAGTGCAGGTTGGGTGACCAACCCTGCGATCGATTCCTTCATCCACGCCGAGATTCCACCAAGGAGCAACACCACGGCAAAGATCCCTCCCAAAGCCACGTCCACCACGAGAAGAACCTGCCTCAGCCTAGCGTAGGCCTTAGCCTCCTCCTGGCGCCCAGTATCGATATCCTCCGCCGTAAGCATTCTCTTCTCGGTGCTCTGAGCCCCTTCGTAACCGCTCCCGGACAAACAATGTCTATCCGTCAGATCGTTCGTTGCCATGACTGAGCAAAAGTGTTATACTTGGCCCCTGCGCAAGATCATAACATAACGCCTGCTTCCGGTCAAACCTTTGCACCCATGCTGTGCCTGTCGCATCCAGAGAGCGAATGATGGAGAGGGGCAAGCAGCGCATCATCACTTTGACCACCGACTTCGGCACTGAAGACGGGAACGCCGCGGTAATGAAGGGCGTTATCCTCGGTCTGAACCCGCACGCGCTTGTCGTAGATCTCACCCACGACATCCGTCCCCAGGATGTCGCTGCCGCAGCCTATGTGCTACGCAGGGCCTACACCTACTTCCCGCCAGCCACCATCCACATCGTGGTCGTCGATCCTGGTGTAGGCACCGAACGCCGGGCCATCGCCGTGCAAAGTGTCGAGACTTTCTTCGTCGCCCCTGATAACGGCGTCCTGACCTACGTGATTCAAGGACTGCAAGACAAAGGTCACGATCTGCGCATCGTAAGCCTCACCAATCCCCAATATTGGCTATCCCAAATCAGCAGTGTCTTCCATGGTCGCGACATCTTCGCCCCCGTGGCTGCTCACCTGTCACTTGGCGTGGACATCGACGCCTTGGGTCATGAACTCAAGGACTCCGTAATGATGCCCCGCCCCCGGCTTGAGATGAGCCCTGGCAAGATCACCGGCCAGGTAATGCACATTGACCACTTCGGCAATCTGCTGACCAATATCCCTCAATCCGCATTGGACTCCGTCACGGACCGCCTCACTACCGCCATAGCTGCGAGAGAGATAACGGGTCTCACCAAGGCCTTTGGCCACCGCGAAGCAGGAGAACTCATCGCCTACATCGATAGCTCGGGGCACCTGGCCGTGGCCTTGGTCAATGGTAGCGCTCAACAGATGCTCAATTGCCAAGTCGGCACACCCGTGGAGATACGGCTCCGCTAGCCATACGTCTATACATTGGTCCATACGTTTTTGGAGATCTGATGACTGAGCGCTTGATGTACGAAGACGAGATAGAAGCCCTCATCAACCGCTTCGGTGAGCCTCATCATCAGCACTACACCATCGAGGTCAGCCGCCAAACCTTTGATCACTGGACGCGAAAGATATCGGTCGGACCGGTCTCGTGCCGGGGCGAGGTGATAATGGTCATCATCAGGCCCAACGGCAATGTGCTCCTCCACACGAAGCACTTCTACCCACCAGGCACCTACCGTCTCCCCACTGGTCGGGTCCTTTGGCCGGACAAAGTGGAAGAGACACTTAGTCGGGAAATCAAGGAGGAGACCAACCTCGAGGTTGCGGTTGAACGGTTTCTAGGGCTGATCGAATACGAAATTCACTGCCAGGGCCACAGCCTGCCATTCGTGTCCTATGTTTTCCAGCTGCGAGAGGTAAGTGGCGAACTCTGCTGCCTAGATGACGAAGAGGGCATCAGTGGTTTCCGTGAGGCGCCGGTGCAGCACCTACCCGAGGTAGGAGCCTACTTGGAACAACTCAAACATCAGTGGCGAGACTGGGGCACTTTCCGGGCGGTGGCCCATTATGCCGTCGAGGACATGCTAGGAGACTGAGCACTTCCAGCCATCTGCAGTGCCAGCCTCCGACTTCCCGCTCCACGTCGTGTCGCCTCTCAGCTTCCGAACCACACCACCTCACACGCCGCCAATTTTCCCTGTGGACTCCCATCTCGGCCTTGGCCTCCCTGCAGGATCCCTGCCTAGGTCCCCCCACCGAAATGGTCCCACCCTGCCGCAGTCAATGGCCTCTCCTCACCGCCAGTCACACGAACCCAACGCCCTTCTCTGCCAGGAAGAACCTCTCCGACGGACGTGACTCTTGTACCCGTGGCTTCTCTCACCGAGGTCGATAGTTCCTCGTGCACCTCCGCCGGAGCGGTGAAGCACAGTTCGTGGTCCTCACCGCCGTCCAGCGCCCAAGCGCAGGCGGCCCTCCCCATCCGGGCTGGCAGACTGCGCGTCGGTTCCGAGATGACCAACCGCTCTGCGCAGACGCGCACTCCTACCTGGCTCTGATCGCAGATGTGACCAATGTCGCTGCTCAGTCCGTCGCTGAGGTCGATCATTGCGGTCGCCCGTCGGTCGCTGGCGATGGCCCGACCTTCCCAAACCCTCGGCGTCGGTGTCAAATATGCATCCGGGAGTCTGTCTCCCTGCCTTTCCCAGCATAAACAAGTCCAATACGATGGGGCCCTGCGTCTTGGACAAGTTGCCACCCACGATGTCGGCACCGTACCGAGCTATCTCCTCCCGGAGGCCGTCGTACAGTGTCTCCACCCAAGTGACCTCGCGATCTGGCGTTACCGCCAGCGAGACCAAACAGTGTTGCGGCACTCCCCCCTTAGCTGCGATGTCGCTGAGGTTGATCGCCGCCGCCCTCCGTCCCAACTGATAGGGACTGATCCATCCGGTCAGGAAATGAACCCCCTCAACCTGGATATCACACGTGGCCAGCTGATATGTCTGCGCGTCCACTTCCAACACCGCCACGTCGTCTCCCAGGCCCACCCGCACGTCATGGAGGTATGGCGGCAGCCATCTGGCTATCCGCTCGATCAGCGGAAACTCGCCCAACCCCGAGACTCTCATTCAGGTTACCTCCGACGCAGCTCAGTGGCTATGGCCAAGCAGCCCTCGCACCAGCTTTGGTCTTCCTCTGGCGGGTCCTCCGCGCCACCTGCCTTTCCCTACATCTTGCAGCCGCCCAACATACCAAAAAACCCGCACGGCTTTTCCCATGCGGGCTAGACGACGGGCGATGGCTTTCCAGATGAAACACGCCCTTTCGAGGCTCCTCGGGCAGGACTCGAACCTACAACCCGCCGGTTAACAGCCGGCTGCTCTACCAATTGAGCTACCGAGGAATGATGCTCAGCATATTATACTGCGCAGCCAGCCAGTAGTCAACTCACCCCAGATAGTCTCGCAGCTTACGACTCGACTTGGGATGTCGGAGCTTTCGCAGTGCCTTCGCCTCTATCTGGCGAACGCGTTCCCTCGTCACGCCGAACATCCTACCCACTTCCTCCAGAGTCCGGCTCTGGCCGTCCCTGAGCCCGAAACGCAGCTCCAGCACTCCACGCTCTCTGGGGCTCAGTGAGTCGAGAAGGTCCCTCATCTGCTCGCGCAGCAATTCTCGGGAAGCAGTATCAATGGGACCAGGAATGGACTCGTCCTCTATGAAATCTGCCAAGGAACTGTCTTCCCCGCTGCCAACGGGCATTTCCAACGACATCGGCTCCTGGGAGATGCGGATAATGCGCCTTACCTTGGCTGCTGCCCTTCTCCACCTCCGTTGCAGGAAGGAATCGAGGGGCTGGTCATTGCTTCGCGCCTCGGCAATAGCCAGCTTATCCTCATCGGCCAGTAGTCCGTCCATCTCCAGCGCTATCTCCTCAGCTGACGGTTCTCTTCCCAACTCCTGAGTAAGCCGACGTGAAGTCCGGAGCACACGATTGATGTCCTCCACCACATGGATAGGGATGCGGATGGTACGCCCTTGATCAGCGATGGCGCGGCCGATGCCCTGGCGGATCCACCAAGTGGCATACGTGCTGAACTTGAAGCCACGCCGGTAGTCGAACTTCTCCACAGCACGCAGCAGGCCGATGTTCCCCTCCTGGATGACGTCCAGAAAAGAAATCCCTCTCCCCATGTATTGCTTGGCCACACTCACAACCAAGCGCAAGTTGGCCACGGTGAGCACCTTCCGGGAGAAGCCAGCCAACTCCTCCACGGCCTCAAGCCGCTCCTCAATGGCGCTCTGGTTGTGCCGCACCGCGGGCAAGTACTTCCGCCTTGTAGGAACCCTACCCGTCTTGCGGAAGTGGGATGCTGCGAGAGCCCTCAGTTCAGTCGGCAGTAGATATAGATCCAGGCAGAGGTCGTGTATCTTCCTGGTAAGCATGTCCCATTCTGTCTCGAGCAGTTCCTCTTCGACGGCGTCGCCCTCCCCCTCTGACGACTCAAGGGCGATGGCGAGTTCATCCGTTTCAGCGAAGTCTTCCTCGCCGATGCTACTGAGATAATCCGCGAGGAATGATTCCTCTGATGCCTGCACCACTGGTTGGGAGATCCCTTCTATCTCATCGGCCAGTCTCGCTACGTCCAGCGCAGGAAGTCCTAGCTGGTCGCAGAGCCTGGTGATGCTTCTCCAATCGGCTCCCAGCAGTTCATGAATCCCAGTTGCGATCCGCAACCACTTCTCTTCCCCGGTCTCTGCACTGACCTCCTGCCCAATCTCTTCAAGGTATCGAGGTGCCATCATCTTCATGCTGTGCCATTTCTCGTCAGAGGCCGACAGCAGAGACACATGCCCTATTTCCCTCAGATACATCCTTACCGGGTCGCTGGATTCCAGCCCTTCCAGGCCCAGAAGAGCGTCAACCGAAAGATCAGAATCTTCCTCTTTGGTCATCGAGGGTTCATCGATCATCGCTCGCGCCCGCTCCTCGTCCGAAGCGCCGACCATCTCCTCGCCCCCGCTATCGCGCTGTTCCTCCATCATATTCGTGGAGGTCCCTTCTTCCATCTCCAGGCTTCCCTCAGAGGGCTCCGCCCTCCATCGTCCGGCCATGCATCCTCAGGCTACCACAACTACCGCTCTTCTTGCTCACCGTGTGCTACCCTGCCCCCGCGCCCCTTTCGCTGGTGTCTCCTTCTGGCGCTCGTGGATCCTCTGTCTGAGACGATCAACCCTCTCCAGGAGGGCCAGTTCACTCGGAACATCTTCCCCCACATCGTGAAGCAGGCTCTCCAGCTGCCGTAGCTCCATCCTGTCGTTTCGATCCCTCAGCCTCGACGCCGTCTGTCGGATCTCCTCCGGCAACTGTTCTTCTCGCACACACGGTCCCTTCGACTCAGCTGCAAGTATGTCCTCCAAGTGCTGAACCAGGAGCGGATCGAGACTCTCCAGGAACTGGGCAACATCGACGACACCCTCGCGTTCTATCGAGTCCAGCAAAGCTGCGAAGATGGAGTGGTTTTCTGCCGAGAGGAAGTCGTCGGCGGTCAACTCCCCGACTTCATGCACGAAAGCAGGCGCCTTCATTACCAGGGCCAGGCAGTAGTTCTCCAATGCAGTGGACGATTGGGTCATGGATGCCAATCCCGAATCCGCCACAGGCACCTCAGCCCTGCCTCCGGCCATGAACCGTCTGAGCTCGGCCGCCAACAGCCTCTCATCTATTCTAACCAGGCGAGCCAGTTTCTGCAAATAGTGCGCTCGCTCGATCCCATCTGCTATCTCCGCGATCAGTGCCAGCAGCTGCTGGGCCAACGCAGATTTCCCCTCTGCCGTGTCAAGGTCCCTACCGGTGGTGGCCACTTCGAAGTAGTAATCCATGAGCGGCAGCGCCTCCTCCACCAGCTGTGCCCAATGCTCTGGGCCCTCTCTAATGACATCATCCGGATCCTGGCCGCGAGGCATGGTGATGACCTTGATGTTGGCGTCCACGTATCTCTTCAACCATATGTGCTCGTAGGTCTCTCTAATCTCGGGGCTCTGACGGTGCTCCACCCCATAATGTTTCTTCACCACCTCCAAGCCCCTCAGGCTGGCCTGCTCTCCTGCCGCATCGGCGTCCATAGCCAGCGTGAAGGTCTTGGTCAGCTTCCTCAGGATTCGCACCTGGCCCTCAGTCAGGGCGGTGCCCATGGAGGCCACAACGTTCTTGAAACCATGCTGATGTGCCATCAGCACGTCCACGTACCCCTCCACGATGATGGCAGTCCCCTGTTCGCGAATGGCCTCCTTCGCCAGATGGACACCATAGAGAACACTTCCCTTATCGAAGAGAGGAGTCTGCGAAGTGTTCACGTACTTGGGCACGGAATCGTCCAAGGCGCGCGCGCCAAACCCCAGCACCGCACCACTGTCGTCGCAGATGGGGAAGACCAGGCGCCCCCGAAAACGGTCGTAGTAGCCGCCGCTCTCCCGCTCGACGGTCAGACCGGCGGTGAAGATATCCGCTTCCTGATACCCCTGTGCTGACAAATGCTGGCTCAGACCCTCCCACCCGGGCAAGGAATAGCCCAACTGGAAAGTCCTCCATGTTTCCACCCGTATCTGCCGCCTAGATAGGTACTCTCGCGCGATCTCTCCCTCAGCAGAATGGCTCAGAAGATGGTTGAAGTAGCGGGCGGCGGCCGAGTTGATCTCGCGAAGTAGCTTGCGCCGCGCGTCCTCCATCTTCTGAGCCTCAGTGCGCGGCGCCAGCGTTATCCCCGCCCGCTGCGCCAGTTGCCCTAAGGCCTCCGAGAACTCCAGGTTCTCCTTCTTCATCAGGAAGCCGAAGACGTCTCCGCCCGTGGAGCAAGCCCCAAAACAGTACCAACTCTGGCTATCAGGGAAAACCACAAAGGAGGGAGTGGTGTCGGCATGGAATGGGCACAGCCCCGTATAGTTGCGGCCCGCCTTTTTCAACGGGACATGGCCGGAGATGAACTCCACAATGTCTATTCTGTCCTTGATCTCGTCAGTCGCACCCATTGCTCTGGCAGGACATCTCTACTTGGCGTAGTCTACGGCTCGCTTCTCACGTATCACGGTGACCTTGATCTGCCCAGGATAGTCGAGGTTCTCCTCCACCTTGCGAGCCACATCCTTGGACAGACGCAAGATGCCCAGGTCGTCAATCTCCTCTGGCTTGACCACAACCCTTATCTCGCGACCCGCCTGGATGGCGTAGCACTCGCTGATCCCTTGGAAGGAACTCGCCACTTCCTCCAAAGCCTTAATGCGCTTGACGTAGGTCTCCAGGCTCTCACGGCGCGCTCCAGGGCGAGCTCCCGATATAGCGTCCGCTGCCGCCACCAGCACCGCCTCCACGCTCTGGGCTTCCTCTTCCTGGTGGTGAGAGCCGACCACATTGACCAGGGCCTGCGACTTGCTGTGGCGGCGCACGATATCAGCACCTATCGAAGCGTGGGGCCCCTCCACCTCGTGATCCACTGCCTTTCCGATGTCGTGCAACAAGCCTCCCTCTTTGGCCAACCGCACATCAGCGCCAATCTCGGCAGCCATCATCCCGGCCAGGTGCGCGGTCTGTATGGAGTGCTCCAATTGGTTCTGTCCGTAGCTGGTCCTGTACTTCAACCTTCCCAATAGCTTCACGAGTTCGGGGTGCATTCCTGTCACGCCTACCTCGAACACCGCCCGCTCCCCCTCCTCCTGGATAATGGCCTCCACCTCTCGCTTCGATTTGGCCACCACCTGCTCGATCCGCCCTGGATGGATTCGCCCATCCATGATGAGTTTGGTCAGCGCCAACCTGGCGATTTCTCTCCTTACGGGGTCGAAACTAGAGATGGTCACTGCTTCAGGCGTGTCATCGACGATCAGATCCACGCCTGCGGCGTTCTCCAGAGCTCTGATGTTGCGTCCCCCGCGCCCGATGATCCGACCTTTCAACTCATCGCTGGGCAAGTCCACCGTGGAGACAGTGACCTCTGCCACTGCATCAGAGGCATACCGCTGAATGGCCTCGCTGATGACCTTCCTTGCCCTTCGATCTGCCGTCTCCTTGGCCTCTTGTTCCACCTCGCGTATTACGCGGGCCATATCCTGTCGGCTCTCCTCCTCGACGGCTCCTAGAAGCAGTGCTTTGGCCTCGTCCTTGCTCAAGGACGCGACGGCTTCTAGCTCCTCAGTGCGCCTTTCTTTGAGCTCCTCAAGCTCCGCCTCCGTCCGCTTCAGCCTGGCCTCTTGAGCAGCAATGTCCCTCTCCCGCCTCTCAAGGGGTTCCAGACGACGTTCCAGGCTCTCCTGCCTCTGCTGCAGCCGCTCCTCCTGATCGCGCACTCGTCTGCGCCTTTGCTTCAGTTCTTCCTCTCCCTCATGCAGAGTGTTGAGCGCCTCATCCTTGGCCTCCAGCAGCATCTCCTTCCGCTTGGTCTCGGCATCGGCCAAGATCGTGTCCGCCTCTGCTTGAGCCGCCTTCACTTTGGACGTAGCCAAGTACTGCTTCACCACATAGCCCAACGCAAATCCCGCAAAGCCTGCCGCCAATCCCAATACAACCATGACAGGTTCCATCTGTCGCTATACTCCTTTCCAACACACTTCACATACGTCGCTAACTGCGCTCCGCTCCTTCCTCACTTCTCTGCTGAAGGAGACAGGATATCGTTTCTCTTACCACCTCGTAGTCGAAACCTCGGCGCCGAAGGAAGCTGTACATCTTCTGACGAAACACACCGTCGTCCAGATTGTCATACCTGGGGGCCTGCTTTATGGCCGCCCGTTTAGCACTCTCCTCTTCATTGAGCTCATTCAAGATCTCTGCTATCAGTGCGTCATCAATTCCCTTTTGTCGCAGTTCCTGCCGCAAGGCGCGCCGACCTCGGGGTCTGAAAGTTTCTCGGTTTTCCACCCAGTACCGGGCAAACGCCTCGTCATCTAACAACCCTGCAGCGCTCAGTCGCTCCAACACCCGCTCACTGACCTCCGGCGACACGTGCGTTTTCGTCAGGTAGCGCCTCAACTCGGCGCCGCTGCGGGGGCGATAGGCCAGGTAGTTCAAGGTCCTGTCGTAAGCCTTCTGCACGGAGTCCCGCAACTCCAAGCCCTGGATCTCCTCATCAGAGAGGATCTCCCCCCGCTTCAGAGATACCGCTACGCCCATCTCTAGGCTGAAAGCGTACTCGCCATCCAGATAGACGTTGACTCGGTCCCTTTTCCTCTTCTGGACCCTGATGTCGGTGATCTGGCCTGCCAACTCAAGCACTCCCAAACAAAATAGCTGTGGCACACAGCCACAGCTACGGAAGGCAATTCAATAGTGCCTGCCTGGAGATCAAGGGAGGATTGATTTATAGCCCGTCGCCCTCGTGCGAAGGCCTAACCCTCAACAGTCGGCTTCCGAAGTACTCCCTTACGCGGTGAGCTCCGAGGCCCCAGATTCAACTATGGTGCAGTTCTACAACCCCTGTCTTCCGCGCCATCTGAAGTTTGGGCACATGTAACTCGCCGCCCACTTCGCTTCTTCCTCTTCTAAGACCAATCGCTGAGGGAAAGGAGCGCTCCTCCCTCCATCACGTAAGATGCTTAGTCCTTAGCTATGGCTCTGTGCAGCGTCCGGGTATTCTAACCCTCTGCCTCTCCCAACAGCTCCTCCAAAGCTGCCGTCGACTGACGATGCTCCTTCTCGCTTCTTCCGCCAGGTTCCCTGACAGGCCAAGGCACCGGAGAAAGCCCGGCCTGTTGACGAACCTTGTCACTGATCTCCTGCGCTAATGGGGAATTCTCCCGCAAGAATTCTTTGGCGTTCTCCCGACCCTGTCCCAGCCTCGTGTCGCCATAGGAGAAGTAGGCTCCCCTCTTATCCAGGAACCCCATGTCCACGCCCACGTCAATGAGATCGCCCTCTCGAGAGATGCCTTCGTCGTACATGATGTCGAACTCAGCCGACCTGAAGGGCGGTGCCACCTTGTTCTTCTTCACCCAAACCTTGGTGCGGTTGCCGATCACCTCCGTTCCGGCCTTGATGGACTGCACACGTCGTATATCCAGACGCACCGAGGAGTAGAACTTCAAGGCCCGCCCCCCGGGTGTCGTCTCCGGGCTACCGAAAAGAACCCCTACCTTCATTCTCAGCTGGTTGGTGAAGACTACAGCGGTCTTCGAACGCTTGATGGCGCCCGTCAGCTTTCGTAACGCCTGCGACATCAGTCGTGCTTGCAACGCCACGTGCTGGTCACCCATCTCCCCTTCGATCTCGGCCCTGGGCACCAGTGCCGCCACCGAGTCGATGACCACCACGTCCACCGCTCCGCTGCGCACCAGAGCCTCGGTGATCTCCAATGCCTGCTCTGCGGTGTCCGGTTGCGAGATGAGCAGCTCCTCAATGTCCACCCCACACTTGGCGGCGTACGTAGGATCGAGCACGTGTTCCACATCAATGAAGGCCGCTATGCCTCCGTCACGCTGGGCCTCGGCAATGACATGTTGGCAAAGAGTGGTCTTGCCTGAACCCTCGGGGCCGAATACCTCGGCCACCCTCCCGCGAGGTATTCCACCCACGCCCAGCGCGATGTCCAGGCCAATAGATCCAGTGGGAATGACCTCGACATCCATACCCGGGGCCTCTCCAAGTTTCATCACAGCTCCGTCGCCGTACCGCTTCGTTATCTGCGAGAGAGTAATCTCCAAGGCCTTCACACGACCATTTTTCTCCGCCATTGACACTCCCTCCGGGTTCACCCCTAATTTATAAGTTTACTCCAACCCATGACAAAAAGCAAACGCAATAGAACCCATGTTCTAGTGTACCACAGAAGGCCACAATTTGCAAACTATGATATACTCTGAGTCGGAGCAGAACAATGCACGGGATTGAATGGTTCATCCCTGCCAAAGCGACGGATCAGCAAATCCCGCTAGAGCGTTATCTGCAACCTCTGCCCGCCAACGTCGTGGCAGAATATGTCGCCGCATGCACAAGTCCGGGAGATCTCCTCTTGGACCCGCTGGCGCAAAGGGGGACCATGCTGGATGAGGCGTCCGCCGCTGGAAGAAAGGCCATCGCGGTCAGCTTCAATCCGCTCCACACACTGCTCGTCCATAGTCTCCTGACCCTCCCCTCGCCCCACGACATCGATGCGGCGACCATGCGACTGGGCGACAGTCTGAAAAGGGGCATCCCTCTGCGCGAACACGTCAACCAGCTGTACACTAGTTCCTGTCACCGCTGTCTCCGGCCCGTCGTCGTCGACTATTTCCTCTGGGACGGAGAAGACGACAGGCCGCTGGAGAAGTACTATCGGTGTACGCACTGCGGCGCCCAGGGCCAGTTCCCCGTCGAGGACGCCGACCTCACCGTACTGGACGGCGTAGAGGAGCAGGGAGTCCACTACTGGTACCTTCTGGAGAGACTAGCTCAACCTCATGAGCCAGAAAGGAAGCTAGCCGAGGAACTCTTGGACCTCTACACTCCACGCAATCTGTACGCACTGACAGACCTCTCCATGAAGATAGAGACTCTCTTTGTCGATTCGCCCCTTCAAAAGGCGCTCCAGTTGATCCTGGTGCAGTGCCTTGATACCTGCAGCAAGCTTGGCGCGTCTCCCCTGCCTAGGCCCACAGCCCACCACCTGCGTCCGCCGAGCAGGTTCGTGGAGCGCAACGTATGGCATGCCTTCGAGGAGGCCTACCGGCTGGTGCGCCTCCTATCCCCTCCCCGTCCGACGCATGTAACCACCAACACCGAGAGCCTTGTGGGCGAAGTCAACGCCCAGGTGAGCGTAATTAACGAAGCACTGCGCAGAGTCGCGGTCACGCTCCCACCTTCCAGTGTGAGCCTGGTCGTCGCCGCCCCCCCTCCATACTATCGCCCCTTCTGGACCCTCTCCTACTTATGGAGCGGCTGGCTGTGGGGTAGAGAAAAGGCAGCGCTCTTGAAGCCCCTGCTGAGGCGGAAGACCATGGGCTGGTCGTGGTATCGGAGAAGTCTACGTGCAGCCCTAAAGACCCTCCACCGCCCCCTTCGACCCCAGGGTACCATGATCTTCATCCTCGAGCGAGCCGATCTGACCCACGTCGACAACCTGATACTGGCTGCCGTCGGCGCGGCATTCAAACTACACCGGATACTGTACCAGCCAGAGCATGTGTACCCTCCCGAGGAACCCTTGCACGGGGTCGAAGGGGCTTATCGCCTCACCTTCACCAGGGATGATGGAGTTGGCCAAGGCTCGGAAGAGCTCTCTCCCGGCCCCGTGGCTACCGCTTTGCAGGGGGCAGCACTGCGGGCAGCCCAGGAGTTGTTGAGAGAGCGAGGCGAGGCCCTCCATTTCGGTTGGCTCCACAGTGCCATCTATCAGCGATGGAGCCGGGACGAGCTATTGAGACAAGCTGTGGCCCTGGGGAAAGAAGTCACCATGCCGGACTTCCTGGAGGAGCAACTGAAAGGCGCCCTGCAGGAAGGGCTAGAGACTGGAGTCTTGGAACTGTTGCCTCAGGATGCAGACGATCAGAACGGACCCTCTCTGTGGTGGTTGAAGGCAAAGGGCTATCCATCACGTCCCCTGGGTGATCGATTGGAGTGGGCGGTGTGCGAGGCGCTGAGGGGCAGAGCAGACTGGAGCCACCAGAATCTATGCGACAACATCTATGCTGGCTCTCCGGGCATCTTCACCCCTCCGCCTGGACTGGTCGAAGCATGTATCCGCTCCTATGCGCTGCACGACGACACCGAGGATACCTGGCACCTTCGGCCGGAAGAAATAGAGACTACTTTGGACGAGGAGAGGGCAGAAGCCTTTGACCTTCTTGTGCAGCTGGGGCAGCGCCTCGGGAATGATGTCTCTGTAGCCAGACGGCGGATACCAGAGTTATCCAGCACTGAGGTCCGGGTCTCGCGAACTCGCCTCCCCGGGGGCATTGGTGTGGCCTGGGAAGATCAACTCGCTGGCCATCATCTCTTCACCATCAGGCAATCCACCAGATTCGGCGACTTCTTGAGCTGGACAGGCAAGGGTTGGACCGAAGCCCGTCGATACGTTGTGCTGGCTGACCGTCGGTTGGACCTGCTGCGCTTCAGAATGGAGAGCGAGTTGCTGCTGCGGAGAGCGCTGGCCGAAGGCCAGTGGCAGTTTATCAAGCTGAAGCACCTTAGAGGCCTCGCCGCCAAGACGCACCTGCATCGCCAGGATCTCGATCAGATTGTGGGGCTGGAACCCCTCATCGAGAGGCCAGAGACACAGCTGCCCCTGTTCCCACCATCAGAGTTCGATAGCGATTGAACGCGGAGAAGCCCAGGCATGGCGGATAAGGTCATACTATCGTGGAGCGGTGGAAAAGACGCTGCCCTGACTCTTTATGAGCTTCGCCAGAGCAAGAAGTATGTGGTATCGGCTTTACTCACAACAGTGACAGAAGAGTATGACAGGATCTCCATGCATGGTGTGCGGAGAGTCTTGCTGGAACTACAGACGCAGGCGGTGGGCCTTCCTCTGGAGAAGGTTCTTATCTCAAAGGACACCTCCGATGAAGAATATGGACTCAAGATGCAAGAGGTTCTTGAGAAGTGCTTGGCCGCTGGCATCTCCTCGGTGGCCTTTGGAGACATCTTTCTCGAGGATGTGCGGAAGTACAGAGAGGACAATCTGTCCAAAATCGGAATGGAGGCGGTGTTTCCGCTATGGCAAAGGGACACCAGCGAACTCGCGCAGACCTTCATAGATCTGGGCTTCGAAGCGGTCGTCACCTGCGTCGACTCCGATTTTCTCGATGGGGCATTTGTCGGCAGGGCCTTCGATGAGCGGTTCTTGTCCGAACTCCCTCTGGACATTGATCCTTGCGGCGAGAACGGAGAATTTCACACCTTTGTCTATGCCGGCCCACTATTCCGCAGCAGGATACCTCTGGAGAAAGGGGAGATCGTTCTGAGAGATGATCGCTTCTACTACTGCGATCTGCTTCCCCTATGTTGCTGAGTGTCCATCATGCTCAAGAGCCGATACTGGCTCCATGTGTTGGCCCTCGCCTCGTACAAGCGGGTTGGACGCCGCGACCAAGCCGCCAGCGTCCCCACTGTGTGGCATCTACACTACAGCAAGCGCTCCGATTCTGAATAGGACAAGTTGACAACTTGTCCTACTCGCGCCAGGGAATAACGGGGGGGCAAACTAGATTCGGAACGAGAAACGGGGCGCTGCCCCGTAGAACAACGCCCCGTCTAGCTGAATCCTATGAAAGGCTATACGTCGCCAACCCTAGGGCAGGACCTCCAAGCTCACCACCACGATGCCGAAGCCCTCACCAGGCGTAGTGCTCTGCACGATCATCCAGTAGTCCCCGGTGGCCACGTCGGCTGAGGCGATGGTTGTGCTACCAGCCAGCAGGGGATGCAGAGACCACCCCGGATCCCAGTCTAGGATCAGCATCTGGATGGTCAGATCCTCTGCGGGATCCAGTTCCACGGTCAGAGTATCGTTGCCGTAGAAGAGATCAGCCACCGGCAGGACCGTGTAGCTCCCGATGTCCGGTGCACCCAAGGGCCAGAGCCTGTTGAAATACTGGTCATTGGCCGCCACGGCACCCATCCAATTGGGGACATAGCACGAAACACACGAGGGATCTCCACAAGGATCAGCCTTGATGCAGCCAGTATGCAAGGTCTCGAAGGTAACCACCACGGTGGTCGTACAGGCCGGCCCCGTCCTGGTCACCGTGTTGCTCGGGTCTGACTCTGGCCCCACGCCCGGGAAGCCCCGATAGGCGGTGACTTCATAGTCGTACACTTCCCCACAGGGCGGGTACGCATCCGCCTGCGTGATTAACGTGCCTCGCAGGTGAGGTAGCTGCTCGTACAACATGGCGTCATTCCGATACAGCCGGAATCCATCTATCTCAGCCTCGTCTCCCGTCCACTCCCATGCCATACCACGTAACTCCGGGCACGGAGGGCAGCCCGGGAAGGGCTCACAAAGGCAGATCTCCAGATAGGTGAGATTCTCAGGAGCTTCGGGCACCGGCCTGGGTTCGCACGGGAAGTCTGGGCAGATCCGGTACACCACTCTGAACCAACGCCCGTCATCGGCGATGGCAGTAACTTCTATCTCCTCCCCCGTCCACTCCGCGTCACCGTGCTCCCGGACGAAGTGCCCCAAGGACCAGCCATCGATCCCCGTCCAGCCAAAGCACTCCGCCTCGATGCGGAAGGTGTCTCCCTGCACGGGTACCATGCGGCTGTTCGCTCCAGCCAACTCGGCCTGGATGTCCCAGTAGTTCCCGCCGACGGGGTTGAAGGAACCTGTCTCCGGCACCCTCTCCATGGATGCATCAGATAACTGAACCATACAGTAGATGTCGTCGTACGGCTGATCCACCTCGAACTCCAGGGCTTCGAAGCCCAGTATCACCGTGGGCACTTCTGGCTCTGGAGGCTCCTCGACCTCCGGCCCTTCTGGCGGTTCCTCTACCTCTGGAGGTGCCTCCTCTCCTGGTGCAGGTTCCTCCTCTGCGGGGGGCAGCTCCTCGCCCGGGAGCTCTTCTACGTCCTCGGGGACACCGGGTGGCTCCTCAGCGTCAGGTGGAGGAGGGAAATCCGCCGGAGGACCTTCCTCCGCGGGATCAACAATCCCAGGTATGAGCAGGATCTCGCCCGCCGTCGGCATCACCGTGGGATCCAGCCCTGGATTGCAGGCCACAATCTGGTCCACCGTCACCTCGTATCCGCTGGCGATGCCTTCCACCGTCTCACCCGGTTGCACCTCGTGTTCGAGGACCGCCACGCCCTCACACCCCTCAGGCACGGCAGGGCCTTCCGC
>CAZBJW010000063.1:0-9977 GCA_964492135.1 uncultured Anaerolineales bacterium
AAGGGCGGTCGCTGAACACTTCCAGGATATGAGGCGTGCCTATTGGAGGTTGATGGGCTGGGATGAAGACACTGGCCGCCCTTTGGCTGAGACTCTTAGTCGACTTGGATTGGATGCGTGAGACTCTGACTAGTCCTTCAAGGTGTAGCCGAGGCGCTGTAACACAGACCCTCGACGTGATGCAGGACGTTTCACACCAGAACTAGTTAGGCAGGACCGGGATCGCGGGAAGCTACAATCGAACACGCCCAACCGGCGGCCGAGATTCCACGACAACAACGCGGAATCTTGCAGGCAAACCACGGGAGTGGAGCGCGGTGGTCATCGCAATCGCTCCCACGAGAGGACTTCATCCGTCCGACTCGCAAGCTTGACATGGCTTCGATCGGGAAACCTCAACGCCTTTGACACTCCGCTGACATGTCCCGTCGTTACCAATTGCCTGGGGCCCGCGGGTTCTGATGGTGCGGAGTTGAGTGGAAGGCTTCGCTGCATAAGTTGGGGTGGCCGTCTGAGATCCGCTCACCCCCATACGAGCGGCCGCGCAGCCGCTCTTCTTCTAGCCTGACGCTGCCATGGAGCAAGTGTCTGGTCGGAGCGGCCGCCGGTGGTCTAGTGTTCCTCGCGCTCTTGCCGATTCCGGGAACTAAGGGACAGAGTCCGCCTGATCCGGCCAGCCGCTATGCCAGCAGGCTCATCCTCCAGGAAGTGCCATTCGAGCGACTTACGGAGGCCAGATTGCTGCCCAGCGCGGTTTTTTTGACAGCGGTCTGAGAGGATAGACTTCCGGTGCAGCTGAGCCGTCTCGTAGTTTGTCAGCTGAGGATTAGATGCGGGCGAACGGGCAGAGGTTTGCCCGACACGGGCTCGCAGCAGAGTCCGCAATGATATGTCGTTCATCTGCCACAGAAGCGACGCGGGATTCTCGGGGCTTCCAGCAGTTCAACGCATGTGGGTCGACGCAGCCACGAGTGCGCTCGTACGTCTGTTTCCGTTGCTCGCTTGTGATCCTTGAACCCGTATTACCAGACTACTTGATCGGGTTGTGGCGTTGTGGTGTGGCGTAATAACTATCTTGTTGCCTCCATGGATGATGCTGGGCCGACAGAGACGAAAACCGCGGCATAGGGTTACCGCCATCTGCTCAGCAGAGTTAGGACTCTATCCCTCCCCGCTGTTGTCCCCCAAATCCACGCGCACCGAGTTCTCAAGGTGTTCGGCCAGTGCGATGGCTGCATGCTCAATGTGGTCGTGCATCCGTTGAGCGGCTAGGTCGGCGTTTCCCTCTTCTATGGCTTGAATGATCCCGCTGTGTTCCATTGCGGATCTCTTCGGTCGACCTGGCAAAACATGAAGAGTATCCCAAGGAAACCTGGTCCACAAGTAGGAGATAATCCGCTGCAAGTGCGGCATGCCTGATGCTCTGTAGATCAGCATATGGAATTCATGGTCTGGCTTTCTTAGTTTGGTTAGCTCCCCTTTCGCTATGTGTCCGTCGATTTGGGCTTGTAGTAACTTGAGAGCATGGACATCCAAGCTACCCATACGAGGCACGGCATAGCGTGTGGCAAGCTGTTCCAGCAAACTGCGAATCAGGTAGATCTCCCGAACGTCATCCAGCTTGACCTCACTCACTCGCACTCCCCTATGAGGGATGTGGCTCAATACTCCTTCGGCCTCCAATTGTCCAAGAGCTTCCCGGATGGGTGTCGGACTGACGTTCAGGCGCTCGGCTAGCTCGTTCTGCAACAACCTTTCACCGGGCTCGAGCTCGCCGCATGCAATAGCTTCGCGGAGAACCTCGACAACGATATCCTTCTTGGTTCTGTGAGCTGTGTTCGCCATGTTGTATCCTGCCTCACTAGTTTCTAGATGTCAGCAAGCCACCTGGCACTGCGTGCCGCATGCCCCCAGGTGATGATTCAGCTGGCTTCCTGAAACAAGTACGCACACGTACTGTCGCTGTGGGGACAGCTTCGAGCTCGGCTTGGTGAACCAATTTCACAACTGAATAACCGCATGGCCCGAACACTCTCCCTTGACAAATCACAAAATATAATATATAATTTCGGTAAGTTCACCGAGCATCGCGCCAAGAGGTTCTGGTGTCACTGCGTAATAGGCCTCCGTTGGTCCAGGGCCCGCGGTTGCACTACCATACATATTATATACAATTCGAGTGGAATCGTCAAGCGTAGCGGCAAGGCGTTCTGTTCTTTGGCAGTCACAAGGCTGCCTCAACCCACGTGCCACCGGCACAATCATTGAGAGGAGGCTAGGGCATGGCTAGGCGCAAGGACGAAGTGGGTTTTGGGAGACGTGGCGATCTCCCAAGGTCAATCAACAGGGGCGTGATCACTAGGAGGGACTTTCTCAAGGGGGGGGAATGGGGGGGGGGCGGGCGGGGGGGGGCGGTGTGGGGGGGGGGGGGCGCCCGGGGGCCGCCGACGCGGGCGGCCACGGCGCCCATGGCCGCGACGTCGACATCTGGGCCAGAAGTCGGGGGGCTAACTGGGACAGTAGAGGTGTGGATGCCTGAGACAAGGGACGACGCCATCGCGTCGTCACAGTGGTGGTACAACGCCTTCATGGCAGCGAACCCCGGAGTCACGGTCAAGAGTCTCAATGTGCCCTACGGTGAGGATTCCGTCAAACTCAGGGCAGCGCACGAAACCGACACAGCGCCCGACATCATGTGGGTTTACGGCGATTTCCACTTTGCCCTTGGGGTTGATGGCCTTACCCAGTCGACCAATGACTTGTTGGAGAGGATTGGCATCGACCGATTCCCGGCTGGGGTGCTGGACGGGATCCGAATCGCGGGGACCTACTACTCGGTACCATTCGTCGGGTTCCCCTTCGTCATCTTCTACCGCAAGGACCTGTATGAGGAGAAGGGGCTGAAGCCGGCAGAAACGCATGAAGAACTGCTGGCAAACATCCGTGCTTTGCATGATCCCCCCAACATCTACGGGTACGCCCTGACAAACCAGAACATCGTAGACACTTGGAACCTGAAAAGTGCCATGTGGACCCACGGGGCGTACTACTTTGACGCTGAGGACAACCTTGCTCTTGATCGTCCAGAAACGCTGGAGGCTTGGGCCTACTACAAGGAGCTCGGAAAGTATACACCTCCAGGCGCCATGTCGCAGAGCGACCTGGAAATGCGCGAGTATATGATTGACGGTGGTGTCGCCCATCATATGAGTACGACGAGCTTCCCGGCGCTCTTCAAAGAAGAGGACATCGAACGTATCGGAGCCCACCTCTATCCGATTAAGGCGGGGGCCAAGGGTGCGACGCTGGACTTCATGGGCTTTGCCATAGCCGCGAAGGCAAAGCGACCGGACCTGGCTAAGGAACTGATCGCGTTCCTGATGGAGCCCGCAAACTTCGAGGAGTATCTTCGACGCACCATCGTGGGGTGGATCCCCATGGTGCAGGACGCCTACACTGAGAGCTACCTGAACGATCCTCGTATTGCGCCCGTCAGAGAATACTTTGAGGTGGGTGCCAAGGCTCAGAAGACGGGTGTCGTTGGTACAGGGTACTTCGGGCCGAGCGTAAAGGCAAGCGTTCTTGTGGCGACGGACGTCGAGAAGAGCATTGGAGACCGTCTTGTCGTCCTCGACCAGAGCCCCGAAGAAGTACTGGACTTCGCGATCTCGACGCTTGAGGCGGCCCTCTAGGGTTCAGGGAGCCCTCTAACCGCGGGGCAGCCCTCCGAGGGCTGCCCCGCTCCGGTTCGGTTGGGCGAGAGGTTGAAACAATGAGCTTAGGAGGTCGAGGAGCCGCTGTTTGGAAACGCTGGGGTGTGAGGCACGCCGTATCTGTCCAACTTGTGGGGCTAGTCATGGTCGTTCCTGCAATCGTCCTCATGTGCTCTCTCCTCATCGCACCCTTTATTATGGCAGTACGGTGGGGTTTCACGGAGAAATCGACCTCGGCTCTGGGCTTGGCCAATTACGGGTGGCTGATTCGGGGGGTATTCGCTGGAGCTATGGGGAGGAGCCTCTACGTCGCAGTTGGGTCAGTTGCCCTAGAGCTCGTGGTTGCCGTTCCCTTGGCGATTCTTCTGAACCAACGGCTGCCTGGGCGCGGTCTCATACGTGCCGCGGTGACGCTGCCGTGGGCGGTTCCGACGATCTGCGTGGCCACGGCTCTCCTGTGGCTCAGCAATGCTCAGTACGGACTCCTCAACCAAGTGGCTTTGGCCACCGGCATAACTCATACGAATTTCTCACTGTTTGGATCACCGCAAACAGCGCTACCGGCAGTGACGGTGGTACACGCGTGGAAGGGGCTTCCTCTCGTGTTCGTCATCATCTTGGCCTCTCTCCAGTCGCTGCCGACAGAGTATCTGGAAGCAGCGAAGGTGGACGGGGCGTGGCGGATGGCGCAGTTCCGACACATTATTCTTCCCCATCTAAGGTCATCGATCGGCTTGGCAGCCGTGGTCTCAGGTGCCTACAACTTCTCGCACTTCGACATCACCTATCTTCTGACGGGGGGTGGACCCGCAGGAATGACCACGACGTTTCCTCTGCTGCTGTATAACCAACAGTTCAGAGCCCTCGATACTGGTCGTGCAGCTGCGGTTGGGGTCTCGATTTTCGTCGTGTGTATAACCATGCAAGTAGGCTGGCTATTGTTCTCTCGCTCACGCGAGAGAAGGTCAAGGGCATAGCAAATGCGAGTGGCACTGCGGCTTCGCCATCATCGAACAATCGGGCGTTTGCCATTTGCCTGGTTCAAGACGGCCCAACTGAGGACCGCGCTACTCACATTCATAGCGCTACTGGCGGCTTTGCTCATTCTCTTCCCGGTTCTGTGGATTGTGCTCGCCTCCTTTCGAGATCCCGCGAACTTCCTGTCGCTAAACGTTTGGGACAACCTGCCAAGAGGCATCAATCTCGGCAGCTATAGGCTCACCTTTGGTCGGACTGACTTGCCTCGTTGGATTGGTAACAGCCTCTTTGTGGCGACGTCAACTACTGTTGTTTCGCTTCTTGTTTCCGCGCCCGCAGCTTATGCGTTGGCGCGCTTGCGATTCAGGGGGAAGTCGCCCCTGGAGTGGTCCACCATCATAAGTTACGCGATTCCGTCGATTTTAATAGTCGTGCCCCTGTTCGTTATCCTGGCGAGGCTACATCTCAACAACACGTTTGTCGGGCTCATTGCCGTGCACGCTACCTTTACAATCCCTTTCTCGACGTGGGTACTTCGAGACTTCTACCGATCGATTCCATCCGATCTGGAGGATGCTGGCTATGTGGATGGTGCCAGCGTGCTACGCGTACTTAGGCATATCATCCTTCCCCTGTCAGTGCCCGGGCTGCTCGCCGCTGCGGCATACTCGTTCATCCTCTCTTGGAATGACCTTCTCTTCGCCCTGGTGATAATGAGTAACCAGGACTCATTCACGGCCCCTGTGGGAATCCTCAACTACTTCACGGGAACGGTCATTGACCAATCGACTTGGGCGCAATTGATGGCTGCGTCCTCGCTCACATGTCTTCCTAGCGCCATCCTGTTTGGTATATTTCAACGCTACCTGGTCTCGGGCTTTCTGAGTGGCGCCGTGAAGGGTTGACGGAGGATTGTCGAGTTGGCCGATGTAGCGCTCAAGCACGTAACAAAGCTCTTCCCTGGGAATGTGAAGGCTGTAGATGATGTAACTCTGGACATCGCGCATGGGGAGTTCGCGGTACTCGTGGGTCCTTCAGGATGTGGAAAATCGACCACGCTCCGGTTGATTGCGGGCCTGGAGCAACCCGACGCCGGGGAGATCCTCATCGGTGGTGAGGTCGTCAATGATGTTCCTCCACAGCGGCGCAACGTGTCCGTCGTCTTTCAATCTTATGCGCTTTACCCACATATGACGGTTGCCCAGAACATGGGTTTCGGTTTGAGGATGCGGGGCTTGCCATCGCCAGCAATTGGGAAGCAAGTACTAGAAACCAGTCGCTTGCTGGGATTGGAGGAATTGTTGGATCGGTTCCCGAGTCAGCTTTCGGGAGGACAGCGACAACGAGTTGCCCTTGGACGGGCCATTGTTCGAGAACCCGCCGTGTTTCTCCTGGATGAGCCCTTGTCGAACTTGGACGCACAGCTACGGGCAGAAACGCGAGTTGAGATCTTGAAGCTGCAGCGCCGGCTGGAAGGCACCTTTGTATTCGTGACGCACGACCAAGTTGAAGCGACGACGTTGGCCCAGGTAATAGCCGTGATGCGCGACGGCGCCATCCAGCAGATAGGCTCGCCGCGGGACGTCTACGAAAAACCTGCCAATCTCTTTGTTGCAGGGTTCATCGGGTCGCCAAGGATGAACTTCATTCCGGGCAGCATAGTGTGTCAAGGCGGCGAGACGCTTCTAGAGACTGATGTGTGCATACTGTCAATTCCAGAGCGCCTCCCTGGCCTGGGAACCACAACGACCGGAGGGCGGATCATCGTGGGGATTCGCCCTGGAGATATTCAAGCATCCGCATCCGAAGGGGCGGCCCCAACTGCGGAGATGACGGTGGAGGTGGTGGAAATGTTGGGAAGCCGCCAGTTTGTTATCTATGGGTCGGCAGGCAATGGCAAGCAACAACTGGGCGTTGGTGTCGACGCGCGGATCTGCCCCAAGGTCGGAGACCGGGTAGGCCTTTCGTTTTCGGTCGAGGACGTGCACCTCTTCGATGCCGAAACGCATGACAGACTTGGGGAGTAGGATGGAGCTGGGGCGCAAACTGCAACAGAGTTGCAGCATAGTTGACCACCAACAGTGGATGCCGCCGAGTGTTGGCGGCATTGAATGCAATTCATCGTGTCTGGTTCTTTTTCCGCAACGGAACTCATCAGCGGCTTCGAGAGCTTCAGGACTATCGGCTCACACGGATCGAGCAACCGCCCCCCCTCACGACCCACAAGCCTATGGTCAACCACGGCGAGCGGCGGTGACGTGCATCGGCACGGCTGACAACGAGTGGAGTGTGGAGACTTGCGGATGCGTCTTCCGGTCAGCCGATGTGGACACGGTGACAATGCACCGGTGCCGTTGTTACGGCATGACTGGCTGTCGTGCTGTGATCGCTCATTGAGGCGCAGAATCTGGGCAGGAGCCCCCAAACCTGGAGCAGCGCGCTCAACACCATTGCCACCGGTCGTTCGCACACTGGGTCGGCGCAGTTGACTGCATGGAGTTCCGTCGGCACGAGTCGCCAATCCCCCAAGAGCTCATGAGCAATCGACGGGTCCAACGAGATGGATGCCTCCTGCGCGCGAGACTCGCGCCTAGGGGCCCAGGTGCGGGAAGAGATTGTACGGAAGTACGTTGTTGAATGACGGGCATGAGTCATGTGCACCGCTAGACTAGCGAGGCAGGTGGAGAAATGACAAATACACATGCCGCCGCTCCTCGGCTCGCCCTGATTACTGGAGGTGCAAGCGGCTTTGGGTTGGCCATTGCGCGAGCGCTTGTCGCCCTAGGAGGCCGCGTGGCCATTGGCGACATTCATCCAGGCCGTTTGCAGGCAGCGGCCCAGAGCCTGGGCAGAGATAACGTGCTACCCCTAGAACTGGACGTAACCTCACTCGACTCGGTGCGCGCCGCCGTGAATGGCTGCAGAAGGAGCTTCGGCGGGCTCGATACGCTTGTCCACTCGGCGGGCATTGTCTACTTTACTCCCTTGGCAGATATTACCGAGCAGGAGTGGAACCAGGTACTCGACGTCCACCTCAAGGGTGCCTTTATGTGCTCACAGGCCGCCGCTCCACTGTTGTGTGCAAGCGGTCGAGGCCGTATTGTGAATATTGGCTCTGACGCGTCCAAACTTGGCATGCCGATGCTGCTGCACTATTGCGCGGCCAAGTTTGGACTCGTTGGCCTGACCAAGGCACTCGCGGGTGAACTGGCTCCCTTCAAGGTGACGGTCAACTGTGTATGCCCGGTTGGCGTTTCGACGACGGCCATGGGGCAGCAGGTTCTCGGTTGGAAAATGCGCACCACTGGCATGACGCCAGATGAAGTACTGGCGGCTACGGCGGCGGAAATCCCGCTCAGGCGCAACGCCACCATCGGGGATCTAGTCAACGCGGTGATGTTCTTCCTAGCCGACGAGTCGGCCTTCTTGACGGGTGTTGCCCTTGATGTTGACGGCGGCCTGCTAAGCACCACACCGATAGCAGGTCTGGCACAAACAGCTGCGCCAGATACTCAAGGAGGAGAATAGCGGTTCAACGCGCGGCTCTTGCGCTGTGCATAAGAGAGAGCAAGACAAAGGACGGGCAATCTGTGCGTGATCTTGACCCATGGACAGTGGATCAGCGAAGGCATTCGGGAAGAGACGCGCTGTGATCCCGACGCTGCCTGATTGTGTGGGGGAGTGCGGAAGTGCTTGGTTGTCTTTGATGTGACCTGTGGACTGTGCGACGAATCTTGGGGAGTGCCAGCTGACAATTGTCCGCAGGGGTTGTGGCGCGCTCCCCGGAACCCAACGGCACCGGCGCTTGGTCCGGATTGGCAAGCGCAAGCGTGCTCTAGAATGGTCAGCACCGATGGTACGAAGGTGATGGAGGATGACAACACGACGTCAATCGGCCGCTAGCCACCGCCTGGATAGAATCCAGCGGTTGCTGGAAGAGGTGTCAGCTCTCGTCGACACCCCTCGCAACAGAACTCTGCAGGCTCTGTACGAACCACCGCCTCAAGAAGTGTGGTTTGGGCATTCGCTTGTTCCTAGAGCCCACCAGGGCAATCTTGAGCGTGTGCCGTGTCAGGCATATCTGTCTAGGAGCCTATGGTCGCGTCTGTTGGGATTCGACATGACTGAGTTCTTCAAGGATCCTGAGACTCAGCTTGAGAGTCTATTGCGCATGTGGATCTTGCAGTTCAACGAGATCCAAGACGATACTCCGCTCTACCGGCAGATCCCGCTGTGGCTTGGCCTCGGCTTCGAAACGAGTTGGTATGGCCTCGGGGTCGAGTACCTACCGGGTCAGGCACCCTGGCAGAGCAGAAAACCGCTGCTTGAGCATCCTGGCGACGTGGGCCAACTGGCGGAGCCAGACTTCTACCAAAGCGGGCTGATGCCATTGGCCCTGCGTTTCTTCGAACGTGTGAGGGGATTGGCCGAGCCCGCCGGGTTCAGCGTGGGGTTCCCGGTTTGGTTTCGTGGGCCCTACGTGATAGGGTTGCATCTCAGAGGCATGGAGAATTTCCTCGTGGACCTCCTATCAGACGTCGAGGGCTCACATCGATTGCTGCGCTACCTGACGGATCACCATCAGCGATGGTTCGCAGCCAAGGCAAAGTATTTAGGTCGCCCGGTAGGAAAGCTGCTCTACCTAGCCAACGATGAGGTGGACGCACAGTTACTTTCGCCTGCGCTTTACCGGGACTTTGTGCTTCCCTATGAGGCAGAGTTGTGCCGCTTCCATGGGGGATTTCACTATTGGCACAGCTGCGGCAACATCACACCGTTCTTATCGCTCATCCGCGAACTACCCACGATCGACATGCTACACAAGAGTCCTTGGACCGACCTGGGGCAGGCCGCGACGGTGTTCGCCGGCACACCCCTGGAGGTCTGCCTGCACCCAGTCGAGGATGTTCAGTTGGCCACGACTGAGCAGATGCGAAGCAAGCTGGAGACCATTTTCCGCGCTGCAGAACAGGTGCAGATCAAGGCCTTCGTCGTGAACAACGGTCCATTGGACGTGGTTCTGGGCGTGGAGAAAGATCTCGCTCAGGCGAAAACGTGGGTTGAGGTCAGTCGGGAGGTGCGTGCTCGTCTGGCCAATTGGTGCTGAGAATGTAGGGTCCTGCGCCATCAACACCAATGCTGTGACGAGATTCTCAGCAGGTTGTGACAGTCGCAATGGTCATTGGTGCATCGGAATTGGACAGGTGGGCGAAGTGCCCAGTTGGAGGTCCGTGAACGGACGGGCAGGTTTCTCCAAGCAAGAAGGTGATCGCCTCCGGGGTAGTC
>CAZBJW010000063.1:9987-17942 GCA_964492135.1 uncultured Anaerolineales bacterium
GGGGTAGTCTCACAACACAGTTGAGAGGATTCGGCGGAGCAAAGCAGAGGGAGGGCATTTGCCTCTATGCAAGGGGAAGGGCACCGCACCGAATGCGGCCGGCATCACCCGGGGCTTGGTGGGCAGGGGGTATTCCGATGAGGAGATCGCAAGAATCCCGCGGGGCATCGGGCAAGAGTCTGTGAGGAGGCGTGGGGTACGAGATCGAAGAAAGCTAGGCAAGGTGTGAGGGAGCGTAGGTGCGAGCAATGAAGGAGCGGGACACACATGGCGGGAGACAAGCTTGTTGAGCTGACGCACGTACGGCAATCCCTGCTATGGCTGGTTCTAATTGCTAGTGTGCACAGCCTGTCTTCTGTGACCTGAGTGGTGGTGACAGGCGTGAGCGTACAACGTTGGGCATAGCCTGATGGTATTCAAGGTCATAGATCTAAGAAGCGATACGTGCTCCACTCCAACGGAGGAAATGCGCGACGCTATGAGAGACGCTGACATCGGTGCCTATGGGTTGCGAGATGATCCGACGGTCCGGCGATTGGAGGCGATGGCCGCAGATGTGTTAGGGAAAGAAGATGCTTTGTTCCTTCCCACAACAACCATGGGAAACCAGATCGCGATTCACGTGCTCACTCGTCCAGGTGATAAGTACATAGCTGAGGAATCTGCTCACATCTATCAGGCGGAACGGGCCGGGGCTGCGGTTCTGAGCGGTGTGCAGTGCCAACCGGTTAGGGGAGACTCGGGATGCATGGACCCGCGGGACGTAGAAAAGGCGGTAGGGCCCTTCGGAGTTCTTTATCCGCAGGCCACGCTGCTATGTGTAGAGAACACCCATTCGAGGTCAGGCGGAAACGTAGTGAAGCCGTCACAGATGCGTGCCCTAGCAACTGTTGCAGCCCGCCATGGCATGAGAGTACATCTGGACGGAGCGCGTCTTTTTAACGCATCAGTCGCCCTCGGAGTCGACGCTAAGGCATTGACCGAGGACGTTGACTCGGTTGTGGTCAGCATGAACAAGGGTTTGGGAGCCCCCGTGGGGGCAGTACTCGCTGGCTCAGCAAGCTTCACAGCTGAGTCTACTAAACATCGTCAATTGCTTGGTGGTGGATGGCGACAGGCCGGCATCGTTGCTGCCGCATGCATCATCGGGCTGCGGAGAATGGTTGATCGGCTCTCGACAGACCACGAGAACGCAAGACTCCTGGCGACCGGACTCTCCAAGTTCGATGGAATCTCCGTTGACCCAAAACTGGTCCAGACCAATATGGTCCTATTTAGCTTGAACGGGCCGGGACTGTGCGCCGACGAATTTGTGGCCATGTTGGATCGGAGGGGCATCAAGGTATTGAAGCCAATGGGAAGTAGGATTCGGATGGTGACGCACAAAGACATAAGTCACGTAGATGTCGACACTGTGTTGGAGTCGATACGATGTCTACTGGAGGAATCGCGCTTGACCAGAGGCTGACACCTCTCTCCCCTCAGTGGGAGCTGCAACAAGGGGAGTGCGCGCAATTGTTGCCTGCGAAAACACGTACGCAGGATCAACATACAGGATATTCTGACGAGAAGCGCTATCGCGGGGCGCAGTGAGCCCGCGGACTTTGCGTGGTCGTTGGCTAGGCGGTGTCGGTTTCGGTCGATGGCGATGTTGTACCGCGAATTCTCTTACCAGGCCTCCTCTCTTTCGGGGGAACATGAAAATGTACAGTCAAGCCGTTTTGTGAAACATGGGAAGGGGGCAACGCATGAATTCAGCAGAACGCGTATTCACGGCCCTGCGGGGCGAGGTTCCTGATCGTGTGCCTATTCTCGAATGGTGGGTCCATCCCAAAGTCTGCGAGGCGCTAGTTCCTGGTGCAACCTGGCCCGATTTCGTGGAACAGATGCGCCTCGACGCGATCAGTGGCCTTTTTCTGTTCGAAGGAACGTTCACGGAAACCGAAGTTGGCGAGAAGGTTTTCGTGGACGAATGGGGCGTCACGCGCGGAGTGACCGCCGAGTACGAAGCGCCCATTGATGGGCCGATAAAGACCCTCGACGATGCGAAACGTTATGTCCCGCCGGATCCCAATGCTCCACATCGGCTTGGCGAATTGCCGGAATACGTGCGGCGCTTCAAAGGCAAGAAGGCCGTAGTCTGGTGTCAGCGCGCGGAGTTTATGTGGTCAGCTGAGCTGCGACGTCTTGAGAACCTACTGATGGATTTTGTCGAGAATCCAACGCTTGCCCATGAGGTGCTCGAATGCGTGACGGAGTTTGCTATCGCTTTGGCCCGTAGGGCGGTACGTGCCGGTGCGGACGTGATCATGCTGGGTGACGACTACGCCTATAAGGCGGGTCCGTTCATGTCGCCGGCCATGTTCAAGGAGTTCATCCTTCCCAGATTAACGCGGGTCGTACAAGCAGTGAAGGAGGAAGGGGCGTTCTGTGTCAAACACAGTGACGGCAACATAGGGCCAATCCTAGATATGATCGTCGATACCGGTGTAGATGCCATCAATCCGCTGGAACCGGCTGCCGGGATGGACATCGGTGCCGTCAAAGCAAAGTACGGCCATCGGGTCTGTCTGATCGGCAACATAGACTGCGGGGAACTGCTATCAGAGGCCCCTACGAACGAGGTAGTTCGTACCGTCAAAGAAACCATTCGCCAGGCCGCACCTGGGGGCGGATATATCATGGCGTCCAGCAACACGATTCACTCCTCGGTGAAACCAGAAAGCTATCGCGCGATGATCGAGGCCACACACCGTTTCGGCACATATCCGCTGCAATTCCAAGACTTGCAGGATTAGCCATTGTCGACAATTGGTGGCCCGAGGGACAATGGGTGTTTCATCTTTCTTGGAAAGGTGAGTGTGGACGGGTGGTGCGCGGTGGCTTCACTTTGCTGAAGCCATACACGATTCAGGGAAGAACAAGAGCTGGCTAAGGTCATCACGGGGGGTGTCAGGGCCGACCTGCATGACATTCGGGATAATTGGAACAGCAAATACACCTCGATCATCTTTCTCAAGGGCTGATCGAGAGGCTGCTCAGGTGGAAGAGGCGCAGATCGCACTGCTGCAAGCTCGCCTGCGTTCTTCAACGACTCCCCACCTGGGGTGCATCGGACGCGTGTTGGGTATGGAGACAATCGCGAGGAGCTTGCCTCCAGGGCGGGTGCCAATATGATCGTGAGCCTGTCCGGGCGAGTAGTCACTCTCGCAGAGAGGTCTGCCTCTGCCGCTGACCGCAGGGAGGAGTGCTGTGCCACAAGGTTGGAGAAAACGGACGGACATGAGCGAAGGGTTCGACATAGGAGTGATTGGAGCAGGCCCTGGGGGCTACGTGGCGGCCATCCGGGCAGCACAACTGGGTGCAAGGGTGGTCGTAGTAGAGAAGGGGCGCCTTGGGGGAGTGTGTATGGACCTGGGTTGCATTCCCACGAAGGCCATGGCCCGGAGCATTGAACTGCTCATGGAGATCGAGCGAGTCAATGAGTTCGGCGTCATGATCAGTGAGCCGGGCTTCGATTTTCCCACCATGATGAGACGCAAGGACAAGGTGGTGAGTCAACTGGTGTCCGGCATAGAGAGCTTGATGCAGGCTCGCAGAGTGGAAGTGATCTATGGCCGGGCGGAGCTAGTCTCACCGACGAAGATCAGGATAGTGGGAGAGTGTACTCGGGAGGTGGAGGCAGCCAAGATCGTCGTCGCCACAGGCGCGGTACCAGTCAAGCCGCCCGCGCCGGGCGTGGAGTTGTCGGGTGTTGTCACCAGCAACGAGATCATCTTCCTCGAAGAAGTACCCTGCGATCTTGTGATCGTCGGAGGGGGGGTCATCGGAGTGGAATTCGCCAGCATCTTCAACGCGCTAGGCACAAAGGTGACCGTCATTGAGATGCTCTCGGGCATCCTGCCACCGGTGGATGAGGAACTCTCGCGTCGCTATTTGCAGCTAGCTCGCCGCCAGGGAGTGGTGTTCCACTTGAGCTCGTGCCTCACGGAGATCAGGCGACTGAATGGGCTACTCGAGGCGAGGTACGAGGGACCCAACGGAGATGGTGGTGTCAACGCGGAGATGGTGCTGGTCTCGACCGGCAGAGTGCCGTACACCGAGGGATTGAACCTGGGTGGGGTCGGTATTACCACGGAGGGGGAGGCTATCGCAGTGGATGAATACATGTCCACTGGTGTGCCAGGAGTGTACGCCATCGGTGACGTCACAGGAGGATGGATGCTCGCCCACGTGGCGAGCCGGGAAGGCGAGGTAGCAGCCGAGAACGCACTGGTAGGGGCGAGCGTCATGGACTATCGCGCGGTGCCCAACTGTGTCTTCACCATCCCTGAGATAGGTGTGGTAGGGTTGACGGAGCAGCAGGCCAAAGAGCGAGGCATCCCTTACAGGAAGAGTAGATTCCCTTTCAGTGCCAGTGGCCGCGCTCTGGCCATAGGAGAGACCACCGGCCTGGTAAAGATGATTTGCGAAGCAGAGACTCGTCAGGTTCTTGGACTGCACATCCTCGGGCCTCACGCAACCGACCTGGTTGCGGAGGGAGCGCTGGCAATTCAGTTGGGTGCTACGGCCGAGGATGTCATCAGAACCATTCACGCCCATCCTACTCTGCCCGAAACGGTGCGCGAGACCGCATTGGGCCAGGTGGATGGCCCGATTCACGCACTCGGATGATATCCGGATGCCCGCGGATCTGAGTCAACTATGAGAAACCACCGGCGCATGCTCAAGCCATGAAACCCTGCTTCAGAGGGCTCTGGTGCACCGCTGCTCCCCCAATGGGAACGGTGACGCTGACATGCCGCCCGGTGAGCGAGTAGGGCGCTTGGGCGATTGGCTGCTTGATGTCGTGGTAGTGAAGTTCCTGTATCGGTAATTCCCCGAGATGGATGAACGAGAATAACGAATGCATGAAAACTAGGGAGGCAGTATGGAAGTGCGTGACATCTACGAGAAGACGGTTGTTGGAGACAGGTATGCTGTGGAGCAGTTGGTGGGATGGGCCGTAGACGAAGGCGTTTCCCCCGGTGAGATCGTGTCTGGATATCTGATTCCCGCAATGGCGGAAGTAGGAGGTCGTTTCGAGCGGGGCGAGATCTACGTGCCAGAGATGCTTGCAGCGGCTCACGCAATGCAGACGGGTGTGTCTACGCTAAGGCCTTTCTTGGTGGACGGAGAGGTTGAGGAGGTGGGCACGCTGTTGATCGGGACGGTGAAGGGGGACCTGCACGACATTGGAAAAAACCTAGTGCGGATGATGTTCGAGGGGGCCGGATTTAAAGTCACGGATCTTGGCATAGACGTGCCTGCGGAGGCTTTCGTAGAAGCCGTCATGGAGAAGGAGCCGCAGATTGTCGGAATGTCGGCCCTGCTCACAACGACGTTGCCGGCGGTGGGTACCACCATCGAGGCGCTCGTCAAGGCGGGGATCCGTGACAGGATCAAGGTGATGGTGGGGGGGGCGCCTATGACAGATGCGTATGCGGCGCGGGTAGGGGCAGACGGATACGCGCCTGATGCGGTGTCAGCCGTCAGAAGAGGCAAGGAGTTGTTGGGTCTTTCCTGAGGTATGGTATGGGGCCGCCTGCGGCCCAATGTCCGAATGTGAACCGTTCTTTGGGGTGGCCGGACGGCGCGGTACGGCGACTCGCGGGGGGACGCAAACTTAGCGTGGCAGGACCCTGATGCCATGGTGTCCAAGGATTCCGCTGAGGTCAGGACTCTATTCGAATGATGGGCGCGGCCAACGGACCTGTCGAGGCCACCGAGTATGTTGAAGGGGAATGACGGTGCGCACTGTGTTGGAGGGACTTGGAGAGAGGGTAGCGATCGACAGTGATGGTCCTTTTGTGCTCATTGGCGAGCGCATCAACCCCAGTGGCCGGCAGTCGCTGGCTGAACTCGTGGCTCGGGGTGATATGTCGCTCGTGCGGCAAGACGCCCTCACACAAGTTGAAGCCGGCGCTCAGGTGATTGACGTAAACGTGAGCACAGCGGACGTTGACGAGGCGAGGATGCTGCCGCTGGCAGTAAAGGAGGTGGCCGGGGTCGTTGGTGTCCCCATCTGCATAGACACCAGCGATCACAGGGCCCTCGCCGCCGCGTTGGACTCATGTCCCGGGAGACCTCTGGTGAACTCCGTGACCGGTGAGAAGGCATCCTTGCAGGCGGTTCTCCCGCTGGTTAGAGATCATCGTTGTGCAGTGGTCGGGCTATGCATCGATGAACGCGGCATACTCATGGACTCTGCAACTCGGGTCGAGATAGCGAAGAGGATCGCCGGTGCCGCCGACGAACACGGCATTGGCGTGGAGGACGTAATCATCGATCCTCTGTCCATGGCTGTGGCGTCTGATCAGCAGGCAGCGCTCATGACTCTGGAAGCGATCGGGTCGATCCGCGCCAGTCTCGGCGTCAACACCACTCTCGGGGGCAGCAACATATCCTTTGGTTTGCCTGAGCGCGGTCTGATTAACAGATGCTTCCTCGCAATGTGCGTATTGGCGGGATTGTCCTCTGCGCTGCTGAATCCGCTGGATGTGGAGATCCGTCGGACGGTTGCCGCCTGCAATCTTCTCATGGGACGAGACGAGTACGCCGTGGACTTCTTGCGGCGGTCACGAAGCGGTTGGTAGTCATCACCTAACTTGCGCACCAGCGTATGATGTGCTGTGCCGGATGACAAAAAACCGGTGTGACCTCACAAACCGTGTAGGGATACGTAGGGCACCTGTCAAGGACATCCTTGATTGCGGTTTACAGTGGGCATCCTGAACAAGCGACTCTCTGGGTGCGTTTCTCGCGCATAGTCACAGCGGACAAGATGAGATCCGATTGGACCGTGGCGAAGCGGGAGGCCTTCCTGGCAGGGCAGGTCCGGTTGTACAACGTCTAGATCACTCTGGTTGTGCGCGCCCGCAGGCCCGAGACGACCGTGTAGAGCATGTGAGTGTCTAACTTCGTGATCATAAGATCTCAAAACCGGGCGATCCATGGATGAGCCCGCCTGCGAATAGGACGTAGCCCTGAGTGATCTCCAGGCCGCGCTGGCCTACAACTGTGGTCACCGCCGGGAGATAAAACGGGGGATCGAGGTGTATCATGACTTCGTGGAGGCCTCTCGCACGGACAGCGCCTCGCTCACGCTCGAAAGGCTGAAGGCCTTGCGCGATGATCGATCATGTCGGGTTCCATCTAAACAAGCACGTGATTCTCGCGGTCGTGGTTGCGCTGCGGAAGGACATGAAGCTTTACAAACACGAACCAGTCCTGCGGTCAGCGGGCTTCACAACGAACGGCTCAAACGTGCTGCTTCTCATAAGGCGGTGTGCCGACCAGTTGCAGGCTTGACGAGATGGGAGGTTGTGTCTGAGATTATTGTGTCACGCAGCCACGCTCACACAAAGACCAACTCGAGAGTATGTGTAGGAAGTACTCCCCCGGGGGTACTTTAAATTGAGAGGCTCGTTCCGCGTCGAACAGGGCAGTGGTGCCACAGCGCTCGCGTCGCTTGGTCAACCTAGGGACTGGAATCGCTGGCAGCAGCCATCAGAAGGTCACCGCAAGCGGCTCAAATGTGCTGCCCTTTATAGCGAATCGCAACGGGAATTCGAACGAGCGCACCACGATCACGGCGGGCTCCGCAGCCTGATCAACCCAAGCACAACACCCGCTCCAGTTCCGTCCTCCTCTGCCCACGGTACACGCCCAGGCATGTGGCTGCGGAGGCCGCCCCCCGTTTGTAGGTAGACCCACATTGTGAGGCTAGCGGACCGCAGCGCACAGGAGAATCAGTCGCCATCTTGATCTGATCACCTATCTTGCCCTGTACTCCCCAAGACGATCCGGGTTGCAAGGCAGATGGTGTCTTGTCGGTTGTCATTGGTAATTCCGAAAGTGCAGGTAATCGAAGACCAGCGGCACCGTAGTCTGCTGATGAATCCGGACGATGTCGG
>CAZBJW010000064.1:0-17829 GCA_964492135.1 uncultured Anaerolineales bacterium
CGCACACAGCGGACGTCATGGTCATCGGTGCAGGGGTAACGAGTGCTCTGGACAGCTATCGGGAGTGCGCGCACGACGAGGTCATCCTCAGCACGGGCGCCTCCCGCGGAGGATGCCAGCCACGGGCGACGTAGCCGTGGTCAGTGGCCAAGCCGGCTGTGACACGTTGACACCGGACCGGCACACTGTCGCGGATCCCCCAGGGCCCAGATGGCTTCCACTTGGCCGTGGGACTCTGCGGCACGGGATTCAAGATCGCCCCAGCCCGGGGTGCCTACACGGCGGAACTCATCACGGACGGTCAGGCGAAGACGGCAGACAGCGCTCCTTTTCGCCCGAGGCGCTTGGCCGAAGGAAGGCCTCTGGTGGGCGAGCATCCGCACGGCGCTCTCTGGAACTGAGTATGCAGCACGTACGTGGCTCGTAGGATGAAGGATATCTGAGGTCGACTCGTCATCCAGAGCTGTCGCGATGGTGCCGAGGCGAAGCGTCTCGGCACGCGTCGGTATCATGAAGACAGGCTGGTCCGGATATACCCCTTCTCCGTCTTGTAGACCAGTCCACGTTGCTCGAGGCGACGGAGGTGCTTCTTCAGCATGTTCCTGTCCCATTGGCGGAGCAGTTCCGGGGCGAAGGGGTAGTCCTGATAGACCAGGGGGGCATCCACCATCTCCTCCAGAGTGTGCTCCCTGGCCAAGAACTCCAATATGCGCGCATCCCGCTGGGCGATGACGGCTTGGTAGGCTGTGAACCGTTCGTCAATGGCATCGGTGAAGATGCCCAGGTGGGAGGATACCAGGATGCGCGGTTTCAGATTGCGGACGCGCTGAATGGACGCCTCAAACTGATCGACATCCGAATCCGGATGACCGTACCACGGCCCGAAGGGGGAGAGATCCATGTCGAAGGAGAAAAGGATCTCCTGCCGTGGCTCCACGAGGCAATAGGAGTCGCTAGTGTGACCAGGGGAATGGACAGCCACCAGTTCGACGGAGCCGAATTGGAAGCGGTGGCCGTCGTCGTAGTGTCCCGTGGGCCGCGCGTCGCGGAAGCCCGTCGCTTCCCTCACATACTCTCTCCATATCCTCGCCAGCTCCCTGGATTCGGTGAACCGCTCCGACACCAGGTCTATCCGGCCGGTGTAGTGGAAGCTCTGGCGAGGCACCAGAAGAGGAAGGCCCTTGAAGAGCCAGTTGCCGGGAATGTGATCTGGGTGCGCATGGGAGTTGATTACCAGATCTATAGAATACTGCTCTTTGACGCGCTGAAGGCGCTCGATGCCAGAGCCGGTGTCAATCAACGCGGTGACTTCGTCGAGGATGAGAATAGAGTGAGAGAAGGGGAACTGCCCGCGTCTCTCTCCCTCGAGTAGGAAGATGTGAGGGGCGATTTTGTTTAGCACGGACGAACTATAATCCGGACGGGGCTGCGTGTCAACTCACGGGCGATCCATGATGGTCAGTGAGAGGATAGTCAGGAAGAGCGGTTACAGGACACCGGCCATACCTGCTTCGACGCCTTCGTCACCGTCCAACTCCACCAGCTCCCCACTGACGGTGAAGACCACCCGCTCGCAGATGTTTACCGCCCTATCGGCGACTCGCTCCAGATTGTGGACCACCCACAGCAGTTGTGTAGCCTGGTCGACGGTGGCCCTGTCGGCGGTCGTGACAGTGAGCAATTCGAGGTAGATACGATTGTGCAGGGCATCCATCTCGTCGTCCTTGGAGCACACCCTCCGCGCCAGAGCGGCATCCCGTCGCTCGAACGCCTCCAATGCCCGGTGCAACATATCGCGAGCCTTCTCAGCCATGCGGGGAATCTGGGCAAAAGGCTCGAGTAGCGGCTCATCGCCTATCAAGAGGTTGATCTTGGCGATGCCCTTGGCGTAGTCCGCCATGCGTTCCAGTTCGGTGGCAATCTCCAGCACGGTGAAAATCGTCCGTAGATCGCCAGCCATCGGCTGCTGGGTAGCGATGAGGGTCAGCGCGCCGGCTTCGATCTCGTACCGTTTCTCGTTGATCACGAGGTCTTCGGCTATCAGGCAGCGTGAGGCCTCTGCATCTCGCTGTTGGAGCGTTTGCACCGAGTCGACGATAGCCTTCTCCACCACACCGGCAAGATCGAGCACCTCATCCTGGAGATCCTGAAGCTCCCGATCAAAGGATTTCCGAGGCATAGGGATACTCCTCTCCGTTTCGCGCCAACTGGAACCGCTGGAATCTGCCCTTGCCACATCGAGATGCGTGCACTGCATACGGGACAGGCAAAGTATAGTCCGAGTGTGTGAGGATGTCAATGCATGGGCATTCTTAACAGTTCGACTTGACAACGCAGGTCTTCGTGGTATACTTAGGCAAATGCTACTACTTCGACGGAGGTGACTAGGGAAATGCCGGTACAATCGGTAGACAGAGCGGTAGCTATTCTCAATGCCCTTGCCGCCAGCGAGGGTCACTTGGGAGTAACCGAGTTGAGCAACCAACTCGATCTTCACAAGAGCACCGTCCACCGTCTGCTGGTGTCTTTGAAAAAGGGACAACTTGTCGAGAGGGACGCCAGCACTCGCAAGTATCGACTAGGCATACGGCTGGTGGAGTTAGGATATGCATGGCTCAACAGTCGCGGGCTGCCGCAGGTTGCTCTGCCGTACCTGCATTACTTGGCAGACAAGGTGGAGGAGATCACGTACCTGGCGGTGCAGGATGGAGAGAGAGTGCTCAATGTCCTGCAAGTGCCTGCTCCCCATCTTGTGCAGTCGGTCAGCTGGCTTGGCGCAATCTCCCTTCACTCCACCTCGACGGGCAAGATCTTCTTGGCGCAGATGTCTGAGGACGATCTGAACTTGTTCTTGAACAAGGAGTTGCCTGCCAAGACCAACAAGACAATCACCGGTGCCGCTGAGTTACGGGCAGAGTTGGACCAGGTGCGCGAGCGGGGTTTCGCTACCAGCTTTGAAGAGGATCAGGAAGGCATCAACGCCGTGGCCGTGCCCGTCAAGCAACCTGATGGCACCCTTATCGCCGCCATCGCCACAGTGGGGCCCTCCTATCGCTTCACTCCCGAGAAAGCCTTGAGTGTACCGGCAATAATGGTAGGATTGGCCAGAGAGGTGGCTCAGAGGCTGGAACCGCGTAGGTTCGAGGTGTTTGCCTAGCACAGCCACCACAAGCTATCGATCTACCCTTGTTCCCGGGCCTAGCGTGCCAAGTGATAGGGTGTTACGGTTGGATGCGTATTGGGGCGGGGAGGCCGGTTGGCGTCCCGCTTTTCTGTTAAGGCAGCGCAGTCTGGGCGCAGGTAGGCGAGTACGGCCGGGGCCTAGCCTGCGCAACATTTGAGGCCAGAGGAGCCTGAAGCGAGCACACGTGTCTTGATCAGCATCCTGGAATCCGCGCCCAGCAGATATGATAGAGGGCTTTGGACTTTCACCACGAGCAAGCTGCATGAAGCCCATGATCGTTTGACATTTCACGTGCAGAAAGGCTAGCGAGTCTTGACCTCGGCTGTGGAACCCGGTGGCTGGCGCGAAGAGCTGCATGGACAGATGCTCCTGCGAGGTGAACTAATGTCGACGCTCGAACTCTGGAGCTTGCGCCGGGCGGTACCGCTGGGGCACGACCAGAGGATAGGGTTCAGGCAGGTGATGATTTTGCGGGGCCACGAGAGGGTACGCACCATCTGACTAACGGCGAAGTTCTCTTCCGTTATCAAGTCTGCTATCCTTTGATCGAGCAAAAGATCAGGGCGCAGCAGTGGCTATGCGAGACTAAGATGGCTGAAGGTGAACCAGGAATAGGCAGAGTACCACGATCCAAGGAAGCGGCCAAAGCCAGCTATGACAGGATCAGCAAGTGGTATGACTGGCTCGCCAGATCTGAGAGAAAGTATGGATACGCCGGCGTGCAAAAGCTGAGCCCCAGAAGAGGAGAGGTGGTTCTGGAGATCGGATTTGGCACTGGACATTCTGTCTTGGCTATGGCCCACATGGTCGGTCCCTCAGGGAGGGTTTATGGGATCGACATATCGGAAGGGATGTTCAACATCACACAGTCGAGGATCAGGGAAGCCGGGCTGTCAGATATAGTGGAGTTAAGGTGTGGCGATGCAGCGAGCCTTCCCTTCGAAGCAAGTTTCCTTGACGCAATTCTCATGAGTTTCACGCTAGAACTCTTTGACACACCGGAGATACCGGTTGTCCTCAGCGAGTGCCGCAGAGTTCTTCGAGAAGGTGGGCGTATCTGTGTGATCGCACTGTCCAAGGGGCAACAACCTGGTGTCGCGGTGAGAGTCTACGAGTGGGTGCACACCAAGTTCCCTGCGTATGTTGATTGCCGACCCATCCTTCTTCGGAGAGCAATGGAGGAGGCTCGGTTTCAAATCCTCGATGTGACAGGGAGGTCGATGTTTGGGTTGCCGGTGCAGATTGTTCTCGCGCAGAAAGCATTGCAGGGAACCGCGCAGAACAACAGTGCAGTGGGAGGACAGCATGTACAAAGCGGCGTTGATGGTCGCACCCGACAAGCCACTGGAGATACGCCACTACCCTGAACCCGAGATTGAACCAGGGGCTATCTTGGTGAGCACCATCTATAGTGACGTGTGCGGCACAGACGTCCACCTATATCACGGGCGCCTGGCGGGGGTGCCTTATCCCATCATCCCTGGACACGTCAGCGTGGGGCGCATAGCCCACATCGGTGGAGAGGTGAGAGATGTCGAGGGCGAGGTTTTGCACGAAGGAGATGTGGTCACCTTTCTGGATGTCCACGAAACCTGCGGCAACTGCTGGTTCTGTCTGGTGGCTAAAGCGACGACCCGATGTCCCAGCCGCAGAGTCTACGGCATCACGTACTCGGCAAAGGAAGGCCTCTTGGGTGGCTGGAGCGAGGCCATCTACCTCAAACCAGGCGTCAAGGTGATCAAGCTACCGCAAGGTGTGACGCCGGAAAGGTATATCGCGGCGGGCTGTGGGCTTCCCACTTCTATCCACGCCCTGGCGCGAGCAGAGGTGCGGCTGGGAGATAGCGTGGCCATACAGGGAAGCGGACCCGTCGGGTTGAACGCCGCGATCCTGACTCAGCTTTCGGGAGCTACACAGGTCATCGTCCTAGGTGCGCCGCAGGCGAGGCTGGACATGGCCCGCGCCATTGGGGCTGACCACACCATCGACCTCGAACAGTACGGGCCCGAGGATCGCATAGCACGCGTCCAGGAGTGGACCGGTGGGCGCGGTGCCGACGTAACCATCGAGGCGACAGGCAATCCAGCTGCCATCCCGGAGGGTATGCGCATGACCCGCGACAACGGACGGTACGTGGTAGTGGGCCAGTACACCGACGCAGGCTCTGTGGAGATCAACCCCCATTGGGACATCAACCGCAAGCATCTGGAGATTCGGGGCTGCTGGGGTAGCGATTTCAGTCACTTCTATCGGGGCATCAAGGTCCTGGCGAAGCACGGTGAAAAGTTTCCCTATGAAGGCTTCATCACGCGCGTGTATCGCTTGGAGGAGATGAACGAAGCGCTCGCGGACGTGGAGGGACTCCGGGTGCTCAAGGCCGTGGTTCGACCTTGACCTGTACCCCGCCTGTGCGCTACCTCGCGTGCCCAATGCTACCTGACGAGACCATGCGGAAAGCATGTCCAGTGTCACGTGCGTAGGGGCGGGTTTCGAACCCGCCCCTACGCTCCGGTGGCCATGTCACCCTCGGCAGTCGTCCATCCGCCACTTCGCGCCGCATCGATATCACCTCATCTGACCCTTTGTGTCCCGTACCCTTGCGTCGGGTTTCTACCGCGCAGCGGGTTGTACGCGAAACACGCCGAAAGCCTGCTCAGTGGGCACAGGAACGGTCGTTTGGGGCTCGATATTACCCGACGGCGCTAAGGGGCGAGAACGTCAGTGTGGGACTACGTGGCGCGTGATCGTTCGCCACAAATGGGATTCTATAGTGAGGTCGGCATGTGCGGCAGAGGCTTGATAGTAGCGCGGGAGTTCCGTTCTCGAGCTATGCCCTAGTCCCTCCGGTATAGCACCAGGACGAGGGCCAGGATCACCATGGCGACGACGACTACCAGCACGCCGCAAGCCCCGATAATGGCCAACTCTGCCAAGCCTATGGGCGGCTGCACGCTATCCTCCTCTCCTTGCCACGGACATGAAGTCCCACGGTGGCTACGAAACGCTGGGCGACCCACGGCAGGGCGTGTCCGATTGTATCAGACCTGGACATATCGGACAAACGGAGAAACATGACCTCCGCTGGGAGCATCACCAACTGTTCGTGCCGAGTGGTCACAATTCCACACGAGTGAAGTTGGCCACTGCATCCGCTGGTACCGTGGCGTCTCGCTCCAGACCGGGTTGTTTGGCCCGACCTCATATGCTGGGCTCCCGTCGTGCTGCCCCAACGAGTGAGCACAGGGCCCACAGCGAGACAGCGTAGTGACGTAGGAGCGGGCCCTATGCACGTCTTGCTGTCCCCTGCTCTCCACAGGAGCCGCTTCCCGGAGTGCTCGGGGTGCCACTGTTCGCGGCGCTGTAGCGCAACTTAGCAACTCGGACCACGAAACCAGTCCTGTGATCCTGAGTGCTTCCTCGCGTCGTCCGGCCCTTGCTAAAAGCCCCTGGGGTATGTACAATTGAGGCGCCGACGCGACATGGACCTCTTCGAGTACTCTGTAAGCGACCAACTCAGAAAAGAAGCACCGTTGGCCGTGCGGATGCGCCCTCGCACCCTCAACGAGATGGTGGGCCAGGAGCACATCATCGGCCCAGCGAAGCTGCTGCGCCGCGCCATTGAGGCCGACCGGCTGGGCTCCATCATCCTGTGGGGGCCTCCGGGCACGGGCAAGACTTCTCTGGCTTCGGTGATCGCCAACACCACGGAGAGCGCTTTCGAGGCCATGAGCGCCGTCACCGCAGGGGTGAAGGAACTGCGCCAGTTGATAGAAGCGGCGAAGAACCGCCGTATGATGAGCGGCGTGCGCACCATCCTCCTCGTGGACGAGATCCACCACTTCACCAAGACCCAGCAGGACGCTCTGCTACCCCACGTGGAAGACGGCCTTATCACTCTCATCGGAATCACCACAGAGAACCCCTACTTCGAGGTCATCGGCGCCCTGGTCTCTCGCTCCAGGATCTTCCGCCTGGAGCCTTTGACTGAAGAGGAAGTTACCCTCATTGTAGAGCGGGCGCTGGCGGACAGAGAGAGGGGTTTCGGAGACAGAGACGTCGAGCTTGACGACGAAGCTCTGGCTCACATCGTTCGAGTTGCAGGAGGGGATGCGCGGATTGCGCTCAATGCTTTGGAACTCGCCGCTGAGACGACCGAGCCCGACGATGAGGGTGTGATTAGAGTCACACTGGAGATAGCCGAGGACTCGATCCAGCGGCGCGCCCTGCTGTACGACAAGGACGGGGATGCTCATTACGATACCATCTCCGCCTTCATCAAGAGCGTGCGCGGCTCTGACCCGGATGCGACCTTGTACTGGCTGGCCAAGATGATCTATGCGGGGGAAGACCCCAGGTTCATTGCGCGCAGGATGATAATTCTCGCTTCGGAAGACATCGGCAACGCCGACCCCCAAGCCCTGACCGTGGCCACATCCGCAGCCCAGGCTCTGGAATGGGTGGGACTGCCTGAAGCCCAGTACAACCTGGCGCAGGCGGCCATTTACCTCGCCACTGCCCCCAAGAGCAACTCCGCCGGGGCCTATTTCGAAGCTCTGGCTGACGTGGAGAAGCAGGGAATCGCCGAAGTTCCGGACCATCTCAAGGACTCCTCTCGCGACAGAGAAACCCTCGGCCACGGCAAGGACTACAAATATCCCCATCAGTATCCTGAGCACTTCGTTCGGCAACAGTACTTACCCGACGGACTGCAAGGACGACGTTACTACAAGCCCTCCGAGCAGGGGTACGAGAAGGAGATCAAGAGGCGCCTGGGGCGCTGGAGACGCCAAGACGAGGAGTCCTAGGGCCCTATGCTCCCATGGCTAACGCGCCTAGTCAATAGTTACGAAAGTACTTCTTGACGACGCGGCAGCAATTTGGTATACTATCAGCGCCATAGGCGTCTGTTGATCGGTCGTTCGACGACGATCGCAGGCCGGCGGAGTTTCTCCGGCGATATAACCTCATCTCGAAAGCTCGCTGTCGTCTTTTTGGCGAGTATTTGTGTCCTGTCGGCCTGGGCGCGCTGATCGGGCAGGCCAGTTTGACGCCTGGGCGGGACACGAACACGATAGGTCAGTACGTGGTGACCGCAGCGCAATGGCGCGAAATGGCTGCTATGCATCCTGGTCACCGCAGTCAGTGCGCAGCCTGAGAGCGATGGAGTATGGATGTCCAAGGCCAACCAGGGGAGCGATTTAAGGACGAACTGCTCGCCGCGGTTGAGCTGATTGCTCAGAGCGACGCTTCCCGGACGGAGCCTGAGCGCGCGTGGGACGCGCCAGTCACAGAGAGCGCTATCATGCCCCGGGCGACTTTGTTAGATAGGGTCGGAGCGCTGGTGATCATTGTGGACCAGCAGAATCGTATTCGCTGGTTCAACAAGATGTGCCAGGACACGATCGGCTTGTCCTTTGAGGATGTATGGGGCAGGCATGTCTGGGAAGTGCTGGGTATCCCCCAAGAGGCGGATGCTGTCAAGTCGACCCTGGCAAACGTGCGGCAGGGCGTTGGCCCGCCGGCGTATGTGAGCCACCTGGTCACGCACGACGGCGCATCGAAGCTCTTCTACTGGTGTGCTGCCCCTCTCTTCGACGGCGAGGGGTCGACGGAGCACATCATGGGAATGGGCATAGATGTCACTGACCGCGAGGACGCCGAGGATCTGGTGGGCACGGGTGAGGATCAATACCGCCGACTCGTGGAATCCTCGCCCTACGCAATGTTCGTTCACTACCGAGGGAAGATCGTCTTCACCAACAGGGCCGGAGCCAACCTGCTGGGTGCGTCGGATCCTGGCGAGATCGTTGGCAGGCCGGTACTGGATTTCATTCACCCTGACCGTCACGAAATCGTCGAGGCGCGACTGGAGAAGGTGCAAGAGCACGCCACCGAGCTCGCCCTCATAGAGGATAAGCTCGTGCGCCTCGACGGATCTGTTGTGCGTGTGGACGCCCATTCGATCTTTCCGTTCATGTACCAAGACAAGCCTGCGATTCAGGTGGTTGCCCGCGAGATCACCGAGAGTGGGCGGGCGGAGCCAGAGCCCGAAGCACCGCATCTGACGTTCGAGACTCTCCTGAAGATCTCCGCCGATGCCGTGACCACGACCGATTTGAGGGGACGCATCACTCAGGTCTCAGAGGGCGCGCTGGAACTGTTCGGATATGGGGATGCACAGGAGTTGATCGGACGGAGCGCTTTCCAGCTGGTCGTGGCCGACGACCACGAAGAACTGATAAAGAGCCTACAGAAAACGTTCAAGGCAGGGGTAATCAGGAACATAGAACTTGTCTTGCTGAGAAGGGATGGTAGCCAGTTTGACGGTTCCCTCGACATGGCATTGGTTAGAGATGCTCAGGGAAAACCGAAGGGCTTCGTCGCCACTACGCGGGACCTTACTGCGCCGAAGGCACCAGCATACCATGCCCAGGTGCCTCATCGTGAGGGCGAGGAATCTTCAGCTCTGCTCAAGGCTTCCCGCGCAGTGTTGGGCTATCGAGATTTCGGCCGCGCGGCGCGAGCGATCTTCGATGCGTGCAGCGATCTGATTGGAGCAGGGGCCGGATACGTCGGCCTGATGAACGAAGATGCAACCAAGGATAACATTCTGTTTTCGGAGCCAGATGGGTTCTCTTGGACGACTTATCTAGCAGAGTCCAGGCACCTGCGGGAGTTGCGCGCGGAAGTTTACCTCACGGGCAAAGCGATGTATCTCAATAGTCTGGGCCCAGGTGCCTCAGCACGGGCGGCGGGCGACACCCAAAACACTGTCGAGAATATTCTGTTTGCTCCTCTCACAGTCAATGACAACACTGTAGGATTGCTCAGTTTCGCAAATAAGCAGGGTGGATTCAGCGAAGACGATGCCCGCGTGGCCTCCGCCTTCGCGGAACTCGCCGCCGTTTCTCTGGCCAGCACTCGGGCTTTGGAAGCGTTAGAGGCCAGCGAGGAACGGTTCCGCTCCGTGGCTGAAACAACGGCGGACGCCATCGTTACCTTCGACAGCGGTGGGCACATAGTGTCGTGGAACCCGGGGGCTGAAGCGATTTTTGGCTACTCCGCTGACGAAATGATGGGCAAGCGACTCACCCTGGTGGCCCCAGTGGATCTTCGGGACGCCTACAAGGACGCTGTACATGCCATCGAGTCGGGAGGCAGTTCCAGCACTCTCGGAGAGCCCGTGGAGATGGTCGGACGTCGCAAGGACGGCAGCACATTTCCTCTGGAGCTGTCTTTTGCGGGTTGGAAGACTAGACAGGGTGTTTTCCTCACCAGCATTATCCGGGACATCACCGAGCGCAAGCTGGCAGAACACGACTTGAAGCTGCTTGCCAACCACGACCATCTAACTGGCCTTCCCAACCGGGCCCTCTTCCGCGATCATCTCACCCAGGCACTGGCGAAGGCCAATCGCGAGCCCCAGGGCCTGGCGGTCATGACCATCGACCTGGACCGCTTCAAGGCCATAAACCATGCGCTTGGGCTGCAGGCCGGGGATCAGCTTCTCCAAGCCGTTGGGGATCGCCTCACAGGAGAGGTCAGGACGGGAGACAGTGTAGCCCGTTCGGGCGACGACGAGTTCGTCCTACTGCTGTCAGGCATGGACGCGCCCGGACACGCGGACAGGGTTGGCCAAAGAATCCTCCGGGCGCTGCGGCAGCCCTTTGCCATAGATGGCCGCGAAGTCCGTATCACCGCGAGTATCGGGGCTGCCCTTTATCCTGATCATGGTGATGACATCGACACCCTGATGAAGAGGGCTGACACCGCTATGTCCGGCGCGAAGGACCAGGGGCGTGACACCTATCAACGGTTCTCCGCGGTGCTGGAGCGTCGGGCGGAGGAAAGCTCCACGCCGATGCCAGCCCAATAGCGAAGCTTCCAGCGTAACAATCCCTCGCTCTCGCCGCTTCCAGATCCCACCCAATTTCGCCAGCGCTTGAATTACTGACACCCACTTCCCCCCGTCCGGAGCTCCGCTATAGATGCCGTCCCGCATCTCCAGTTGGCGTGCCTAGTCAGGATAGGGACATCGCGGAGAACACTGCCTCACTATTGACAGCTTAGCCCAGCCATACTAGAATATCGCTACGAGGTGCAGGAAAGTGCCCTGGCACCACTTGTAGCCGGCCGGAGCTCCCCTTGCGTGTCGGAGCTCTCTGTCAGGAACTCGGACCGGGAGTCTGATGGGTTTTGTCTAGAGGAGGACGACCTCCAAGTGGTTCGGGATTCGTGCAACCCACGAAGGACCCACGCGGCGCCAGAGGACGGCACCGGCGGTAGAAGTTGTCGCCACGCCGAGGAAGGAGAAAGGATATGACCAGTGTCACGCTAGTACAGTACGGCTCCTGGAAATCGCCCATCCGCTCACAACTGGTGGCCACCCGTACGCTGGGGACGGGGAACCCGGTCTCCAGTCTGCGCATGATCACCCTGGATGGCGACGACATATACTGGCTTCAGATACGTCCACAGGAGGGTGGGCGATATGTCGTGTCGCGAATGACCCCCGACGGGACAACCAGTGACGTGACCCCATCGCCTTTCAACTGCCGCACTCGCGTTCACGAGTATGGGGGTGGCGATTTCGCCGTCAGCGATGGCACAGTCTACTTCTCCAACTTCGCGGACCAGCGCCTGTACCGTCAGGAGCCAGATGGCGAACCAACCCCCATCACCCCACAGGATGACTTCCGCTACGCCGACGGAGTGATCGACCGCCTTCGGCGTCGTTTGATCTGCGTGCGGGAAGATCACACGGTCTCCGGCCACGACGCCATCAATAGCTTAGTTAGTATCGATCTAGAATGGCCCGACGCCGGCCAGGTCATAGTCTCTGGAAATGACTTCTACTCATCGCCCCGAATCAGCCCCGACGGCTCCCGCCTGGCGTGGCTGACCTGGAACCATCCGAATATGCCATGGGACGAGACCGAATTGTGGACCGGCGAACTGGAGGCTGATGGCTCGCTCGGGCAAACGGAGTTTGTTGCGGGGGTCATAGGCGAATCCATCTTTCAGCCCCAATGGTCTCCGGATGGGATTCTGTACTTCGTCTCCGATCGGACAGGCTGGTGGAACCTTTACCGGTGGCTCGACGGCGGTGCGGAGCCCCTCTGCGAGAGGGAAGCCGACTTCGGCTATCCACAGTGGGCATTTGGACTTTCCCTCTATGCCTTCGAGTCGGCCCATCGTATCATCTGCGCCTACGCGGACCAGGGTGTCTGGCAGCTGGCGAGTCTCGACACCACGACCGGCCTGCTGGAGCCCATCGACACCCCGTACACCGAGATTTGGGGCGTGCGAGCATCGCCAGGGCGAGCCGTCTTCGCGGCTGGCTCCCCAAGCGAGCCTCCCTCGGTGGTCGAGCTGGATCCTGCCACAGGCCGGGTGGAGGCGATGCACCGCTCCAGCGACGTCGTGGTGGACGAGGGGTACCTGTCCCATCCCCAGGCCATAGAGTTCCCCACAGAGGGCGGACTGACGGCCCACGCTTTGTATTATCCTCCCCAAAACGCCCAGTGCGCCGCCCCTCCCGGCGAGCGGCCACCACTGATCGTGATGAGCCATGGCGGCCCCACCGGTTCCACGTGGACCACGCTCCGGCTGGAGGTCCAGTACTGGACCAGTCGCGGCATAGGAGTGCTGGACGTAAACTATGGAGGCAGTACCGGTTATGGCCGGGCCTACCGACAGCGGCTCAAAGGCCAGTGGGGGGTAGTTGACGTCGATGACTGCGTCAACGGCGCCCTTTATCTGGTCAAGAGAGGCGAGGTTGACGGCGACCGCTTGGCCATCCGGGGAGGTAGCGCTGGCGGCTACACCACCTTGTGCGCCCTCACCTTCCGCCATATCTTCGCGGCCGGAGCGAGCTACTATGGGGTGAGTGATCTGGAAGCCCTGGCCAAGGAAACTCACAAGTTCGAGTCACGCTACCTGGACAGCTTGATCGGCCCCTATCCAGAGCAGCGCGACCTCTATCAGGAGCGATCAGCCATCAACTTCCCCGAGCGGCTCTCTTGCCCTGTCATCTTCTTCCAGGGGCTGGAAGACAAGGTCGTGCCTCCCGAGCAGGCGGAGTTGATGGTCGAGGCTCTGCGCTCCAAGGGCGTGCCTGTGGCCTACATCGCCTTCGAAGGTGAGCAGCACGGCTTTCGGCGGGCGGAGACCATTGAACGCGCCCTTGACGCTGAACTCTACTTCTATTCCAGAATCTTCGGCTTCGACCTCGCCGAGCCGGTCGAGCCAGTGTCCATCGAAAACCAGTAGGGGCCGCCCGAAGATAGCACTTACAGCGCGCCCCAGCGATGAAGGAGGGCTGACATCGTGGGCAAGACCCTTCTGAAAAAGCAAAAAGTCGTCGAGACCATACGCCATATCCCGGACAGCTCCTTCACCGTCCTCGATTTCATGGACGCGTTTCGCGCTCTGTATCCTCAGGATTGGGAGCGGCTGGTGGAACGGTATGGTCTGTACGCCGAGAAGCGCCGCTACACCGCGACCACCTATCTCTCCAACAGGCTCGATCTATACTCCAGGCAGTCGGATTCCCTGCTTCTGCCCTTGACGCCCTACAGCGAGGACAGGTCCAAGGACTACAGAAGGCCCACGCCAGAAGAGCGCCAACGCTTCGGCAGCCCCTGGATTGCCGTCTTCAAGAAGGGGGCACACTCAGAGGCACACGAGATCGCTGAGAACGACAAGCGAACAGGATCGGCGGCACGATGAATCGGACGCCATCCGAACACCGCCTCTTGCGCCTAGATGAGGGCCTTGCCGCTCTGAACACGACCTGGGAGGAATGGGACGAGGAACTGGCCGGGGTGCAGAGGGAGCTTGAAGCCCGTGGCATGGACCGGTGGGACGCCCTGGAAGAGCTCCACAGGCGATACGTGGAGACCATCAGACGAGGAGAGTCTCCCGTTGACTTCGACCAGCTTGGCGAGCTATTGGACGAGCTGTGTGCAATCTACCTGGAGGCCAACGATGAAGAACGTGCCGAAATACGAGCCCTGTTCGACAACAAACAGAGGGTGTTGAAGTACCTGCACAGCTATGTAGGAGGCAGGACCGCGGCACGTCTGGAAGCCACCGCAGATGTGAAGTGGCTTCAGCTGGGATTGGCCGCTGCTTCCATCGCGGATAGAAGGGTAGACTATCGCGACTTGCTGATCTGCCTGGGCGAGCTGTGGCTCGCGGCTGAGGGCGTCGGGATCGCGCCCGCGCGCCACTTCAGCGGTGTAGCGCGGATCTCGAATACTGAGCCACGGTATGGCGACGGTTCGACGCAGGATCTGCTCCGCCATTTCCGCACGTCTGGACATTTGAGGTCCATCAAGCGCAAGGACCAGCGTGCTTCGTAGGGGCGGGTTTGAAACCCGCCCCTAGTCGACGTCCTTCTGGATGAGGAGGTCACATGAAGTACAGGCCAAGCGGTGAAGGGAGGAGGGTTCAGGAGAAGGACTACTACAAGACCATCATCTTCTCCACCGATGACTTCGATCAAGAAGGCCATCTCCTACAGGTGGTCACTGTACCGCCGAGGACGAAGCAGCGGCTTCACCTGCATAGGGAACAGACGGAGGTCTTCTACATCCTCCAGGGCCAGGCGGCGATACAGATCAGCGGCCTGGATTTTGCGGCCAAGCCCCATGACGCCTTCATCTGCAGTGCAGGGGACACCCACAGTCTCTGGAACCAGTCAGACGAGGATTTCAGGGTGGTCGTATTCAAGATCAACAGGCCTGAGGAGGACGACACCGATTGGCTCGAGGGTCAAGAATCCTGAGTTCTCAAGGTCTGGTCAGTACACTTAGGATGTACTTGAGTGTGCGTATCGCCGCTCGCCCCCCTCGTGCAGAGCGCGGCGTGAGCTCATAGGGAGGTGAAATATGCTCTTTGAACGCATCGAGTCGGAGGGGTTGGCCCACTATTCCTACGTAATCGGCGACGGGGGAGAAGCTGCTGTAATCGACCCGCGGCGTGACTGCGATATCTATGTAGAAAAGGCCTATCAGGAGGGCATGCGCATCCGCCACATCCTGGAGACCCACCGCAACGAGGACTATGTCATCGGTTCAGTGGAGTTGGCCTCTCGGACCGATGCGGAGATCTGGCATGCCGACACACAGCTGCATTACCAGTACGGGCAGCCTGTAGAGGATGGGCAGACGTGGAAGATAGGACGCTTGGAGCTGCGAGCCGTCCATTCGCCCGGGCATACTATGGGCAGCATGAGCTATCTCCTGCATGATCCCGGGGGACCATCATGGATGGTATTCACGGGCGATGCCCTTTTTGCAGGCGACGTCGGACGCGTGGACCTTCTAGGAATGGACCGGGCCGAGCAGATGGCCGCACTCCTCTACGATACCATCTTCCATAAGTTGCTGCCGCTGGGAGATGAGGTCATTGTCTGTCCGGCTCATGGCGCCGGATCCGCGTGTGGTAGTGCCATCGCTGACCGAGTGTGGACCACGATTGGACTGGAGCGACGACTCAATCCCAAGCTCCAACACACCGAGGAGGGCGAGTTCGTGGCCGATGTCGCCAAGGACTTGGAGAGGCCACCCTACTTCATTCGAATGGAGGAGTACAACGTAGAAGGGCCCCCACTGCTAGGCTCGCTATGTGCGCCCATGCCTCTCGCGCCGCATGAGTTCGCGGAGAGGGCGAGGGACGCCATCGTTGTGGACACGAGGATGGAGTTGGGCTTCGGTTCGGCCCATGTCCCGGGCGCCTTGTCCATCTGGCTGGCGGGATTGCCCAGCTTTGCGGGATGGTTCCTGCCCTACGATCAGCCGCTCTTGCTGGTGAGCGACACCGAAAACCCTGTACAGGCGACACGCTATCTCGCCAGGATGGCGTACGACGACCTCTGTGGCTACCTATCAGGCGGCATGCTGGGTTGGCACACCGCAGGTCTGGAAAGCAACTCCACCAGGACAGTCACCGTGCAACAGCTCTGCCATCTCCTGGATGAAGGGGAGGAGACCTCGATCCTCGACGTGCGCAGCGAGCAAGAATTAGAGAATGCAGGTCGCATCCCCGCTGCGCAACACATCCATGTCACCCAGCTCCCGGACCACCTCCATGAGGTTCCCAGGGATCGCACAGTATACATCTTCTGTGGGAGCGACAAGCGCGCGATGCTCGCCGCCAGCCTACTACAGCGTGAAGGCTGGGACGAGCTGAATGTGGTGCTGGGCGGACTGGAAGGTTGGAGCTCGATCACGTGCCCTCTTGGCTAAGCGGACTCCGCTGCGCTCCGCTGGAACGCGTATATACACTGCGCACCTCGCACTGACATCGGCCAGAGGCAGACGGCGACGTTCATGGTACTGGGGAAGGGCGGCACTCCTTGCGCCTGCGTATCATCCCAGGCCCTGGCGGACTAAGGGGGGTCCGGGTAATATTAGGCGGCGACAGAATCGCGGCCGGGCAGATCGCCATGGACAAACCCTCCAAGGCTGACATCGAGGCAGCCCCAGATGGAAGCAGGCTCTGGCAGCAATTGCTTCCCTGGCTGCTCCTTGCGGCGTCAGTTGCGCTCCTCGTCTGGTCACTGGTGCGAGTGTGGCCGCTCGTCGGCGGCGCGTTGGCGAACAGAGGATCGGCCAGCACTGGCCCACGCGCCGACTACGTTGAGCTGGGCACAAGCACCCACTTCCGTATCGTCGGTCCAGGTGGATACATGGGCCAGCGCCAGGTTGAGGGATATCTGGCTGAGGCCGAGGTGCGGCGAGCACAACTGGTTGAGTTCCTGGGGGTACCGGGGGATGCTCGCCAGGTAAGGATAGTCGTACATCCCCAGTGGGGGTTACCGAACTTTGACCCGCCTGCATCGGTCACACTCTACGGCCTGAAGACTGGTCGGAACGCCCTGATTCACGAACTGACGCACCTTATCATGGAGTGTGGCAGCAACTTTCTCAGCGAGGGGTTGGCCGTCATGACCGAAGAGCGTTTCGGCTGGGGACTGGCGTTCCCCAACTGGCTGCGGCCCGTGGATTCCTATCTCTATGCTTGGATGCGAGGGGGCCACGAGTTGCTATCCCTCGAGGATCTGAGTACTATGGGCAGCCTGTGGGATTCAAGGGACCCCGAGTCGAGCCGCCTCCGCTACCTGCATGCAGGGTCATTCACCAAGTACCTAGTGGGAGCGTACGGGCTGGACGCCTTTGTGGAAGTGTGTGGACATTCGGACTTTCAACGGGCCTACGGCCGCTCCCTGCGGGAGCTGGAAGCTGAATGGCTGGCGACCGTCAACGTGGGACACATGCTGCAAGGGTTGGGAGTGACCGTTGGAGGACTGGTCACCCTGGCTCTGCTGCACGTGGCGATGACGCGCGGCTGGCCCTGGATCGTGGTAGCCATCGCCGGCCTGCTGGCCTTTGCCGTGTGGAACTTCTACTTGGTCTATACCCCCGTGCTTCATGCAGGCCTGTTGGCAGCGGTAATGATTGGAGTGTCCCTGGGCCTCTGGCGGCGCACGTGGGGGCTCGCCCTCCTGTGGGGGATAGGCGCTGCAAGCCTGTTGCTTCTCGTTCTCGCGCCACCCACCCTGGCATTGCTGGGCAACTGAGGTGGCCACTTTCGCTTCGTATGCGGCTTTCGTTCCGTAGCACACCGCAGCCTCGCGC
>CAZBJW010000065.1:0-17747 GCA_964492135.1 uncultured Anaerolineales bacterium
TTATCATTTGAGTGAACTATACCACTTCGGTAGTATTATAGATGAGTGAATGCGCTGATTTGACAAAAACAAAGGACGGCCATAGAATCGGCGATATGCCCGCGGGCTGGATCCTCGATTCGCGGCTACACCCACCCGGGAACGTGCAGGGTTTGCTGTAGATGCCTCGCTACGATAGGCTGAGCATACTAGTAAGTCTCGTCCTCTTCGGGCTCGTCGTGTCGCAGGTGATCGAACTCCCCACGAGGACCCTCTCTTTCGTCGCTCTGGGGGTTCCCACCACCATCTATCTCTCGGGCCGGTCGTTCGTCGGCGCTCTACTAATGATTCTGGCTGGGACAGGAATGGACTCCATCGTGCGGTCGCATCCAGAGGCCCGCAATGGAGTCTGGGAATACAGCCTCTCCTTCTGGGGAGTACCGTGCACCTTCACCCTGCTGTCCCTATTCCTGCTGCCACTATCCCCTGACAAGTACTTCTGGCTTGGTGGTCTGGCTCTGACGGGCATCCTGTTGGCGCTGCTGATCATCGCACAGTATCGCACCATCGACCCGCGAGATCGTTACTACGGCATGGCACGGTGGGGACTGAACCTCGCGGTCTATGTGACTATCATCGTTTCCTGCGCCCTCATCTACGGCGCCCATGCACGTAGTCTCCTGTCAGCGACGGCAATCTCCGTCCTGGCAGCCGCCTTGGCAGCCGAACTGCTGCGCCTTGAAGCCTCCATGCAGGCCATGAGACGAACTTGGTTGTACTCCCTCATTGTTGGAGCCGTCATGGGAGAGGTGGCCTGGGTGCTCAACCACCTGAGCCTCGCCGACGCAGCTGCAGGGATACTCTTTCTCCTCGTCTTCTACGTCGTCAGCGGACTTGCTCAGCAACATCTCAGAGATCGATTGGTAAGGCGTGTGATGGTTGAGTTCATCGTAGTATCACTTCTCGGGCTCGGACTTCTGTATCTTGTGTGACCCGAAGCGTAGGCTCGTGTGAGGAGGTGGGAGGAAGATGGTGTGGCTACAGCGGATGGAGGAAGAGGCCAGGGAGATCCAGATGCCAGAGGAGTGGGGAGGCATAGTACCCTCAGACGTATTCCTCGACGAGGCGCGCAGAATCGTCCAGCGAGGTCAAGAGCAAGGACTGATCTTGCGAGCCATGGGAGGCGTCGGGATACGTCTGGACACCTTAGAGCACCAGGAGCTAGGGCAGCGGTTGAGTAGATTAGGTGAGGGCGAGCAAGAGTTCACTGATCTGGATTTCGTCAGCTACAAGAAGCACCGCAAGCAGATGCAAGCCTTCTTCGAGAGCTTCGGCTACAGCAAGAGGAGGGCCACCCTGTCGTCAGCGGCTTCCGAGAGGCAGATTTACTTCCACGAAAATGGCTGGTTCTTCGTGGACGTCTTTTTTGACAAGCTCATGGTAGCCAACCATCGCTTGGATTTCCGGGGCCGGCTGGAGCTGAATCCTCTCACTTTGAGTCCCACCGATCTTCTGCTGGAGAAGCTGCAGATTGTCGGTTTCAGCGAGAAGGACTTCAAGGACACCCTGATGCTGCTCTTCGCCCACGAACTGGCTGAAGAGGACATGGAAGACACCATCAACGCCGCCCACATAGCAAGCCTGCTCGCCAAAGACTGGGGCTTCTGGTACACGCTCACCACGAACTTGAAAGGCATCAGGGACCTGTTGCCCACCATGGAAGCCCTCAGAGACGAGGAAATCGGCATCGTTGCGGACAGAGTCGATGACCTGTTGGCTCACATCGACGCAGAGCCCAAGAGTATGGGCTGGAAGGCACGCTCCAAGATAGGGCCTAAGAAAAGATGGTACGAACCAGTCGAGACCACGGACACAGTGGGTGATTTCGGCATCTGGCGCATGATGGCTGAGAAGCGCGAGGATTAGAGCGCTCCTTGCGCATTCACCTCAGGCCGATTCCCTGAATCGGCGGAGGGCTTTCCTCAGCAGGGGCCAATCCTGCTCATCCTTTTTCAGCTCGAAGGAATGTCCCGTCATTCCGTATATCAAAGAATCGCCCCAGTGAGCCTCGTGGCCGCAATGCAACTAGCTACCTCTTCTCACGCCGCGCGATATTGCTCACAGGTCCGCTGCCCCGACACGAGCACGAGCCGGATTTTCCCCATCCAGAGCACTAGCCGACAGATACGGGTGCTCCTGGGGATCTGATCAGCAGGATAGGCTTGGCTGTACCACGCAATACTTTGGACGCCACGCTGCCAAACATCCACCGTCCGACGCCACTGCGGCCGTGCGTGGACATGGCGATCAAGTCAATGTCGTTGACCTCGGCGTAGTCCACTATCTCCGCCGCCGCATCCGCCCCATGCCTGATGGTGTGGCGCGCATTGACACCCGCGTCTTTGAGTTCCCGTTCGACCGCCTGCAGACGATCCTCAGCTTCCTGCCGTTCCTCCGCGGCCACATCGGCCACAACCCCCGTGGCGGGAAGCACCTCCAGCAGGATGACCTCGGCTTGATGACCAGCGGCCATGGCCTTGACATGAGGCATTATGGCCTTTGCCACCTCAGACCCGTCCAAGGGGACCAGTATGGTGTTGTACATCGAACTACCTCCCTTCGCAGTTTTCGACTTCGATGATCGGACTTGTCAATTTCGTCCGTAACTGGTATAGTTAAAAAACACCTATTCGTTGCCCGCCCTCAGTAGCGGATGCAGCCCTCCGCTTGGGAGCAAGAACACAGAGAGGACGGTAGATAGATCAATGGCCAAGACGAAGTTTCTCTTCTCCACCGATTTCCACGGCTCCGAGACAGTTTGGCGGAAATTCCTCAACGCCGCCAAGTACTTCGATCTGGATGCTTTGGTCATCAGCGGCGACATGACGGGCAAGCTTCTGATACCCATTGTAGAGAGGACGGATGGCAAGTTCGACGCTGCTCTATACGGCGAGCCTGAGGTCTTGTCCGAGGACGAAATACCCGAATTCCAAAAGAAATGCCGCATGATCACCTATATCCCCTACCGCACAACCCCGGAGGAGGTGGAACGTATCGCCGAGGATGAGCAATACAAAGAAGACGTCTTTGAGAAAATGGAATGTGAAACCATCAAGTACTGGCTGACCCTCATTCCTGACCGCGTGCCCCCCAACTGCAAGGTCATCATTAGTCCCGGTAACGATGACAAGCTATCCATCGACGACGTCATCCGGGCTGACTCCAATCCCCAGGTGATCTTCGGAGAGGAAGACGTCGTAGAGCTGGACGAAGAGCACGAGGTGCTGTGCTTTGGCTGGTCGAACCCCACGCCTTTCGACTCCCCCCGCGAGTGTTCCGAGGAGGAGCTGGAGGAGAAATTGGAGCGGACGGTGGCCAAGGTCAAGAACTTGGAAACCGCAGTATTTTGCATTCACGTACCACCGTACAACACCTTCATTGACCAAGCGCCGATGCTGGAGAACGATCTATCTGTTGCCGTCCGGGGCGGGCACACGCATATGGTGCCGGTAGGCTCCACCGCTGTGCGTAAGATCATAGAGAAATACCAGCCGCTGCTGGGATTGCATGGTCATATCCATGAGAGTCCAGGTCGAATAAAGCTGGGTCGCACGGAGTGCCTCAATCCTGGCAGTGAGTATGCCGAGGGCATCCTGAAGGGATTCCTGGTTGAGATCGATGGCAAGAAGCTGACCCAGTTGCGAAGGATCGACGCCTGATCACGGAATCTCGAAACCTCCAACACACTCAGCACCCCACTCCGTGGAGTGGGGTGCTACTTTTGTGCCGGCACCTGTACTTCTTATTCACACCTCAGTACTTGTGAGTCACCACATCTTCCGGCAAATCGTACCAACGTCTCCTCTCGCCCACTTTGGCTCTCATCTTCCATCTCATCGACTTCGGCTCTTCCTCGATGGCGCGACGCAGGGCGGACAGCCGGTCGAGAACGATTCCCTGCTCGTCCTCCTCCAGGTAGTCCGGCACCAGTTCGCTCATCTTGTCGATGTTCATGGTCAGCGTCTTGTACCAGCCCCAGTCGTCGCTGCACAGCTTGGCGATGAACCTCGGGTCTATGCTATCGAGGTCGTCAACCTCCGCGATGTCGTGATCATGAAGCATGGCGAAGCTATCTTTGACGTCCTTCTCATTCAGCTCGATGACCTGCATTTTGGACAGCAATAGCTCCTCGATGGGCACAGTGTATTCGTCCCGTTCCAGCCGCCCGATGAAGTTCAGTTCGTGGCACATGACGAAGACGTCAAGCATGACATCAGCGTCGTACCCCAGTTCCGGATGGTCGAAGAGCAGACGTCGATGCCCTTGAAGCGCATTGAACCGCCGGTTGGGCTCGTACCCCAGGTCCTCCATCAGGCGGGCCACCTCCGTTCGCTGAGTGCGATACCCGATAAAGTCCACATCGCCATAGGTGCGCGTCATGGACCGATGTGCCGCACTGGGGCAATGCAGCTTCACGGCCACGCCGCCGATCACCCTCAAATGCAGCCCTCTGTCGCGGGCAGCGTCAACCACCCGGCGCACCTCTTCTTCCATCGTGATCGTTCGCTTCGAGACCCCTTGTCCCTCTTCCATGTTCTACGACTCCTTTCCCGAGCTGCTCGACGTGTCGGCCGATGGCTTATTCCCAACTAGTCGCATTACCTCGAACCGGAAATCGGAGGCGTCCAGCTTCAAGTCCGAGGCTGGGATGTCTATGTGCTCCCTGTCGTCATCATAGAGCCTCACCAGGAACCTGCCATATCCCTGGTGCACGAGGGACACGTGGGAGAAATCCCTCCAATTCTTCGATTTCTTGCTCCCCTTGCCTCTCTGCAACTCAAAGCCTGTGCCATCATAGGAGAGTATAGCATGGTAATTCCTCTTGTACCACCACCAGCCTAGCGCACCAGCTATGATCAGGTTCCCGATCAGAATGGGCCAACCGATGAGGAAATCCCTGAAAACGACATAGTTCGCACCGATCCAGGCCAGGGAAGTAACTATGAAGAAAATCACGAAAGACCTGACGAGGTTCATTAGCTGCAAAGGTGCGATGGTTTTCATTTGAAGCACTTGATGAACCTGGTCATCGTTCTGCCCCAATATGACGGACCGCTGATTATCTCCTGCGAATCAAGATCAACCAGGGCGATGCCAATCTCTCGACTATCGTTGCTTTCCACGATGGCCCTGGCCTTTGCGGAGAAAGAGCCTTCGTGGGGAATCACCAACCAGGCCCAGGCGAACTCCTCCTCCTTCAGGAACTTGGAGATGGTGACCAATAGTTCGTGCAGGCGCTTCAAGCCTGGATCCTTCGAGTAGGCAAAACAGGCGACATAGTAGTTGGGCGTCGTCAGCCACGCCGCCACTCTGGAGAGGAAGAAACCCTTGGGCCTCACCGTAGCGGCGATAAACATGTCGAAAACCAGATCCCCCATGGAATAGTCCCAGAAGGATTCATTGAAGTCGGCGACCCACCTTCCGGCACCAACCATCAAGTTGTCCTCCAGCTTCAGTAGGTAATCCCTAACGTCCACCTTGCTGCGCGCTCCTGCGGTTCCCCGTCACCGACTTCCTCCATTGTAGCACAACAAGTAATGGCGAAGCAAGCTCCACGCCTGTCACCAATAATGATACCCTATCCACGGTCTCGTTCGCCCCTGAGAGTCAAGCTACGCGAAACGATCTGGCCTTTCCTCCTCCCTTCCAATCGCCTCGTGGCCCCTTCACCGCGTCTTCCGGCCCCTGCACCTTATCCAGCCATCGAGAAAGGCCTGCAGGGCAGGCCAACTCTGCCAGGGCTCCGCTGGAGAAGGCGAGTCACCCCCGATAAAGACACTCTGCGGAAGGATTCGGTCCCCTCATCTCATATCACCGGCTTGCGAGCACGGGGATAGAAAGTGAAAAGCAACATTGAGCACCCAGAACTTGCCAAGGCACACCAGACGCCATGGTCCAGCGTCTCTCAGTTGAAACATGCGAGGAGCCTGCCCATCCTTCGGGCCAAATAGGAAGAGGCGGTAATTATCTCTTGGGAACTGACATCAACCAGGGCGAGGCCTATCTCTGTGTTGACATTGTGTTCCACCATCGCCCTGGCTTTTCGAGAGAAAGGACCTTCGTGGCACATGACCAACCAGGCCCAGGCTAACTCACTTTCCCTCAAGAATGCTGAAATGGTGGTCAACACCGCATACAAGTACTTCAACTGAGGATCCTTTGAATAGGCGAAGCAGGCCACTTGGTAGTCAGGGATGGTGAGCCAGGCCTGCCACTGAGAAGGTGCGAAGCCCTTGGGCCTCACTGACGCTCGCACGAACATATCGAACACCAGATCACCGAGGCTGTACTCCCAGAAGGATTCGTTGAAGTCAGCGATCCATCTTCCCCCGCCGACCATCAGGTTCTTCTCTAGCTTGACCAGGTAGTCTTTCACCGTCGTCTCCCCCAATGGCAGAGTATTGCCTGCAGACCCAACTTGAGGCAAGCTGGGTTGCCTCAGCCAGCCTGGCGGTATCTCGCCTTTCACGATCAGACGACCGGCATCCCCAATGAATAGAAAAGGCTCTTCGTGGGGACCTTAAGCGCCCACGAAGAGCCTCAGCCTACGCCACGAACACCCGAGACGCTATTCCGGTGGAATCTCGGCAAAGATGGTGGTCAGGTCCGCGCCCACGCGGCGAGCTCTGCTCCGACCCCAGTAATACACTCCCAGAGAGATCAGGATCAGCACAATGGTGAACCAGAAGTTGATGCTGCCAAAGTTGCCGCCCAGGGTCCCGAGAGGCGTGGACACTGCGATAGGACCCCATCCATACGCGTTCTCGTGGAACACGAGCAGCAGAGATAGAAGCACATTGGCGACAAAGGCCAGCCATCCCAGCACCTGCACGACTGTCTTGCTCTGCCGCCACGGCGCCCGTTCGAAGACCTCTGGCATCCTTGACGGGAACAAGGCGCAAGATAGGGCCACGCCGGCGAAGAACAGGGCGTCCCACAGGTCGGTGGCCACCACGGCGCCTCCCGAACTGATCCACTCTTGCCCGAACGGATGGTGGATGATCGCTAGGTTGACGCCGCTTGGACCAAACAACTCGGCCTCGGCCACCACACCCAGCAAGGCCGCCACCGAGGTGACGATAATCGCGTTCACCGGCGAGTGCCACTTCTCGTTGACGTCGGCCACCCACTCCGGCAGAATGCGGTCGAAGCCCATGGCGAACATCATTCGAGAGCAGGTCAGGATGAAGGGCGGGATGTCGTTGGCTACCCATAGAGCGCCAAAGGCGAGCAACAGCCAGCCGAAGAGCCGCCCACCTGCCATACCGAACGTCCCAAAAGCCGAGATGCCGGCGAAGGTCGGCATCCAGGCTCCGATGCTCGGCAAGCCCGCATCCGCATAGCTTCCGCCTCCATAAGCCAGGAAGCCCACAGCGTCTAGCAAGGAGAAGCCTGACGGGTCCCGGCCGGCCATGCTGCCCGCTCGGGCCAGGAAGAAAGAGATCGTCATGTAGATCAACATGATCACTATCCCCGACGTCAGGATGGCCCGCGGGAGGCTGCGGCTCGCCTCTTTCACCTCACCAGCTACGAACGAGGCGGCTGCGTAGCCAATGTAGGCCCAGTAGGCGTAGAAGCAGGCCGTGAACACAGCACTCCAGTAGCTTCCGGGCGTCAAGCCCTGGGCCAGCGCCGCCTGGGTGTATTCCGAGGCCGAGTGCCCCGTGAACAGTTGCACTCCATTCTCCATGATGGTAGGGGTGGCCATGATGAACACGAGATACACCAGAACCAACACGGCCGCCGGGATCCAGAAGATGATGTGGAGTAAGTAGCCCGTCTGCCTTGTGCCCAGGCAGGCGATAGCGCTGAAGACGGCGATGATCACGATGCCAAAGATGCTCATGAACCAGGGGTTCGCCAGAGCGCTGGTGTCAATCCCCGCCAGGCCGCCGAAGATCAGCGTCGCCTCGAAAGTGGCCACCGCGATCAGGCCGTAGGAGACGGCCACGGAGAGGAACTCCAGACAGGTGGCTACAAACGAGAATCCGGGGCTCAGGATCCTCGACATGAACACATAGCCTCCACCCGAGCGCGGCATCGCCGCCGACAGCACCATGAAGGTGTAGATCGAGAGCAGCATCAGGATCCCCACGATGAAGAACGCCATGATCATGGGGTGAATGCCGAGGAACATCTGTGACGGAAGGACCGATTCGGCCGCGATGGACTGGAAGACGCGCTTCTGCCAGCCCAGGCCCACCACGTTGGCGATAGCCAGGATCACCGCAGTTAGGAACCCGACCTCCCGCACCAAACCGGTGGCCTTGCGAGCAAACAGAGTTTTCTCTGCCATTCTTGAAACCTCCTATTCTCCCTCCTATGGGCATTCTAGAATCACATGGTTTCAATGGAGAAGAATCACTACTTGCGATAAGCATCACCTCCTTGTGCAACAGATATTAATGTGCGAACCTGACCTGAGGAGCCTGTTCGCGGCGTCCCTGTCTGCTCAATTTCTTATAATAGCACATATTCGAATAATTGTCAAGTCCTGGGCCGGATTCCACATCACGAAAGAGAGCCCGCATGATCGCACCGTTTTCTTCAACGGCTCTCTAATACACTATCTATGTACAAGACAAACCGAGCTCGCCATCCCCGAAATCTCGCGGAATGTGACCGCCTTTCCAGAGCGGCTCCAGCCTGCGCGCCCCTAGGACTGCAGCAGTGCAACAACCGCACATGTCGACTGTCGCGCGATAGGTCAACAGGTATCTGGCCTCTCACGCATCTACGCCTCAGACCCAGCCTCGACCTGCGGCTCCCCCGCTCAGAGCACGCCTGTCTAGCCACATCCCATACAACACCTGTATGAGCACTAGGATGCGGCAGTTCAGAAGTTTCGGAAACCGGAACAGCGCAGACGCCCGAGAGCCTGCGGCGCACAGTCCATGGGTGGGCACTGTCATCATGGACTGCGGACCACATAGGGCTAAAGCCGTTGCCTTGCTCAGGTCAATCAAGTATAATCGGCAGTGACTACCGAACTGACAGTTGAGACATCGCACATGCAGGACGAATTGCGCAGACTGCCCAGTGTGGATAGGATCCTCCAAAGAGAAGAGCTGCGGGAGCCCCTCGGGGAGAAGGGGCGCCACGTGGTCGTCGAAAGTGTGAGACTGGTTCTCGAAGACGTCCGGAGAGAAATCGCGCGCGGTCAGCCGTGTCCTCCCCTCGCCACACTCCTCGCTCGAGTGCTCAGAGACGTAGAAACCAGGGCGAGACCCACGCTACGCAAAGTCATCAACGCCAGTGGAGTGATCATTCACACTAACCTTGGTCGTGCTCCCTTGAGTGAGGAGACCATAGCAGCGATGGAGCTAGCAGCCGCCGGATATAGCAACCTGGAATACGAGTTGGACACCGGCCAGCGCGGCTCACGATATACTCATGCTGAAGAGCTGCTGTGCCACCTCACCGGCGCCGGCGGCGGCCTCTTGGTCAACAACAACGCCGGGGCGGTCCTTCTTGTGCTCACAGCTCTGGTACGAGGAAAAGAGGTGATCATCTCACGGGGACAGCTGATCGAGATCGGCGGCGGTTTCCGCATCCCGGAAGTGATGGCCCAGAGTGGAGCGCGACTCGTGGAGGTGGGGACCACAAACCGCACCCGTGTAGAGGACTACGAGGAAGCTATCGGCGAGGATACCGAGATGCTCATGCACGTCCATCACAGCAACTTCAGGGTTGTAGGGTTCACCGAGCAGGCCACCTTGCGGGAACTCGTGGACCTGGCTCAGCAGCATGGCCTGCTCGTGGTAGATGACCTGGGCAGTGGGACTCTCCTGGATACGGCTCCCTTCGGATTGGCTCATGAACCCACGGTCCAGGAGAGCATAGAGCAAGGCGCAGACCTGGTCTGTTTCAGCGGAGACAAGCTCCTGGGCGGACCTCAGGCGGGCATCATAGTCGGCAGGGCCGATCTGATCGCCTCTCTCAGGCGCCACCCCCTTGCCCGCGCCCTCAGGGTGGACAAGACGACCATCGCTGGAGTACAAGCCACCCTCCTGCATTACTTGAAGCAGGAGGCCGCTGAGAAGCTGCCCGTCTGGCAGATGATCAGCTCGAGTGTGGAGGACATACAACGACGAGCTGAGTCCTGGGCAGAGCGGCTCGAGCAGCTGGGCATAGTAGCGGAGGTCGTGCCTGGCTTCTCTACAGTTGGGGGTGGCTCCCTCCCCGGCGAGACCCTGCCTACCAGATTAGTAGCTCTCCAAATCCCTTCCCCCGATCAGCTCGCGCATCGCCTGCGCACAGGCGAGCCGCCGGTAGTAGGACGCATCGAGGGCGGACGGCTCCTCCTGGATCCCCGCACCGTGCTCTTCGGTGAGGAGCACGAACTGGTGAGCGCTTTGGAGCTCGCCGTGCAAAGCTAATTGACAGAGGAACTACCACGGCCCTCTGAGCGTTTAGTAATTGGAGTCCAGAACCTCTCTGAGAAGAGCCAATGCGTGAGATGAACACGAACCGAATTCGGCAGGGCAGGTACTCCACCCTAAGTACAGAACCACGGCAACGTCGTGGGTGCCTGAGCTTCTTCGCTCAGGGATGCTATGGCTTGATTCTGGTCGTGCTCCTCCTCTTCTCCGTAGGCCTCGCTGGGGGCGCCACAGTCTACGCATACTACGCTTTGACCCTACCGCCAGCAGACGAACTCAGCGCGCGGTCACTTTTCATGAGCACTAAGATCTACGACCGCCGCGGCCGACTCCTCTACGAGGTCTTCGATCCCAACGCCGGTCGACGCACCGTCGTGCCAATCGCGGACATGCCCAAACATCTCATAGATGCCACTATCGCCACCGAGGACAAGACCTTCTACAACAACCCAGGCTTCGATCCCCTCGCCATAGCGAGGGCAGTACGCCTCAACCTGACCCAAGGTGAGATAGTCTCGGGAGCCAGTACCATTACCCAGCAACTGGTGAAGACCATCTTCCTGTCACCGGAGCAGACGTATACGCGCAAGATACAGGAAGCGGTTCTCGCGCAAGAGATCACTCGGCGATATACCAAAGACCAGATACTGGAAATATACCTGAACGAGATATACTACGGCAACATGGCCTACGGTATTGAGGCTGCGGCGGATACGTACTTTGGCAAATCCGCCCGGGAACTGACCTTGGGCGAAGCGTCCCTGCTGACAGGTCTTCCTCAGTCACCGTCGATATACGACCCATATACCAATCTGGAAGCAGCCAAGAACCGTCAAAGGGTAGTGTTGGGCTTGATGGTGAAGGAGGGATACATCACCCGCTCTGAGGCGGACGCGGCCTGGGCGGAGGAACTGCACTTCGTCCCCCTGCGCGTAGATATGAGAGCCCCGCATTTCGTGGTCTACGTGCGCAAGCTGCTGGAGGACAAGTACGGCACGGAGATGGTCTACCGGGGCGGCCTGCAGGTGCACACCACTCTGGACCTGGAAATGCAGGACCTGGCCCAGCAAGTGGCGCTGGAACACGTAGCCACCTTGGCAGACAGACATGTCAGCAACGCGGCTGTAGTCGCCATGGTTCCACAAACCGGCGAGATTTTGGTCATGCTGGGGAGCATCGACTTCTGGAACGAGGAAATCGATGGGCAGGTGAATGTGGCCCTGGCCCTGCGTCAGCCAGGCTCGTCCATCAAGCCCGTCAATTATCTCGCCGCTTTTGAGAAGGGGTGGACTCCCGCCACTCTCATCCTGGACGTGAAGACCGAATTCCCCAACTTCGAAGGGCCACCATACATACCCAAGAACTATGACAGCAAGGAGCACGGGCCGGTCCTGGTGCGTCAAGCCCTGGCGTGCTCCTACAACATCCCTGCGGTGAAGACCCTCCAATTCGTCGGTGTGCCCGCGATGATAGAAATGGCTCAGAGGCTGGGTATCACCACGTTCACAGACCCGGACCGGTATGGCCTGTCCCTCACGCTCGGCGGGGGGGAGATCACGCTGTTGGAGCACACAGGAGCGTATGCGATCATGGCCAATGGCGGATTGCGGGTTCCCCCAGTGGCCATATTGGGAATTGAAGACAGCCAGGGGCGGGTGATTGAGGAATACCAGCCCGCCCCGGGCAGGCAGGTCATCTCACCTCAACACGCATATCTCATCACCGACATTCTGTCGGACAACGAGGCACGCAGTCCCGCCTTTGGCCCCAACAGCCCTCTTCGTCTGTCGCGGCCGGCAGCTGCCAAGACAGGAACTACCGACGACTGGCGCGACAGCTGGACCGTCGGATACACCCCCGATCTCGCGGTCGGCGTTTGGGTCGGAAACAGCGACAACACCCCTATGGATCATGTAGCTGGCTCTACGGGTGCTGGCCACATCTGGCACAACTTCATGGAGCGTGTCCTGGCCGATACACCGCCGAAGGATTTCCCGATTCCTCCGGGTCTGGTCACAGCCGAGATCTGCGCTAAGTCCGGGATGCCTCCTACGGAACTCTGTTCGGAGACGAGGACGGAGATCTTCGTCGACGGCACGGCACCCACGGAGCCAGAAAGCATCTACCAGAGGATTGGCATCTGCAAGGTGAGCGGCGACAGGGCCACCGCGGCCTGCCCTCCCGAGCTGGTTGAGGAGAAGGTCTTCGAGGTCTATCCCGAGGAGTATAGAGACTGGGCCGAACGAGCAGGGATACCGCAGCCCCCGAGAGAAGAGTGTGCAATTCACACACGCTCCGCGACAGTGCAATTGACATATCCCTCCAGCGGACAGCAGGTTGGAGGAACCGTCGATGTGTGGGGCTCCGCAGATATCGCCGACTTCTCCCACTATATAATCGAGTACGGAATAGGAGGCGAGCCCATCGGCTGGGGAGCAGTTAGTGGGCCGCACCATGAGGCTGTGCACGATGGTCTCCTGGGGCGCTGGGCAACGCCAGGGTTGGACAACGGTCTGCACTCCCTGCGCGTAGTGGTCTTCGATCTTGGAGGACGCAGCGCGGAGGCCAGGGTGCAAGTGATCGTCAATAATGCACCTCCGACTCCCACCTTCGCCCCGGTGCCAACGAACACCCCGCTGCCCACCCGCGCCCCTACGAGCACACCATGGCCCACATACAGTCCCACTCCAACAGCGACCCGTCAGCCAACGAGCACCCCTACTCCGCACGCTACTGAAACCCCGACGCCGACTGCTACCCTCACCCCAACCCCCACGGTCTCACCCACCGCGACTCCTACGCCCACGCCGACTGGGAGCCCTCCCCAGATTCCCACTCCCACCCCGGAATGAGGCTGGCTAGGATGTCTGTCACTGGTCCGGCGCTGCTGGCCGACTACGCCAGAGCAAGAAGCTGCTGGTGGCATTGACAGATGCGGTACCCTCATTCATAATTGCCATCTAATGCACATAAGCCACGAATCTGCCCTCGTCGGCCGCTCGCGGCCACCTTGGGCCAAGCAGATTGCATTCGAGACTTGACTTCGGTTCCTAGGTTCGCCGCCGTGGCACTGTCCAGCGAGCGAGGGCTGTCCTTCAACTTCCGCGGGCAAGCCGCGAACCGGACCGGGGGTGATGGTGAGTGGAGTTGTCTGTTGCCCCGCGTGAGACTGGCCGCTGAGTTTCTGCTGTCAGAGGGTTGACATGGAGCTCCACTTGGTGGGCGAAGCGGCGTAGATGTTCGACGTACATCCCGAGACTATTCGCAAGTGGCAGCGAAGGAACATGCTCTGGCCCACCAAGCTGGCCGGCAGTCAGTGCAAACGTTTCACGGCTGAGGTAGAAAATCGTCCGCGTCGGGAGATGGGACTCCCTGCCGATGAGGCGGTGCAACTCTATCGCGTGGGGCAAGGGGTCAAAATGCTCGTTGTCCACCCCAACACAGTCCGCGAGTCGGCCAAGACGGGCATCCTGCCCAGCATCAGGCGTCCGGTCAGCAATTGGAAGCCCTTCACGCCCCAAGACGTCGATCGTCTTCAATGAGAGATGGGGCTGCCTCCCATCGAAGAGCAGGAACGGCCGCTGTCTAGTCCGCGAACCGCAGCAAGGCACCAATGCCGCCCAGTTCAGCCAGTTTCTCCTTATTCACGTCTCGCACAAACCTGATCTCGCAGTTCTGCAAGAACGCTTGGGCCACGACCTCTTCCACAATGTCTTCCAAAGCCTCCGTCCGGGCTCCGCAGAACGGACACGGATCTACCAGACAAAGCGATCCGCAGCTGGTGCAGCGCTGGCCCGACGCAGTGAAGTCCTCATTGACCAGCAGCATCAGCACCTGTCCTTTTTGAAGAGCCTGGACGGTATCCTCCAGCCCTGCGGCACCAAGGTTACCCGTGTGAACTTCCCCCTTCAGTTTCTGGATGGCCTCGCGATCATACGTCTCCCTCAGTTCGCTGGCAACGGCCAGGGTCTGCTCCTGCACCTCTTTCGGAGAGCTAACCATCTCCATGGGGAAAGTACCCGCCAGCCTAGCCTTGGCATAGGGATGCAGATACTCCACGAATTCGCTCACCAATTCTTCAGTGCCGGCAACGAAAAGCTGACGGAAATCCTCCCGCTGTAGGAGAGCAAAGGTCTGGTCAGCTGTGTCCTTCAGGTGATGCATCACGCGATCGTCGTGATAACGCTGGTACCGGGCCTGGGCCCACCCCCCTTGATCATGCCGGCCCGGCACGACACCGAAGACATCAGAGCGTTCCTCAACATCGGCCGGATTGAGCAGGAAGATGCGCGCTCTCCCTTTCCCCACGAGTACGGTACAATAACGCCTGTAACGATTCAGTAGCTCGAGCATAGGTCTCATCCGCGTAGAATGATCCACCGCTAACAGCGGGCCGGCCTTCTCTGGTAAATGATACACCTTCCACAGGCCAGTGGCGGAACACGCGAAGATGGCAAGCCCCCCACTGCTCAAAACCATCTCCTCCATCACTAGGTGTTCGATGCGGGCCAGGTCTTCGGATACCGACTTGGCCTGTGGACTCGTCCACTCATCTTTGGCCTCCTGAGCTTCATTGATCAAGTTCTTCAACTTGATAAGGCCTCCTTCCGCCATTGGCTCGCCCTTCTCCAGCGGATAGTAGAGACTGCAGATCAGATTTTCATCATCGCGATAGCTCGCCAGTTTCCTGAGTTCCTCTAGGTCGAACACTCACTCCCCTCCTTGCTACCTGCGTACGACTGCTATTTCTCGGCCGCAGGAAGCACATCTATTGCCGTCAAGATAAAGGGTGGTGTGATAGCCAATCCTGCCGATAACCACCGCTCCACATGACGGACAAAGGGTATTCTCGTGAAGATCGCCCGGAACGTTTCCCACGTACACGTATCTGAGACCCACCTCTCGCCCGATCTCAGCCGCACGATGTATGCTGTCGATCGGGGTGCTTGGCTTGTCACGCATCTTGTAGCGTGGGGTGAAGCGCGAGATGTGCCACGGAATGTCCAGGTCCACCGCAGCGAGGAACTGAGCGATCTTCCTCACTTCATCCTCGCTGTCGTTGAGTTCTGGAACCAGGAGAGTGGTCACCTCAACCCACACCCCTCGTTCGTGCATGGCTTCGATGGTTTCCAGCACCGGCTGCAACCTGGCCCCACACACGCGACGGTAAAATGTATCGTCGAAGCTCTTCAAGTCAACGTTGGCTGCATCCAGATACGGGCTGATCTCCTCAAGCGCCTCCAGGGTCATGTACCCGTTGGTCACGAAGATGTTCTTGATGTCTTCTTGGTGCGCAAGTTTCGCTGAATCGTAGGCATATTCGAAGAAAATGGTCGGTTCCGTGTACGTGTACGCGATGCTCTCGCAACCATACCTCCGGGCCGCGGATACAACCTCATCAGGGGGAAACTCCTGCGCTGTCAGAGAGAACCCCTCCTTGGGAGCCTGCGAAATGTCAGCATTCTGGCAGAATGCACAGCGGAAGTTGCAGCCCACAGTGGCTATGGAGAAACTCCGCGTGCCCGGGAGGAAATTGAATATTGGCTTCTTCTCGATGGGGTCCACATGTACCGCTATGGCCTCGGCGTACACCAGGGTATAGAGAACGCCTCCCAGATTCTGTCGCACCCCGCATATACCCAGGCGGCCCTCCTTTATGGTGCAGCGATGGGCACACAGAGCACAGCGAACGAGGCCATCATCCAGTTTCGCGTACAGCATAGCTTCTTTGCGCATCGTCTCTCCTTACTACCCTTCCAACAGCTTTCCCAGCTGCCAGGCGTTCTCCACAGCGTAGGCACAGGCATCGTTATTGAAGTAGATGTAAGCATCCAGCCCCTGCTGCAAGAAGTGGTCAACACGGCCACCCAAGTCCCGCAATTGCTCCTCGCCGTAACTTCCAGAGTATTTGACGCCAACTCCATGCATTCTCAGGTAGACCATGGGACCGGTGACGGGGAACGGACAAGGGAAATCGGGAAGGCTGACGTGGCAAAAGGTCACATGCTTCTCCCTCAGGAGCTCAAAGATGTCATCGCAGTGCCAGCTCTGGTGTCGAAACTCGATCACGTGCTGCATGTCGCCGGGCAGCAGATTCAAGAAGTCAGTAAGGCGTTCCTCGTCGAGATGCAGATTCGGCGGGAGTTGATACAGAATGGGTCCCAACTTGTCGTCCAGCAACCTAGCTCGCTCCAGGAACCTGTCGAGGGTTACTTCTATTCGGCGCAGCTTCTTGAGATGTGTAATGGTGCGAGGAGCCTTCAAAGCGTATACAAACTGCGCCGGCCCCTGTTCTCGCCAGCGGACGAAAGTCTTCTCCGAAGGCAATCGATAGAAAGAGTAGTTGATCTCGACGGTGTGGAAGAAGTTGGAGTAGTGCGTGAACCACTCGCGTGGAGGCATGTCGGCAGGATAGAAGAGGCCGCGCCAATGGTGATAGCTCCAACCTGAGGTGCCGACGTGCAATCTGCCTCTGTTCAATCCTTGACCCTGTATCCGCCTAGCAAGAAGCTCGAAGCGTCTCGTGGTACCTAGCCACGAGGCAGGAAACCCACGGGGTTGCGCTTCACTCCACCTTGCCGAATCTCGAAATGGAGATGTGGACCCGTGGATCGGCCCGTGCTGCCCATGAGCCCTATGACGTGCCCCCGCTGCACCCCTTGCCCTGCTATCACTCGAATCTCGCTCAGGTGAGCGTACAAGGTTTCGAACCCGTTACCGTGATTGATGACGATGTAGTTGCCGTAGCCCCCCATCCAACCTGTTGCCGCCACATAGCCGGTGTCAGACGCGTAGATGGGGAGCCCAGTCGCCCCGCCTATGTCAATGGCCTGATGTCCTAGCCAGTAACTCTGGGTAAGATACCCGCTGGCCGGCCACATGAAGTTACCACTACCCTGCGGAGCGTTGGGCGGCGGAGGGGCCGTCGCAGACACGTACCTGGGGATCACAGGTCTCGTGCCCCCTGGTACCACTATGCGCTGGCCAACGACGAGTCCGTAGGGTTCGGACAAGTCATTGTACTCACTCTCCACGATGACCGAAGGCTCCACACTAAATCGCTGTGCAATACTCTCCAGGGTATCGCCTGCCTTCACTTCGTGATAAGCACCATCGATCGGCAAAATGAAAAGCTCTTGTCCCACGACGATGTAGTCGGGCCAGGTCTCCAGTTCCGGGTTGGACCACAGTACGGTCTCAGGGTGAAGCCCAAACCTCTTAGCGATCTTCCAGACGTTGTCCCCTGGCTGGACGGCATAGACGATCACCCCTTGGCGCCCTCTCTCCGGTATGATGGTTATAGGCGCCACTCCTCTGACGAGATAG
>CAZBJW010000066.1:0-4080 GCA_964492135.1 uncultured Anaerolineales bacterium
TGAAGCCATCGTCACCGCGGGGCGTATGCTTATCGTGGACGATGAGTACAGATTCATCCTCGCCGGCGGAGTGGAGGCCATGGATCAGATGCCTTTCGTGATCAAAAATGCCCGCGACGGACTTCGGTATGGGGAGGGCGTGATCGAGCACTGGGTAGACCTGAACTTCATCGATAGCTACAATGGGCTACGCATGGCTTTGACCGCTGAGAACCTGGTGGAGATGTACAAGATACCCCGGGAAGAGCAGGACGAGTTTGCCTATCGGAGCCACATGCTGGCCAAAACAGCGCGCGACAGCGGACGCCTCGCCAAGGAGATCATACCCATAGAGGTACCGGCCGGGAGGAGGGGCGAGACCAAGCTCTTCGGGCGTGACGAGCGGATCCGCGACGACACAACCGTGGAAAAGCTATCCAAGCTGAAGCCCGCGTTCAAGAATGACGGGACGGTAACGGCAGGGAACGCTTGCCCCATCACCGATGGCGCTGCAGCGGTGGTGGTAACAACCATGGAGTATGCAAAGGAGCGGGGCTTGAAGCCACTAGCCAGGCTGGTGTCGTACGGCGCGATGGGCTGTGATCCCGACATCATGGGGATCGGGCCGGTGCCTGCCACCAGACAGGCTTTGCAGAGAGCAGGGCTCAAACTGGACGCCATTGACATTATCGAGCTGAACGAGGCCTTCGCCGCCCAGTACCTCGCGTGCGAGAGAGAACTGAAGAATGACCGTGAGATCACCAATGTCAATGGCGGCGCCATAGCGCTAGGCCATCCCACGGCGTGCACGGGAGTGCGCATCTCGCTCACGGCCATGTATGAACTAAGGGAGCGAAACAAACGATACGGGCTGGCGACGATGTGCATCGGTGGTGGCCAGGGAATGGCTGGCATCTTTGAGAACCTGACGTGACCTCTCTTCTCAGGTTGAAGTAGGACCGAAACTGTACCTCAAATGGATGATGTAGTGATCATCGACGGCGCTCGCACCGCCTTTGGCAGCTTGAACGGCGGGCTGAAGAGCGTCACTGCAACGGACCTCGGCGCAGTGGTTGCGAGGGAAGCCCTGGCGCGCTCCAATGTCGACCCTGAGTTGATCGACCACGTTGTCTTCGGCAATGTCGTGCAGACCTGTAAAGATGCGGCGTACATCGCCCGCCACATTGGTCTTGCTGTGGGGGTTCCCATCGAGGTTCCCGCCTTGACCGTGAATCGGCTCTGTGCCTCAGGGTTGGAGGCAGCTGTCGTGGGCGCCCAGCAATTGCTACTGGGAGAGTCCAGCGTAGTTCTGGTGGGGGGCACGGAGAACATGACCCAGTGTCCCCACGTCATTCGCGGGAGCAGGGATGGGTTTCGGCTGGGCAATGTAGAAGTGGAGGATTACATCCTGGTCGCCCTGACGGATCAGTGGAATGGGCTGATCATGGGTCTGACTGCGGAGAACCTGGCGGAGACCTACGACATCTCGCGGGAGGAGCAGGACGAGTTCGCTCTGCGGAGCCACAGCCTAGCCGCCCAGGCACGAGAGAGCGGCCGTTTCGCCGAGGAAATCGTAGCCGTCGAGACCAGGGGTCGCAAGGGGAAGACCATCATCGTGGACCGCGATGAGCACATCCGAGCCGACGCAAGCCCTGAGAGCCTCGCCGCGCTACCTGCTGTCTTCAAGAAGAACGGTACCGTGACCGCTGGGAACTCCTGCGGCATCAGCGACGGTGCTGCGGCCTTCGTGCTAACCACAGCTAGGAGGGCCAAAGACCTGGGCTTGAAACCTCTGGGTCGGCTCATCTCGTGGGCTAGCGTGGGTGTCAACCCGGACATCATGGGCCTAGGACCCGTTGAGGCCTCCCACAAGGCTCTCCGGCGCGCAGGGATGAAGCTGGAAGAGATGGACCTCGTGGAGATGAACGAGGCTTTTGCCGCCCAGTATCTAGCCTGCGAGCGAGAGCTGGGCCTTGATCGGGATAAGGTCAACGTCAATGGTGGTGGGATTGCGCTCGGGCATCCGGTAGGGGCTAGCGGGGCCAGGATAACCCTCACATTGCTCTACGAGTTGAGGCATCGGGGCTTGAAGTACGGCCTCTCGACCCTGTGCGTAGGCGGTGGGATGGGTATTGCCGCGGTCTTGGAGTGTCTGCAATAGTGTAGCCCCGGAGTCGGATACGAGCACCTTTCGTTGTCTTACTTAGCTGGCTTGGGTATAATTGGAGTAGAATAGTCCACTTTGGTCCATCGACCCTGGAGGAGACGATACCATGGCTAAGAAAGCTGCTGTGAAGAGCGAGAAAGAAAGAAGCCGTATGGGCGAGGTCAGATGCCTCAACTGCTTCGAACGGGTGAGAGTGCCTCCGAGGGCGGAGAGGATCACCTGTCCCGCCTGCGAATGGGAGTGGCGCATCGCCTGGGTCAACCCCGATCTACCGAAGGTGCGCGGCCCCATCTGGGAGAGGATAAAGTTCTAGTCTGATGCAATGGCTGTTAGACACGAGCATCGATACGGCGACTCTGGTCGTATCGTCTTATGGGAGGGCAAGGAAAGATGGCTCTTAGCCGCAAGATAGCCTACATCGACCTCTCGTCACGGGAGGTAGAGATCAAACCGATCCCGCTGGAGGTGAGGAAGAAGTTCCTCGGCGGGCGGGGATTGGACATGTACCTGCTGTACAACCATACGGAAACAAACACAGATCCCTTGGGCCCGGGCAATGTGGCGCTCATAAGCGCAGGTGTCCTGAGTGCCACGCTGGCTTCCGCCTCGGCCCGCACCCACGTCGGAGCCAAGTCACCACTGACCGGGGCAGTGGGCAGCGCGAACATGGGAGGCTTCTTTGCCCCAGAGTTGGCCTGGGCTGGATTCCATCACCTGGTGTTGAAGGGTAGGGCTGAGGGGCCAGTGTACATCTGGGTCAATGATGGCAAGATCGAGATCAGGGACGCTTCCCATTTGTGGGGGCTCAGCACTCGCGAAACCCAGGACTCTCTCAAGGAGGAACTGGGCCAGGAGGTGCAGGTCCTGTGCATCGGTGTGGGTGGCGAGAACCTGGTGCGGTTTGCCAACGTGATGAACGGAATGAAGAACGCTGGCGGACGTACTGGCATGGGCGCGGTGTTGGGCTCGAAGAACGTCAAAGCCATTGCCGCGCGAGGGACGATGGATGTTGAGATCCGGTATCCCGAGGAGGCTCTGCAGTACGACTATGAGGTCATGAATCATATTGCTGGGACCAAGTTTGCCCAGATTATGGGCAAGTATGGGACCATGTTCATCCAGAGCGTGACCAACTCCACGGGTCTGGTCAGAACTCAGAATTTCCAGCACAACCAGCTCTTGGATGCGGAACCCATCGAGTGTGAGCACATCGAGGAATACGGATTCGGCACCGTGGGCTGCTTTGGATGCATCATCCATTGCCGGCATCGATACATGATCGATGGCATCTATGATGAGGGGCCAGAGTACACCGCTCAAGGGGCCTTTGGCTGGGAAGTAGGATGCAATGAGTTTGAGACGGTGCTGAGAGGCAACCATTTGGTCAACCACTACGGCATCGACATCCTCGAGACAGGCAGCATGATGGCCTGGGCCATGGAACTGTACGAAAAGGGAATCCTGACCGACAAAGATACGGGCGGCCTGAAGCTCGAGTGGGGCAATGACGAGGCTATGTTGGAGCTAATCAGGCGTATCGCCTTGCGTGAAGGCATAGGTGACATCTTGGCTGAGGGACCTCTGCGGGCTGCCGCCAAGATTGGCGAGGATTCTCTCAAGTACAATATCCACGTGAAGGGAATGAGCAATCTGCATTCTGATGAAAGGCCCACGCCTGCCCTCGCCCTGGGTATCGCGACGAGCACGAGGGGCTCAGACCACCTGCGGAGCCGTCCAGCCATAGATCTATATCATCTGCCGGTGCCCCTGTTGGAGAAGGTCTACAACAACCCCGTCAAGTATGACGGGAAGTTCACCTCGGACTACCGGGACTACGAGGGCAAGCCTTGGGAGGTGCTGTGGCAGGAGATGTTGTACATGGCCATAGATTGCGTGGGCGTGTGCAAGTTCCACTCCGTGTTCTTGAGCCCCAA
>CAZBJW010000066.1:4090-17623 GCA_964492135.1 uncultured Anaerolineales bacterium
CTTCGACAACATTTCCAAGTTCATCTACTACAATACGGGGCTGGAGATGTCACCGCGCGATGTGTGGGACGTGGCGGAGCGCTGCTATAACATCGAGAAGCTGTTCAACATCAGGGAGGGCTTCGGCCGCAAGGATGACACGCTAGTGGATAGGTACTTCGATGAGCCCACTACCCGTGGATTGGATCTCGTGCGCGGCTTGACCATCGATCGCGAGAAGTTTGAACAGATGATGGATGAGTACTACGAGCTACATGGGTGGGACGAGAAGGGCGTGCCCACTCAGGAAACGCTGGAGAGGCTCGGTTTGGAAAATGAGCCCTCCCACATGTTGTAGGGGAGGATGTCAATCATGGAAAAGGTGATTCTAGTAGAGCAGGACAAGTGCACCGGCTGTCGGCTGTGCGAGATGGTTTGCTCCGTCAAGCACGCGGGGGTGAGCAACCCGAGTAGGGCAAGAATCCATCTCGTTAGATGGTTCATGGAAGGCTTCGACATGCCCATGATCTGCCAGCAGTGCCTGGAAGCACCGTGCATAGTCGTTTGTCCCAAAGACGCCCTTTCCAGAGATGGGGAACTCGGGCGGGTCACCCTGGACTACGATCTGTGCATAGGCTGCAAGATGTGTGTGACAGCGTGTCCCTTCGGTGGTATGGGCATTGATACAGTGACTAACAGGGTGATCAAGTGTGACCTTTGCGATGGTGATCCTCAGTGCGTCAGGTTCTGTTTTCCAGGGGCTCTGCAATACGTAGACGCCAACGTCGTCAACCTGAGGAAGAAGAGGGACGCGGCTACCAAACTTGCCGAACTGATGAGTAAGGTTGTGATTGCCTAGTCAAGTACAATCGGTGGCTCAAGAACCGTGAGGGCATGCTTTGTGTCATGTTCCACTCACAGGGTATGCCCTCGTGTGATGTGTTCCGATATTATGCGGAGGTTGGAGGTTGAGTAGAAGCTCGGTTCTGGTCATAGGTGGCGGTATCGCAGGCATCCAGGCCTCCATTGATCTGGCCAGCATGGGCTTCCAAGTCTATCTTGTGGAGCGAACGCCCAGTATCGGTGGGAGGATGGCGCAGCTAGACAAGACTTTCCCCACCAACGACTGCTCCATGTGCATCTTGGCCCCTAAGATGATCGAGTGCGCGGGCCACGAGAACGTTCATCTGCTCACCTACTCGGAGGTGACGGAGGTCACCGGTGCGGCTGGTGACTTCAAGGTTACGGTGCGCAAAAAGCCTCGCTACGTCGATATGAGCAAATGCACCGGGTGCGGCGAATGTGCGGAGAAGTGCCCTCGCCGGGTACCCGACGAATTCAATATGGGATTGGGCAAGCGTAAGGCAATATACCTGCCATTTCCACAGGCGGTACCTCGCAAGATGACCATCGACGAGGAAGCCTGTCTCTACTTCACCAAGGGCCGATGCCGCGTCTGTGAGGACACCTGTCAGGCGCTGGCCATAGATCTTGAGCAGCAAGAAGAGTTCTCGAAGCTTGAGGTAGGCGCCATTGTGGTGGCTACAGGCTTCGACCCCTACGACCCCACAGCCCTGAAAGAATATGGGTATGGCGACATCGAAAACGTCATCACAGGACTGCAATACGAACGGCTGATCTGTGCATCCGGCCCCACCGAGGGACATCTGAAGCGGCCATCGGATGGTGAAGTCCCAGAGGTGATCGCCTTCATCCAGTGCGTTGGATCTCGCGATGTGAACTATAAGCCCTACTGCTCCAGCGTTTGCTGCATGCACGCCACCAAGGAGGCCATCCTCGCTAACGAACACTACCCCGATCTGAAGTCGTTCATCTTCTACACCGACATGAGGGCCGTGGGCAAGCAGTTCCAAGAGTACATCATTAGGGCCCAGGAAGAGTATGACGTGAAGTATATCAGGAGCCGCCCGGGAAAGATCACGATCGATGGAGATAGCGGCAATCCCATCGTGTGGTACGATGAGACCATCTTCAGCGAAGCTGGAGACCCTGTGCGCAGGGTGGCCAGCATGGAGGTGGACTTGGTGATCCTCTGCCAAGCGCTGGTGCCCCGTGGTGTGCCTGGAGAGATGGCTGATAAGCTGGGGTTGGAGCTGGATGAATTGGGCTTCCTGGCCATTCAGAACAGATTGGTGCGCCCCATTGATACGTCGGTGCCGGGGATCTTCGCCTGCGGATTTTGCCAAAGCCCGCAGGACATCCCCGACTCTGTGGTCCAGGCATCTGCAGCCGCTGCGAGGGTGGCGGAGTTGTTGACCGTCCGCGATTGGGAGCCAGCCAATGCCTAAGACGAGGGTGGGTGTCTTCGTCTGTCACTGTGGCAACAACATAGGGGGCGTGGTGCGTGTCCCGGAGGTTGTGGAGTACGCCCGAAACTTGCCCAATGTGATCCATGTGGAGGACAACCTCTACATGTGCTCAGAGGAGGGGTTATCCTCGATCAAGGATCAAATAGCGGAGCAGCACTTGAATCGCGTGGTCGTCGCTTCATGCACGCCACGCACCCACGAGCCCCTGTTCAAAGAGGCCTGTGAAGAGGCTGGGCTAAATAGGTACCTTTTTGAATTCGTCAACATCAGAGAGCATTGCTCCTGGGTGCATATGCATGAGCCGGCAAAGGCAACGGAGAAGGCCAAGGACCTGATCAGAATGGGCGTGGCCAAGGCTTGTTACTTGGAGCCACAGGATGAAGTCGAGAGCGAGGTCTTCCCAGCGGCGCTGGTCATTGGTGGGGGAGTAGCCGGCATGACGGCCGCACTGAGTCTGGCCAGCCAAGGAATCGAAGTAAGTGTGGTAGAGCAGGAGGACGAACTGGGGGGCCTCATACGGGACGTCCGTACGTTGTTCCCCACCGAGCAGGAGACCGCAGAAGTGTTGAAGCCCCTCATCGAGCAGGTGAGTAGCCACCCTCGAATCACGGTCTATCCGTGCAGCGAGGTGGAACATGTCGACGGCTTCATAGGCGACTTCGATGTGGCAGTGCGGACCGACGGAGCGGCCAAGGAACTGAAGGTAGGCGCGGTGATTGTTGCTACCGGCGCCCAGGAGTTGAAGCCAATGGGCATGTATGGCTATTCGAAGTTGCCCAATGTGGTTACGCAGTTGGAGTTTGAGCAACGATTCAAGACGAAGGCTGAGTTGCCCCAAGATGTGGTGATGATCAACTGTGTTGGCACTCGTATTGCCGAAAGGACCTATTGCGGGCGCTTCTGCTGCGCCACGGCTATCAAGAATGCGATCTGGCTCAAGGAGCAAGACCCCAGCATCAGCGTGTACGTGCTTCATAGAGACGTGATGGCCTACGGCGTCGACATAGAGAAGTTCTACCGGCGAGCAATGGAGTTGGGAGTGCGCTTCGTGCGGTACGATGTGGAGAATCCACCACACATCGTAGGAGACGAGCGGGCGGAGGCGGTTCGAGTCCAGCACCAGCTGATGGGTAAGGATGTATTCTTGCCGGCTGATCTGGTGGTTCTCACCACGCCGCTAGTGGCGCGAGACGACAGTGACCGGCTATCCAAGATGCTCAAGGTGCCTTTGGGCTGCGAAGGTTTCTTCCTAGAGGCCCATCTCAAGCTGCGGCCGATAGAGTTCTCCACTGATGGCGTGTACGTCTGTGGTTCAGCTCGGTATCCCGCCAATATCGCGGAAAGCGTGTCGCAGGCTTATGCTACTGCCGCCAAGGCTGCGATCCCCATTCGTAACGGCTTCGTGCGGGTGGAAGCGATCACTGCCTACTGCGACGAAAGGACGTGCACTGTCTGCGAGAACTGTGTGCAGGTCTGTCCCTTCGGCGCGATCGAGATCCAGGAGAGCAGATTCGGCAGGACCGCTCACGTCAATGTTGCACAATGCAAAGGCTGTGGCTGCTGTGTGGCTGCCTGCCCCAGCGGCGCCATGCAACAGCGGGGCTTCGACGACAGGCAGTTGCTCAGCATGATTGGTGTGCTAGCCGAGGAGATCACGAGTGGCGCTGCAAGACAGTGACGGGATCGGCAACGGCTTCGAGCCCAAAATCCTCGTTTTTGCGTGCAACTGGTGTTCCTACGCTGGAGCTGATCTGGCTGGGGTATCTCGTTTGCAGATGCCTGCCAGTTCTCGCGTGATTAGGGTGATGTGTTCAGCGCGCGTGCGGCCTGAGTTCATTGTTACCGCTCTGTCTAGGGGGCTCGATGGAGTGCTGGTCCTAGGCTGTCATCCGGGAGATTGTCATTACTCGGAGGGCAATTATTTCACCAGGCGTAGGGGTCTCCTGCTGAAGAAGCTGCTGGAGTACGTCGGGATAGAGCCCGAGCGCTTCCAGGTCAGATGGGTGTCGGCTTCGGAGGGAGCCAAGTTCGCAGCCACGGTCGCCGAGGTGACGGAGCAGATCAAGGCTCTGGGACCCAACTTGACACAGAGCAACGGCCAGTGGACCGGCTCAGGAGAGAGGTAATGGAAGGCAAGCTGAGAGACATAGTCAGGAAGCTGTTGGCCGAGGGGGAGATCGAGTATTTCATCGGTTACTGCCAGGGATCTAGACCCGATCATCTCGTGCCTTGCTTCGTGACCAGGGAGGATGAGGTTGACGAATTGGTCTGCGGACCCCTTTGCGTCCAGAATCTCAGCAAGTACGTTCTTCAAGGTAGAGACCTCGAGGGCAAAGTCGGTGTACTGGTCAAGGGGTGCGACGCCCGAGCCATCGTCGAACTGTTGAAGCAGCACCAGATCGAACGCGAGAGGGTGGTGGTCGTCGGACTGCCGTGCCAGGGTCAGGTCGATACGCGAAAGCTGGAGAAGGTGCTTGGTGTTTCCATGGATGAGGTAAAGGGTGTGGAGGACGCCGGTGATCAGTTCCTGGTGAGTGCGGCGGAAGAAAAGCGAAAGGTTGCCAAGGAGCAGGTGCTTCGCGACAAATGCTTCTACTGCAAGCACCCCGCGTCATTCGGGTACGACTACACCCTGGGCGACGTGGTCCCTCTGTCGGTAGATGCCCCCGAGGGCGAATTCGCCCTTGTGGAGGGATTGGAAGAACTTCCGTTGGAGCAGAGGAGAGCCTTCTGGCAGAAGCAGTTCGAGCGCTGCATCCGCTGCAATGCCTGTAGAGAGGTGTGCTATGCCTGCTACTGCCACGAGTGCATTTTCGACCGGAAGGTACCTCGGTGGCTCGACAAGCCTCCTTTGCTGGCTGAGAACGAGCTTTACCATCTGATCAGGGCAGTGCATCTGGCTGGGCGATGCATAGACTGCGGGGAGTGCGAAAGGGTATGCCCGATGAACATCCCGCTGAGCCGCCTCTACAAGAAGGTTCAGAAAGACGTCGCCGAGCTATTCGACTACGAGGCAGGGATAGAACTGGACACGGTACCGCCCCTGGTCAGCTTTGAGTTGGATGACCAGGACCCTTTCACGTAGGAGGGCTGAGTGGACAGGAAGAAGATACGCAAGGCTGACTTGGGCGCTTGGGTGGACAGGATAGCCCAAGAGTATGAACTAATCGGCCCCACAGAGGATGATGACCTCATCCGCTTTCTGCCAATTGAGTCGAGCGATGAACTGACCCTGGAGTATACCAACTCCGTGATTCCTCCCAAGAGTCTCTTCTTTCCTCCCGCGGAGAGCCTGTTCTCTTTCCACAAGCGGGGGAAAGAGATCCAGTTGGAAGCAACGGAGCCTGCGGACACAGATAGGGTAGTGTTCGGAATACGCACGTGCGATGTGCAAAGCCTTTCGCTATTGGACCATGTCTTCGCTGAGGACTCCGAAGATGTCTACTATCAGGAGCGACGGGCGAGGACCACGCTCGTGGTCCTGGCCTGTCCCACTCCCCCACGATCCAGCTGCTTCTGCACAGCGTTTGATATAGACCCCCTGTCTCCCGAGGGCAGCGACATCTTGCTGACGGACGCGGATGACGTATATCTGGTGGACGTTCCCACCGAGAAGGGGGAAAGGTTGGTGGCCCTATCGGCGCAGCTCTTCTCACTGCTGAGCGATGAGGAAGCGGAGCGACTTCAGCCACCGCCGGTCGAGATGACGGAACTGGATGTCAGCGGACTAAAGGACAGGATAGAGACTCTTTGGGAGGATGAGTACTGGCAAAAGCTGAGCCTCCCCTGTCTGGGCTGCGGGATTTGCACCTACGTCTGTCCTACCTGTCACTGTTTTGACATCGTGGATATCGGGTCGACTCTGGAGGGAGAGAGGTATCGTTGCTGGGATTCCTGCATGTATGACGACTTCGCCCTCATGGCCAGCGGAGAGAATCCGCGCCCCACAAAGCGAGAAAGGATACGCAACCGATACTTCCATAAGTTCAGTACCTTTCCCTCCAGATATGGGACGGGGTACGCCTGCGTGGGCTGCGCGAGATGCCTCGTACACTGCCCGGGTGGCATGGAAATCACGGAGGTCATCAAGGATATCCTGGCCAAGGAGAGTGTAAGTGAGTGACAACATTTACCTTCCTTCCATAGCCACTGTGACCGAGGTACGGCGGGAGACGCCCGATATTTGCACCTTTGTTGTCACCTTCGATGATGGTCAACTAAGGGAGTCATTCACCTACCGCCCCGGTCAGTTTGCGGAGCTATCCATATTTGGGGTTGGAGAGTGTCCCATCGGCATAGCGTCTTCACCCACCTGGAGGGGGTTCCTGGAGTTCTGTGTCAGGGCTGTGGGTACGGTGACCAACGCTATCCATGAGCTCGGAGCGGGGGACAAGCTCGGGGTGAGGGGACCCCTGGGCAATTCATGGCCCACAGAGGAGATCCAGGGAAAGGACCTGCTCTTCATCGGGGGCGGGATCGGTCTTCCACCTCTTCGCTCTTTGATCCAGTACGTATTGGACCACAGGGAGAGGTACGGAGCCGTGGAGATCATCTACGGCGCCAGGAGTCCCCAGGACCTGGTGTACAAAGCAGAGTTACAGCAGTGGGGAGAGCGGGCCGACGTAGATCTCTACGTGACGGTGGATGTGGGAGATGAGACCTGGGATGGGCCCGTAGGGTTCGTTCCACCCTTCTTGCGCGACATCGACCCAAGGCCTGAGAACAAGGTGACCTTCACTTGCGGGCCACCCATCATGATCAAACTGGTGGTCGAGGCGCTGGAGGAGATGGGATACGCTGACGCGAACATCATAACCACGTTGGAGATGAAGATGAAATGCGGGGTGGGGAAGTGCGGCCGGTGCAACATTGGCGATCTGTATATCTGCCGCGATGGGCCCGTCTTTAGCTTTGAGCAGTTGAGGAGGATACCCGGAGCCCTTGAGGCCTAGGTGAGGATTCCCGTGCCATGAAGGAGAACTCTGTCAACCAGCTATTGCAGGAGACCAAGGCGCTCCTGTGCGTCGAGTGTGGCAAGTGTGCCTCCGCATGTCCCATGACAGAGATTTTCAAGGATTTCTCGTACGAGGCCTCGCCGCGTGGGATCGTGGAGAAGGCGCTATTTGGCTTCGATATCCTGACCGATGTAGGTATCTGGTTTTGCCTCACTTGCGATGTATGTACGCAATTGTGCCCGGCTGGGGTAAGGTTTCGGGAGTTCGTTCAGGGTGTGCGATCGCAAGCGATAGAAGAGGGTCTGACGGAGTATGGGCTCTTCTGCCAGCGATGCGGTCGGTTCGTCGTGCCTGTCCACACGGCAGACTATGTTCGCGAGCAGGTGAAGGGACCGGAAGTCTCTGCCGAGTATCTGCGGCTATGCCCTGCCTGCCGGCAGTACGACTTCACCGAGAAGGTGAAGGCTCTCCGCCCTGGAAGGAGCAGAGTCATACTGTGAAGGTGAACGTACGCCTCATGGCGTTGCCGGCTTTGGCCAAGGCGATGGGAGGCAAGAAAGTAGAAGTCGATTTCCCAGGGGAGACGGTCGCCGAGCTACTCGAACACATTGTCGAGAGGTATGGGCGGGTAGCTCAGGAAGCTCTGCTGGACGACGATGGCCAGCTGGACGCCATAATCCAGATCTTGATTAATGAGAGGCAATGGGTCCTCCACGACGAGCTGGATGTGCCCTTGCAGGAAGAAGACAGCGTGATCTTCATGCTGTTGGTAGCCGGAGGATAGATGGCCAGTGGGGAGGAGATCCCTCGGAGCGATGGGGCCGTCCGCAAGCCAGGGCGGTTTTCACGTTGTGGCCCATTTGACATCTCGGCACAGGTGTGGTATAGTTTCCGGTTAGAGGAGGACCCTATCCAGACGATTTCCCTGTTCCGCACTCAGGGTACCAGGAGGATGTGCACAAGCAAAACAGTTGTGATGCCACAACGAGGTGAAAGAGATTAGGAAGACGCAACGCATCAACGAGGCGATTAGGGCCAAGGAGGTGCGCCTAATCGGAGAAGAAGGCGATCAACTGGGCATCTTCCCTATCGCGAAGGCCCTGGAAATCGCTCGGGGGCACGATCTGGACTTGGTCGAGGTTGCCCCCCAAGCCGATCCTCCTGTCTGTCGTCTGCTGGACTACGGAAAGTACAGCTACGAACGGGCTAGGAAAGCCCGTGAGGCAAAGAAGTCTCACAAGCCTATTGAGGTCAAGGAGATACGCCTGCGGCCGAAGACAGGTGATCATGACATCAATTTCAAGGTCAGCCGCATGCGGAGCTTCTTGGAAGAAGGTTTCAAGGTAAAGGTCAGGGTACTGTTTCGCGGTCGGGAGATCACCCATCCAGAGATAGCGCACGAGAGATTGAGGGACATCGCCGCTGATCTGGGGGATGTGGCTAGCGTGGAATACAGTCCTCGCATGGAGGGTAGGAGCATGTTCATGATCCTCTCTCCGAGCGGCAAGAAGAAAACGGCCAGCTAGGCATCCAGTTGCGGGCGGGGATCTTGGACGGGCGCCACCGGCGCCCGTCTCCATGCGCTTTGCAGAGCCTAGGCTTTCAGAGGGAGGCTCACATGCCCAAGATGAAAACTCACAAGACCACTGCCAAGAGGTTCAAGAGAACGGCTTCGGGCAAGATACGACGAGTAAAGATCGGCAAGAGTCACTTGCGCCGAAAAAAGCCAGGCCGTGTCACTCGCTCGCTTGACAAGACCATGGACGTCAACGACGCGGGCACGGTTAAGCGCTTGAGGAAGCTGTTGCCGTACATGAAGAAGAGGGAAAAGTGAAGCTGAGGCGCAGGGACACATCAGCAAGGAGTGTGTCGAGTTGACCAGAGTAAAAGGAGGGCCGAGGGCTCGCAAGCGCCACAAGAAAGTCCTGAAACTGACCAAGGGCCAGCGGGGGACCAAGCATGCTCTCTACCGCAGAGCTCATGAAGCAATGCTCAAGTCCCTCACGTACGGCTACCGTGACCGTCGGCAGCGGAAGCGAGATTTTCGGCGATTGTGGATTTCCCGCATTAACGCGGCTGCTCGGCAGAATGGACTGCCATATAGTCGCTTCATGGCCGGCTTGAAGCAGGCTGGAGTGGAGCTGGATCGTAAGGCCCTGGCGGACCTGGCGGTCAGCGACGCCGAGGCTTTCGCGCGTCTGGCTGAAGTGGCTAAGGGAGCGCATTGATCACCAGTACGGCCAACGCAAAGGTGAAGTACGTGCGCTCATTGCACCGCAGACCGGTGCGGCATCGAGAGAAGCGCTTTCTTGTCGAAGGCGTTCGGCTGACAGAGGAGATGATGGAGACGGGCCAAGAGCCCGTCTTTGTCTTTTATACGGGCGCCCTCGCCGCTAGCCCGCGAGGCGGGGCTCTCATCGAAGCCACACGAGCATCAACCAACGAGGTCGTCGAGGTCAGCGATCCAGTAATGGCCGCTATGGCGGCCACCCGGGCACCCCAAGGCATCATTGCTGTGTTGCCGTTTCCGGAGGTGGCTCCCTGTGAGTGTCCTCTAATCCTGGTGTTGGACCGGCTGCGCGACCCCGGGAACCTGGGCACAATCCTTCGTTCTGCGGAGGCAGCCTCGGTAGGACAGGTTATCATCATCAAGGGGACAGTGGATGTTTTCAACCCCAAGGTTGTGCGCGGGGCCATGGGCGCCCATTTCAGGCTGCCTATTTCCTACGACCGCGATTGGAACGAGGTCGGCCAAGAACTTGAGGGTAGGCAGGTGTTGCTGGCAGATCCTCAGGGCAGCCTGCCATATTACGAAGTGGATTGGGCCCAGCCCACGGTTCTGATCGTGGGAGGTGAGGCTCGTGGTGCCGGACGGGAAGCGCAGCAGTTGGCAAGCGCCACCGTGACCGTGCCCATGCAAGGTGGTGCGGAATCCTTGAACGTAGCTGTAGCGACAAGCATCATCCTCTTTGAAGCCGCTCGGCAGAGGGGAGTTTCTGAGGGCTAGTCGCTAGTCACCAGAAACTGGCAACCAGGTTGGCAGGATGGACCATAGGACGAGTAAGGCTGGGCAGCGAGCTGAGCATCTGGCGGCACTGGTGTATGGGGCCACCAAAGGGTTCCCGGGGAGGACTTGTACGGACTGAGCGCCCAGATCAGAAGGGCGGCTGTGTGAGCCGCCGCAAACATACCAGAAGGCTCAGGCAGAAAGACCGCCGGAGAGTACTGGCATTCTGCCCACATTGCCCGCGGTTCCTTGATGGAAGTGGAATGCTACATCCATGTGGCAATGAGGTTGGGATCCTAATCAGAGGAGAATCATAGCGGGTTGCAGCAATCGCAGGGTGAGGCAGCTCGTGCCCTGCCTGGACCAGTAGGGTAAAGGGAGGGCAGAGCCAAGACCCACGACGAATCCCCTAGAACCTAGCCCCTTGACACTAGCCCCTAGCTTCAGATGATCGGACAGACAATCCCCACTATGCCTCGACGGCCCTTCTTCCGCGACCGGCAAGCCGCTGGCCGCGCATTGGCGGGTGTGCTCTCCGACAGCTACGCCGGTGTTGCTGGCGTAGTATTCGCGATCCCACGGGGAGGCGTACCCGTGGGTTTCGAGGTAGCGCAGGTCTTGGATGTACCTTTGGATGTCATCGTGCCGCGGAAGATCCCGATACCGTGGGAGCCCGAGGCTGGCCTTGGTGCCGTAACGGCCGACGGCACACTGTTACTGAACGAACAACTGGTGGCGCAACTGGGGCTCACGGAGGCTCAGATCAACCGCTTGGCAGCCCTAGTGCAGCAGGAGGTGCGTCGTCGCCTTCGGGTGTACAGGGGCAGCCGGCCCATGCCCGATGTGAAGGGCAGGACGGTGTTTCTCATCGACGACGGCCTGGCTTCCGGGTTCACCATGCTGACTGCTGTGCGGTCCGTGCGGAAGGTGGAGCCAGCCCGGATCGTAGTGGCTGTGCCCGTCAGTCCGCGCAGCTCTGTGAACCGGGTTCAAGCCGAGGCTGACGAGCTGCTGTGCCTCGTCGTGCAGGAGAGTCAGCCCTTCGCCGTGGCCAGCTTCTACGGGTCCTTCCCCGATCTGTCCGACGACGAGGTCCTCGCCTATCTGCCCACCTCGGAGGCTTGACCGCAGTCGTCCTCCGGTCTCGGCCGGACGCTTGCCTCTTATCTGGTGTTGTGATAAGAATATGTATGGAGGCCTCCGCAGCGCCATTCATGGCGATGGGGGCCTATCTACGTTTCGCGGCAGGGGATGCATGGGCTCGACGAGCGGACTGACTGGGAACTTTGCGTCAAGCATTGCAGCGTGGTGGCACAACTGCACCGCCCGCTCAGCTAGGTTACTGGACCGCTGGCAACCGCCAGAGCGCGCTGTCCTGCTATTCACAGCACTCATAGTGGGCATTGGGGCCGGGTTTGGGGCGATTGTCTTCCGCTGGCTAATCCAGTCGTTCACTACCCTCTTCTTTGACAGAGGACGGGTAGCGCTCGGGTTCTTGGGAGGCTACTATGTCGTGCTGATCCCCGCTCTGGGCGGGCTGCTAGTGGGCCCGCTCGTGTACTTCTTTGCCCGTGAGGCCAAGGGGCACGGTGTGCCTGAGGTCATGGAAGCCGTGGCCCTGCGAGGAGGACGCATCCGACCGATCGTGGGGCTGATTAAGGCTTTGGCCTCGTCTATTTGCATCGGGACCGGGGGATCAGTGGGTCGTGAGGGGCCAATCGTGCAGATTGGCTCAGCCTGGGGCTCAGCGTTGGGGCAGTGGCTTCATTTCTCCGATGAACGCGTCCGCAACTTGGTGGCTTGTGGCGCAGCTGGAGGTATCGCCGCCACATTCAACGCGCCTATCGCAGGAGTCATCTTCGCTCTGGAGGTGATTCTTCAGGAGTTCAGCGTCAGCAATTTCAGCACGGTTGTCATCTCCTCGGTAACGGCCAGCGTGATCGGAAGGGTGGTCCTGGGCAATACTCCGGCGTTTCCCGTGCCGTCCTATTCACTGATGAGCGTTTGGGAACTGGGTCTCTATGCTGTTCTGGGCTTGCTGGCTGGGCTCGTATCGGTCGGCTTCGTCTTCTTGCTGTATAAGACTGAAGACCTTTTCGATGTCTGGAAATTCCCTGAATATCTGAAGCCTGCAGTGGGAGGCCTCGCGCTTGGCATGGTGGGCCTAAATCTTCCGCATGTGTTCGGAGTGGGCTATGAGACGATAGGCAATACTCTCCTGAACCCCAGCGATGTCACGCTCTTGTTGGCACTGCTGCTAGCTAAGATCCTGGCCACATCAATCACTCTGGGTTCTGGTGGCTCCGGAGGAGTTTTCGCTCCCTCGCTGTTCATGGGCGCCGTGCTGGGAGGTGCCTTCGGTGTCATGGCTCACAGCCTCTTTCCGAGCGTCACAGCTTCGGGAGGAGCTTATGCTCTGGTAGGGATGGCAGCGGTGTTCGCCGGGGCCGCGCGAGCCCCGATCACGGCTATTCTCATCCTATTTGAGATGAGCAATGACTATCGCATCATCCTGCCTTTGATGTTGAGCACAGTGATAAGCACCGTTCTGGCGGAACACTTGAGCCGCGAATCCGTATACACCTTGAAGCTGGCGCGTCGTGGCATTCGCCTTGCACAGGGCCGGGACATTGACGTCATGCAGGGAGTGTTGGTGAACGAGGTGATGACGCCGGCCGCGGACCTGGATGTAGTGTATGTGGATATGCCACTTGCGGAACTCTCACAGGAGTTCGATCGTACACGCCATCACGGTTTTCCAGTGTTCGATGAAACAGACGATCTGTACGGGGTGGTGACCCACAGAGATCTTGAGGAGGCTATGCGGAGTGGCGACATCTCTCGCCTGACAGTGCGAGATATCGCCACCACGCCTCCGGTCACGGTGTGTCCTGACGAGGCACTATGGGTCGCACTCAAGAAAATGGGGGTCCGCGACATGGGCAGACTGCCCGTCGTTGGCCGCAACGAGTCTCGCAGACTGCTAGGGATGATCCACCGGCATGATATAGTCCGGGCCTACAATCTAGGCATCCTTCGACGCCTAGACGCGCAGCAACGCCTGGAGCGTTTGCGATTGGGGAAGCTGGGAGGCACCGAGTTCGTCGAGGTGGATATTGGTGACTCCTCGCGCGTCGTGGGCCGCCAGTTGCAGGAGATAGACTTGCCTGAAGCCTGCGTGGTAGTATCTGTGCGGCGGGGCAGGAAAGTTATCATTCCTCACGGTACCACGGTCATCAACGGCGGGGACAAGTTGGTGGGG
>CAZBJW010000067.1:0-17611 GCA_964492135.1 uncultured Anaerolineales bacterium
AGCAGACCGGACCTGGCAAGATACCGTGGCCTTGCGGAGCAACCCTCAGGAATTGAACGCGAAGCTAGACGAGGCTCGCACGCAGGTCGAACTTGCTGAGCGACAAGTGGAACAGGCTCGAGCCCAGGCAGCGACGGCGAGGATTCAGCGAGACGCCTACGCTGGCGCGGGGGACGACGAAAGCAAGACCAGGTATGACGTTCTCGACCAGCAGGCTAGGGCGGCAGACGCTGCGGTGATCATCGCCGAAGAGAAGTTGGCTGGCGCGAGGGCCAGCGTGGAGAATCTTTTCGATATGCGCGACAATCCCATAGGTCTCAACACTGAGGTCAACCGAGCCCGGGCAAGGTACGAGGACACGCGGGCGGCGGTCGACCTCGCTCAGGCCAAGCTCAATGCGCTACTGGCTAGGCCAACGGAGGAAGAAGTCGCTGTGGCGAGGGCTCAGGTGAGCCAAGCCGAGTCGGCCTTGGGCATGCTGCAGGTCCAACTGGAGAAGATGACTTTGCGCTCGCGACTAGGCGGTCTGGTGACCAATCTAGCCATCCACGAGGGAGAGACCGCGTCTCCAGGCGCCACACTGATGACCGTGGCCCACCTCGATGAGGTCAAGCTTACGGTCTATATACCCGAGGACCGCTATGGCCGGATCCAATTGGGTCAATCGGTAAGCGTGGAAGTGGATTCCTACCCTGGCGAAACGTACGCGGGAAAAGTCGTCTACATCTCCTCGGAGGCTGAGTTCACACCGCGTAACGTGCAGACCAAGGAGGAGAGGGTAAACACCGTCTTCGCGGTGAAGGTTCTCTTGCCCAACCCTAGCCACGATTTGAAGCCTGGGATGCCTGCCGACGCCACAATTGTGGTAGAATAGTGAGGCTGATGACCAGGCCGTCAACACTGGATCGTTTGGCGGCGTGTATCCAGCACGAGGGCGACTGGTGAAGCTGGCATGCCAGGCCTCTCTCAGACAAGGATGACGGCGCAGAGAGGGAATAGTCAGCATGAGCGGGCACGAAGAAATCAAGCTGGAAAAAGTATACACTGCGTCCGGCCAACTCCTGGCCCACGTCATCAAGGGCAAACTGGAAAGCGAAGGCATCCCCGTCCTTTTGCAGTATGAGAGCGAGATTTTCGGATTCACTGTGGATGGGATGGGACAAGTGCGGATCCTGGTGCCGGAACACCTGGCCGAGCGAGCGAAGGAGATCATAGCTGGTTCGGATTAGTGCCCAAGCCGGGTCCCTGTCCTGCCGGTCTCCTCACCGCATTGCGCCCAGGCCGCAGCACGTCCCCCGGTGCAGGTCTGGGTTCCCTTGATACTTGATGGCGAGCGCATGCAAATCGAATACGTAGGCTCCATTCATCTGCACACTTCATCCTCCGACGGGGCAGCTACTCACGAGGAAGTGGCCCATCTAGCTTCCCGCGCTGGGCTGGATTTCCTGATCGTGACCGATCACAACGTACTCGTCAAAGACAAAGATGGTTGGTATGGCGACCTCCTGCTCCTGGTGGGCGAAGAACTCCACGACAGCCAGCGGTCGCCCGAGGCCAGTCACTATCTGGCCTTCGACATCGAAGAGCACATCGACGCTGACAACAAGAGCTCCCAGGCAGTCATCGACGAAGTAAACGCGCAAGGAGGCTTTGGCTTCATCGCCCATCCTTTCGAGCACAGTCCCGCCTTCACAAGAGAGCCAGAATTGCCGTGGGTCGACTGGGACGTTACGGGCTATACCGGCCTGGAGATCTGGAACTACATGTCGGAGTTCAAGAGCTACCTCGACAACCTACGCCGGGTGCTGTTCTTCGTCTACTTCCCCCAGGCAATCATGAGAGGGCCCTTCCCGGAGACCCTCGCCAAGTGGGATGAGTTGCTGGAATCCCGCAAGACAGCGGCTATCGCTGGCACCGACGTCCATGGCAATACCTACCGCTTTGGCCCTCTCCGCCGCGCCATCCTTTCCTACGATCATTGCTTCAAAGCAGCTCGAACACATGTCGTCGCGTCCGAGCCCTTCACTCGCGAGCTCGAGCACGACAAGGCGCTGGTCTATGAGGCCCTCAAGGAGGGGCGCTGCTTTGCCGCCTACGATGCCATCGCTGAATCGTCAGGTTTTCGCTTCACGGCCAGCAACGGACCGCAGAGGGTAGGCATGGGCCAGGAGATTTCGCTCAGCGGCGGCCGGCTGGACTTCGAGATTTCGTCTCCTCTGCGAGCGCAACTCAGCCTGCTCAGAGATGGTCAGATCATCGCCCAGACCAACGGCAAGCAACTAAGCCATACGGCGCGAGAAAGCGGTGTCTATCGGGTCGAGGCTCTTCGGAGGCACCTCTTCAGGCGCCGCGGCTGGGTCTTCACCAACCCCATCTACGCGACAGCCTAGGACCGCCTGAGCATGATCAAAGCTCCCCCAAGTATCGCCGCCCCTACGAATGACAGTGCTGCAATCCCAAGAAGGATGTTGGGTATCCAGTCCTTGGAGTCCGACTGGGCGATCGGAGCCACGTTAACGGCAGCAGCTGCTTGAGCCTCCACCGGAGTATGGGCCGGGGAAGAAGGAGGCTCGGGAGTATCCGTCTCAGCAGGCTGCGGCGTCTGGGTGGGCAGAGCTGTGTTCGTGGCCGCGGGAGACGGAGTGTCAGTAGGTGGCGGCGGTGTGGAAGTAGCTGTAGGCGGCGGAGACGTAGAGGTCGCCGTCGGAGGCGGGCTCGTAGGAGTTGGGCTCGGGGGCAAGGGCGTTGGGGTTGCCGTAGGTTGTGTGGGGTCGACCATCAAGGTCACCGCATCGAACCAGACCTTATCGTTGCCGTGAGATTGGGGGTTGTGGGCCCTCACGAAGACCGTGACCACTGGCGCCTGCGCCACAGCCGAAACCCTCAATTGTGGAAAGACCCCTCCCGACTCGTCCCAGACCTCACTACTCCAAAGGATGTCCGGCGAGGTGGGATCGGTTCCTCCTGAGGGATTGATGCCCACCTTGCGTCCGATGAAGAGGCCTGCGTTCCTCCGGCCTTGATCGTCGTAGGAAGCGTAGGGCGCCCAGCCCACGGCCGCCACGTAGCCCACTCCCGGCGTCACCTCCACCTGCTGGTAGATGCCCGCCGTGAAGGGCAACCACCCACAGAATATCTCCTGAGCGGGCGCGACCGGCGTCTCGCCAGAGCTGTTGAAGGCGGGAGTCTCTACGGCAAACTCGACGAAGGGCGTCCAACCGCTGGCAACCCTTCCATATGGCGCTACGTAGCCAAAACCATCGAACTGACAGTTCACCGTCAGGTTGCCTGGGTCCTCACATGGGTCCTGAGCGTGGACCGGCGGCACACGAACCAACAGCAGCAACACTAAGGCCAATAGAGCTACCTTGCCCTGCTTCACCTGCACTGTCCTTCCCTCGCCCCGCACACATTAACCCAGGGCGACTTCAGGCACCTAGTATATCACGGAGCGGGCAGGCGGGCAAAGCTCCGCCGGACAGAGTGTACGGGCGCCCCTGCCGCCATCGGGGTCACGACGTGGCTTGCCCCAGTCCGTAGCTCGTTGAAGTACGGCTGGCATCCGGCGAGCCTAGCGAGTCAACTAACTCCGGCGCGACTCGCCTCAGGAAGGGAAAGCTGCCACGATATCAATTGACGTTCCGTGCGAACGACCAGTGTTGCCACGAACTGGTGCGGCCCAACTCGGTTGCTCGGACTACTCGCAGGAGATGCCCTTCTCCTCCATCAGCTGCTCAAAGGCCTCCACGGCCGCCTGCCCTGTGACCAGCTCTGCTTTGTCCTCCCCCACACTGGTAGGCCGGAGCTTGACGATCCAACCCTCACCGTACGGATCGTCGTTGATCAGACCTGGGTTGTTCGTCACCGCCTCGTTTATGGCGATGATCTCGCCAGAAACCGGAGCTGGCACCGGGCCCACCCATTTCCCGCTCTCCAGGGTACCCAAACTCTTTCCTCGAGCAATGGTGCGCCCGAGCTTCTTGGGCGTCACGGCGACCACCTTCCCAGCTATGGCCTGGCCCGGGTCCGGGACACCAGTGGTCACGGTACCGTCATCCTCGAAGCGCGCCCAGACAAGCTTGTCGCCAGCGAGATAGTACAGTTCTTCCGGGATACTGCAACTTCTGATTACAGCCACGGTTCCTCCTCTAAGCTTCCTCTTCGTCCAGGATCAGTGCGTTGGCCACAAGGTCAATCACACCGACTACAGAGACATCCAGGCCGTAGCGCTCCGCCAGGTCCTGGAGTTGTAGCTTACAGTTGTCGCAAGCAGTGGCCACCACTTCAGCGCCGCTCTGGCGAATCTGCTCGGCCTTCGGCTTGCCTGAAGCCAATCGAACGCCTTCATACTCGGGGATGGTGATCACACCACCGCCACCACCGCAACACCAAGCGTATTGGCCACTGGGGGTCATCTCCACGAAGTTCAGCGTCGACGCCTCCAGGCAGGCGCGCGGCTGCTCCAGCAATCCCCCTTTGCGCGAGAGATTGCACGGATCGTGATACGTCACGACTCCGGCGTTCACCGAGGGATCGAGCTTCAGGCGCCCGTCGGAGATGTACTCGGCCACCATCTCCACGATATTCTTCACCTCGAACGGAAGCGGTTTGCCCAACCAGCTCTCGGCCGCATACTTCATGGCCCAATACGAATGGCCGCACTCCGTGAGGGCAAGGACCTTGGCCCCCAACCTCTCCATCTCGTCCACCAATCGCTGAGCCATCTCGTCCCTCTTTTCCTTCTCACCAGAGAAGAGGCCGAAATTGGTGGCATCGAACCGCCGGGTACTCATGGTCCAGTCCTCGCCGACGGCGTAGAAGATCTTAGCCGCGGAGATGATCACGCTGGGGAACCTGATGACTTGGATGGGCGTGGGAACGAAGAGGATTCTGGCGCCTTCCTTGTCCAGCGGTATCGACGCTTCGTCATCGTCCACTTCGTCCTGAAGCTCTTCCTCGAACCATTCCACCCTGTCCAGGTACACATCCTGGGCAATCCCCAGAGTGTTGCCTTCCTCGTAGGCCGTGTTGGTGTGCTCTTGAAGGGCGGCCGGCACCCTGCCCGCCTCGGCGAGCAAGGCCCTGATGGCACCGACCATGGTAGCATTGTCGATGCCGAAGGGACAGTAGAGCGCACAGCGCCGACACAGGGTGCACTGATATGCCATCTTCTGCAAACGATCCAAGACCTCCTCATCCAGTTCTTCGGCGCCCACCAAGCAGGGGACCACACGCCCGAGCCTTGTGTAGTAGCGCTTGTAGACCTTCTCCAGTTGCTGTGCTCTGGCGGAGGGGATCTGGTCTGCGTCGCCAGTGCCGACATAGGCATGGCAGGAGTCAGCGCACAAGCCGCAATGGGCGCAGATGTTTAGGGACGTCTCGATAGGCCCTTTGAGCCTTTCTTTAAACAGCTCTACGATGTCTTTCGTTTCCATATCCGCAAGGTCTGCCACATTCACTACCTCTCGAGCCAGCTCAACCTCTTACCGACCTACCTTAGAGTCCACTTGAGGGTCAACGACCCCCCAATGACGTGAACCAGCTTGCTGAAAGGGAAATAGATAAGAAAAGCCTGCACCAGCAAGAAGTGCGTCACGAAAATCGTATTCTCCACAGGCACACCGAATCTCAAGTGAAAAAGATTGGAGAAGAAAGCACGGTACGAGTCCAACTCGATGTTCATCAGAAAACGCATGTAGTTGCCTGTAACGGCGATAGAAAGCAGCAGGATGAGCAGGAGGTAGTCACCCGGCACGGACAGACTCCGCACCGGCATCCTCAGTCTCCGTATCAGTAAGCCCACGAGCCCCAGCATGAACACCGTGCCCGAGGCGCCTCCGCCGACGAAGGAGAGCATGTCGACCTGCTCGGGTGTCAGCCGCAAGAGATTCCAGAGTGAGGAGAAATCTATGAACAAGCGAAAGTGGCCCAACACAAACACCAATATGGAAAGGTGAAAGAGCCAACTCACCACCCATAGTGCCTTGGAGCCCTTGAAAACGCGGCGGAAGCTGACCACCTCGGTCACGATTTCCCGCAAGGTCTGCGTCACACTGCGCGATCCCGGGGACACCACCAGCGAAACCTCTGAACGGGGACTGCGTTGCCACTCGACAACCCGGTAAACTAAGCCACCGAAGAAGACGCCTGCGGTGATGAAGGGCAACATGTTGGACACGAACCAATTGAACCAATAAGTCATGAGCCTCTTCCCTCTCGCATCAAAGGGAGACTCGCAGATGATACCCGGCGCGCTGCATCGCGGTCTCTAGCGAGTCAACAGTAGGCCACAGCTGCCTAGAAAGATATCACCACGTCGGCTTCCAGGGCCATGCTATTGAAAGCTGCGCCGCCGATCATCTCCACGCCATCGACCAAGTCGTCCATGCTCAGACCGTGCAGGTCAAGGCTGGGCTGGCAGACATAGAACTTGACGCCCAGTTCCAGAGCCTGGTCCATGAAGAAGCGCAGGCTCTCTCCTCCTTCGCCGCGCTTGATCATCAACTCCTCGGCCACACCCTTCCTCAGCAGAGTGGCACCGTTCATCGTAAAATAGATGCCGGCTTCAATGTCCATCGCTGCGGCTGCAGCCGCCAAAAAGAACGGGGTAGCACTCTTGCCCGGCTCGTCCACGCCGTGGGTCTGGACATACATGATGCTCTTCGCTTCTTCTTCGCTCATGGCTCAAGTCCTTTCCATGCAGGCCCCACCTGACTGGCTTCAGTGTGTGAGGCAGCACATTCTGCGGGTCCGAGCTGCCCTGATAGCAAGAGCGCTCCCAGGGGGCTGTACTCAAAGCTAACAGTCTGTGCCCGAGTCGGTCCTCTAGATGAACAGACTCACGTCCGCATCAGCAGCGAAGTCCAGGAACGTGGTGGCTCCCACCAGTTCTGCTCCCTCTATGAGGTCCTCTTCTTTCACCCCCATCACGCCCATGGTCATGGCGCAGGCGAAGAGGCGAACGCCCATCTCCTGTGCCATCTCCACGAACTCAGGGATGCTGGGCAAGTTGGCCCTGCCCATCCAGCTTTTCATGAAAGCGGTGGCCAGATGGGTCATCCCTGGAATGGTGCCAATGATGTTGGGGACTTTCACCGGTATGGCCGGTATGGGCTCCGGCATAGCTGGATTCGCTATGGGGGCCACCTTCAAGGCCTGCATCCTCTTCTTGTTGATGATGTCGAAGCCGTAAAAGGTGAAGAAGATGCCTACCTCCCAGCCCATGGCGGCAGCCGTGGTAGCCAAGATCAAGGGAGAATAGGCTTCGTCCAGCGATCCTTTGGAAGCCACCAAAGCCAATCGCTTCTTTCTCTCTTCAGCCATGATGTAACCTCTTTATGTTAGCTGGTGCGGCGCACGTAAAACTTGAACACGCCGCCCTCTTCTTGTGTGTCCAACAGTTCCTGGCCCGTCTGACGGGCCCACGCCTCCATGTCAGCCTTCGAACCAGGATCATCGGCCAGCATCTCCAGTACTTGGCCGATTTCCACGTCTTTGATCGCCTTGGAGATCTTGACGATGGGCATGGGGCAGAACAGCCCCTTGTAGTCCACGGTCTTGACCACCTTGTACTCAGCACTCACTTTCGAACCCTCCTGTTGTTTACGTCATATCGACCGCCAACGAGTAGTTCAATCGACGGTCGAGGGTCGCTATTCCAATGCTTCCGCCAGCGCCTTTCGCTGGGACAGAATCTGGGCCAGTACCTCTCGCAACAAATCCAGAGCCTCGATGACCCTCTGGTCGGCCAGAGAGTAGTAGATGGTGACACCATCGCGCTCGGTAGTCACCATGGACCTCTCGCGCAAGACCTTCAAATGCCGAGAAGCCGTGGCCCGGTTGAAACCCAGCGTGTCTGTCAGTTGGCCGACGTTCTTTTTCCCGTCGCTGAGCGCATACAGTATCGCTATGCGCTTGGGATCAGCCAGACACTGGCAAATCTCGGCGTGAAGCTCACCAATCTCCGCTTGAAGCGCCTTGTCCATTCTTCAGTCCCCGCCTGCAACGGTGTGATTTGAGGCTCTCTTCGTAGACTAGCCTATACATATATACGTATACACGTATATTATAACGCATCTAAGATTCCTTGTCAAGTTACGACAAACGAAAACCGCCAGATCTCCTGGCGGGAGTCTGGCGGCTGGTTCCTGGAATATCTTGGTATAATCACTCCAGGTGAGGTTCAATCTTCTTCATCAACTCCTCTTTGGGCATCCAACCCACCACTGTGTCCACAGGCTCTCCATTCCTGAAAACGATCAGCGTTGGTATGCCTCGAATGCCGTATCTCGTGGCCGTGCCGGGGTTGCTGTCCACGTCCAACTTGGTGACCTTGAGCTGCCCATCATGCTCAGAAGCGATCTCCTCCAGGATGGGCGCTATAGCGTGGCATGGCCCACACCAGTTGGCCCAGAAATCAGTGATCACCGGCAAGGAGGATTTGAGCACCTCTTCGTCAAAGTCGTCATCGGTCACCGGAATCGGCTCTCCCATACGTCGCCTCCTATTGGTCTGTGCTACTACTATCCTACTGGATTTCAGTCAAATCCGCAAGCGCTTCAGCCAGTCCTCCACTGGCCCCTCGAACTCGCGCTTCGGGCCGCGCAGCATCATCTCCTTGATGGCCTGCTGCAAATCCTTGCCCTCGAACAACACCTGGTAGATCTGTTCAGTGATGGGCATCTCCACCTCGTATCGTTGGGCCAGCCTGAGGGCTGCCTTGGTTGTATTCACACCCTCGGCCACCATGTTCATCGAGCGCTGAATATCTTGGAGGCTCCTTCCCTTCGCCAGTTCCTGGCCCACGTAATGATTGCGACTGTGGGGACTGGCACAGGTGCATATCAGATCACCCACACCGGCCAGACCAGCGAAGGTCAGGGGGTTGGCCCCCGCAGCGACGCCCAGTCGTGTGATCTCGGCCAGTCCACGAGTCATGAAGATGGCCTTGGCGTTGTCTCCATAGCCGAGTTGCTCCGCCGCGCCGGCTCCTAGGGCGATGATGTTCTTCAAAGCACCACCCAGCTCCACGCCGATGACATCATCGTGGGTGTAGACTCGAAACCGGGGGGTCATGATCATGTCTTGGGCAGCCTCGGCCACGCTCGGATTTCTAGACGCGATAACGGTTCCCGCGGGCAGTCCCGCCACGATTTCCCGCGACAGATTCGGCCCCGACAAAACGCAGATAAAATCCTCGAATCCGCACGTCAGCTCTTCCGCAATCACCTCGGACATGCGCGAGGCGGTCACGGTCTCTAGCCCCTTGGCTGCGCTGAGGATGATGGTCCCCTGCTGAAGATGAGGGGCGATCCGGCGCACATTCTCCCTCATGCGCTGGGCAGGAACGACCAGCATCACCATCTCGCAGGAACTCAGAGCGCCCTCAAGCGAAGAGGCGATCTCCAGATTGTCGGGGAAGATGGCCCCGGGGAGGAAGGCTTTGTTCTCGCGGGCGGCCCTCAACGTGCCCGCCTCCTGGGGAGTGCGCGCCCACAGGAAGACTTCGTGGCCGTGACGAGCCAGCATCACGGCCAGCGTTGTGCCCCAGCCGCCAGTACCGACGACGACGATGTGCCCCCTGTGGGCCACTAGGCTTCCTCTTCCACTATCTTCTTGGCGGGCTCACCGATGCGCCGCTCCGTCCCCTTGAGGAGACGCCGGATGTTGGGCCGGTGGGATAGGAGGACTATGATTCCCACCGTCAGAGAGTAGGCCAGGTGTTCCAGAGGCTGATCGAAGAACAGCGCGGCTATCAGCAAGGCTGGAGTCATGAGCAGACAGATGAGGATGGAAGTAACCGAAGCGTATCGCAAGACCCCGAACCCGATGATGGCGCTGAACAGGCCAACGACTACCGTGGCCATCGGGGCCAGCACGAAGTACCCACCCATGGAGGTGGCGGTTCCAGCTCCGCCCCTGAAGCCAAGGAAGACGGACCAGTTGTGGCCAAGGACGGCGCCCACGCCAGCCAGAGCAGCAGCCAACTCAGTTCCGAGGAGGACCTTGCCCAGCAGCACGGCGATCGCGCCTTTGGCCAGGTCACCGATAATGGTCACCGCGGCGGGCAGTTTGCCTGCCGACCGCAGGACGTTGGTACCTCCGGTCCGACCGCTGCCGTACTCTCGGACGTCGATCCCTTTGATCCGTCCCACGATGTAGCCGAAGGGTATCGAACCCAGCAGATATCCAAGGAGGATCACCAGAGCGTACTGTATGACGAGCACCGTCCACGACCTCCCCTACATACAACCCCGAAGTCGCCGAAAAGTCACCACGCACTGTGCTTGACGTCGTCGCCAAGTGCCATCAAGGAGCATGCGTGGAGGGGATGTTCACCACCGCATTATAGAGGCGAACTCCCTAGGTGGCAAGGTCGGTGAAGTCCGAAGGACAGGCTGAAACATGCGTGCCTCGGCTCCATGAGCTACGCCGTTTCCGCACCGTTGGAAACGTACTGGGAGTGGCTGCCCTGCACTCGAGAGCAGCGCTATTGTGATCTGCGACAATACCACACTGTGACCCCTTGAGCGATGGTCTCATCCGTTGTGTGCGCCCTCTGCTCACCACGAATCTGAATCGTACTCCGCCCCCGGCTCGAAGAGCGCCAGTTGTCGAGGTGCCGCCGGGTGATCAGGGTCGAAGGTGCGAGGCATCATGCCCTCTGTCTGCAGGCCGCCCAGCCGATTGATGGTTTGCATCACCGCTGGAACGCAGTACTCCCTCGCGGATTCTCGGATCTGCTCTCCGTTGAAACGGAGGATCAACCAGCCCGCTCCCGTCAAGTCGTTATCTCGCCGATTGTCCAGAGGGATGCGAGCAGCATCAGCGTGCCAGCTGTCACCGTCCGCTTCAACGTCTAGCTGGCCGTGGTCGCAGAAGACTGCAAAATCCAAAGCGTACAGGCCTTTCTTCAATGTGACGAAGAACTGTCGCTCCGCCGCAATCTCGTGTCTCTTGAACTCGGCCCACAGGCGGTCTTCTAAGGGGCTCTCATCGTAGAGGTCATTGATCTCAACCGCGCCGATGAACTTGTCCCAGGTCGTGGAAATGAAAACCAGTCTTCGCCATCGAGCACTGAGTATGGGCTCAGGCAGACGCTCCAGAGGTCCCAACTCTATCTTGTGGTACAGCTCGTCTGCGCGCGGATGATCAGGCTCTTGAGGAAGCAGACTCCGTCGCGTCAGCGTACGAATCCTTGTGACCGGCGCGTAGTAGTTGATGGCCCAGCGTTCTGGACCAAAGACCTTGGTCTGGTAGAAAGCCACCCAGCGGGGAGGCCAGCGCTCTTTCAGCCGCCCCCGGGCGCTCCGTACAGGGATTCGATACCAATGCTGATCGCGAGCGATATCGAAGTCGCGCAGGTTGTTGATGATAGCGACCAGTACTTCGCCCCGGCGGGTGACGTTGCCGTTGACTGCACCACTCTGGCTATCAGAAGGCATTTCCCCTTCCCTGCCATTCAGCCACCTCGCCTATCAGTCAGCCCAGCGGCCCAGCCTGTTGTTCACTGCGCGAAGAAGATGATAGATCGGTCAGGACGACACGCAACACAGGTTACCACGCTTCCCTCACCTTGTCAAAGCGTCCAGCCAGAAGGCAATCGAACAAGCCACGTGGCAGCGTCAGACGACTTCAAGTGCTTCGTGCAGGCCACATTCCTGCTCTTTAATGTGAACCCGCGCTGCATCGCGTCCGTGGTATAGAGGGAAACATCTCGCTTTTGTCACCGGCTACGCCAGTCGTCACCGTAGCCTTACCGGTTACCCGCAAGAAGCCGAGGCCTGTGCCCGCACGCGCAGCCAGGCTCCTGGGTCCTTCCGCGACGCCAACCGAGGTATGAATGATGGATCGCGAGGATTGGCGTGCCGCGAGCCTGCGAGAGCGGCCCCGGCTCGACAACGACTACGTCCTGTGCCTCCCTTTGACCGGTGAGCAATAGGGCACAGCAGCCAACACTCTCCCTGACGCGCGGCGGGCAACCACACCCTGAAGCCACGTCCTGCACGCCCAACGACAGAGCCGCGTGACCGCAAGCCCACCATTCCGCCCCCAGATACGGGATTTGACTTTGTCAAGCCCCACCCTTATCATGACCCCGTTCTCCGACCAAGCCTGTAACGGATGGTGTAGCAATGTCAAAATCTGCAAGTCTTATTGTGATCACAGTGACCCTCTTCCTCTCACTGACCGCCTGCACTCTCGCCTCGCCCATCGACGAGGCGGCCTCCCCCAGTCCGGCAACACCGACGGTGACGTCCCCGACTCCATCGCCGGAGCCCACGACAACCGCCACCCCCTCGCCCACCCACACGCCGCGACCTGACCAGACCCCCACTGAGACCGCCTCCCCTGCTTCCCCAACACCAACAGAGACCTGGATGATGGATCTCAAGGACCTGCCCCCCATCAGCCTACGAGACTGGCCCCGGCCCGCGGGCGACAACGGCCTCTGCATCCATTTCATCCCCGAGGAGTACCACACCCCGGAGCACCTGGAGCACCACATCGCCCGTATGCTGAGTATGAGGATGAAATGGGCGCTGGTGATCTACGCCGATGAGATACAACTGGAGTTGGCCGCCACGAAGTTCAAAGAAGCAGGCATCACGGTGGTCTGGCGCAAGATGCTCTACCCGGGCGACAGATACTTTGATTGGGGCCGTGACGTCCAGCTTCTGCAAAGCCTCGGTCTGCCACCCTACATCCAGATCTACAACGAACCCAGCGTGGAGGTGCTGTGGGAAGACCCGCCCGTCAAGAAGGCGCGCTTCATGGAGGACCTCCTCCGAGCAGCGCGGGACGTGTACAACGCTGGCGGGTACGTTGGCCTGCAGTTCGTTGACCCGCAATGGCTTCGAGACACCCTGTACGAGATGCAGCTCCACGGAGGGGAGCCCATCTTCCACCGGATGTTCTTCGTGCCCCATCCTTATGGCCTAAACCATCCTCCGTCGTATCAGGAGGATCTAAACGCGGTGTTGGGCTTTCTGTACTTCGCTCAGGTATTCCAGGAGGAGATTGGCTTCGTGCCGCCCATGATCGCCGGCGAGGGAGGTTGGAAGTATGGAGCCACCGACGACGAGCGCTTTCCGCGCATTGATGATAAACTCCATCGGGACTACCACGTCGAGGTCTTCAACTGGTTTCGCACAGGGACCCTCTCCAATGGTGAGCCACTCCCCGATTATCTCTTCGCCTTCTGCCCCTGGCTCCTAGCCTCGATGATGGACGACAGCGCCTGGTTCGATAGTTTTGCAGGGGACCACACCCTGACTATCGAAGCCGTCAGGAACCTGCCGCCCTTCACCCGGCGCTTCAGCTGGGAGCAGTAGGCAGGCCCTCCTCGCACCGTGAGCCACGTGGTGCGTATGTCGAGGGGTATCTGCGGCACGAAGTAGAGCAGCGTATGGAAAAGCGCCAAGTGCCCGGATCGCGAAGGGAGGCGGCCACAGAGGCACCAAAGTACTATTGACATCGGCCGCCCCGCATCATAAACTAGGGATGACACGGCGCGTGGGGGGAAAGGTGCGAACGGTCCGACTCGTTGACAGGATCATCTACTTCTTGGCGGCACTTCTTTTCCTCACCGCCTTTCTGGTACTCCTCACGCGTTCCGCCGCAGGGAGCGCCGTCAACCTCACCCAGAACTGGGGCTTCGAAGACGGCTTCAAGCCCAGCGGCGTAGGTTCCGGGTGGAAGTCTTTCGTCCTCAACGGCAACGTGACCTTCGCCAACACCATGGAGTACTACTGGGCGGGCGCGGAACACACGGAGGGAGACACCTCGCAGCTGATCATCTCCCAAACCGCCTTTACCGCCGGCATCTATCAGCAGATAGGCGGCGTCACGCCCGGCGTGCCCTACGCCGCGAAGGCGGCTATGCTCACCTTCTTCGAGAGCCCCGCCCCTCCCACCAATCATGGCACCATGCAGAAGCTGGTAGGTATCGATCCCTATGGCGGCACTAATCCCAATTCACCAAACATCGTCTGGAGTCTTTTGGACGATCACGACGAGGGCCCTTGGGTAGACGTCCGTGTAGCGGCGGTGGCCCAATCGAGTACTATCACCCTCTTCGTCCGGGTCAACTGCCTTCAGCCTGTCAGAGATCCATCGCTGCACAACCAGGTCTTCATAGACGCGGTCATGCTGGCTCAGGCTCCGACGGTCAGCGCATCGTCGCCGCCAGTGAGCTACTGGCCCACCTTCACCGTGACCTGGAACGACGGTCAGGCCGCTCCCGGTGGCCACATCGTCAAGTACGACGTGCAATACAAAGATGACGTGAACAACGAGTGGGTGTTCTGGCACGAGAAGACCACCGCGACGTCCGATGCCTTCACAGGCACCGTCAGCCGCACCTACACCTTCCGCGTCAGGGCATACCAACGCTACACGGAATGGTACAACATCCGCCTCCACGGTGCCTGGAGCGACGGGGACACTTCGACGTATGTGACCTCTGTGGGAGGAGTCAAGGGGTATGTGCGCGACAACCGGGACATCCGCATCCTCGGCGCCACCGTTACCCTGGCCGGCACGGGCATATCTGAGGACACGGCCAGCACTGAGCCTTATCACCTGGTTCCACCCGCCGGAGGTACGTACGACCTCTCAGTCATGTGCGCTGGCTACAACTCTCCCCCGGACATTCGAGACATCGATCTGTATGAGGCGCTGGTGGAGTTGGACCTCACCGTGCGACCGCAGGACGACGTCATTTCCAACGGCGATTTCGAGGAGGGGCTCAACGACTGGGAGACCGCCGCTGGCAGCGCAATCGCCCCCGTGGCGGTGGACGATGTGGTTCGGAGCGGCGACTACTCCCTGGCGCTCGGCAGGGACATGCTTGTTAGCGGCGATTGCGGCTTAACCCAGATGGTGTACGTCACGCCCACCATGTACATGCCCACTCTCTCCTTCTGGTATCGTACGCCCTCCACGAGCGACGAGGGCAATGATTCCTTGGAGGTGGGCGTCTATCACGGCGACCCCTGGACCTACCATCTTCTAATCACCGTTCAGCCGACGGAGGAGTGGACTCACGCCTGGCTCGATTTGTCCTCTTACACCGGCTCCGTCTCGATCTCCTTCAACCACCATCGCGAGGGCGCGCAAGACTTCGTCTCCTACCTCGACGAGGTAAGCCTGGGCCGTGCCTCGGGAGGGCCCAACGGGGCCTATCTCCCCCTGGTCTCCTGAGACCGTTTCTCCTTCAGCCAGGTCGGACAACGGCCAGCGCGACCCGGCGACATCGCAGAAGAAAGCTGCGAGGCCTTCGTTTCCTGGTCAGATACCCGATTGGCCCCACTCGAAAAACAACAAAGGGAGGATGAAGAGGACGAAGTGCGCGGTGGCCTGGCACGCCAGGCTCGCCGCAAACCCGTACATGGCGTAGAGGTAGGCGTACACGAAGCCCAGCAAGCCCATCCCCACAACCAGGGCCGCCAGGATGGGCAAGTACGCGCCCGCAGTGGACGGCAGGAAGTAGAGGGCCACCGTCCCCGCATACAGGAGGGCAGCCGAGAGGAGCCCCTTTTCCCTCTGGAGGAAGCCGCGGAAGTACGACGCCTCGAGCACCGGCATAATGAGTACCAGTCCCCAGAAAAGTGTCAAAGGCGTATTCACCGGGAAAAGGCGCTGCGAGGTCGCGAACAAGAAGTCTCGAGCGAGAAGAACGACCGGTAACGAGATGAGCAGGCCAGCCACCACGCCACGACCCAGGTCGGAGAACCTGTATGCTACTTGAATTCTCCGCGCCGAACCGTACACTAGTGTGAGAGCCAACAGGGTCACCCACATCAAGGTCAGGCGAAGGAGCTGATCCAGCCTCCAGGTAGCCACGCCCACGGCACCGAAGATGACGAAGGCCAGGTAGGCATCGGTCAGCAAGGCACCCTGGCGCCGCCCTACCCTCTTCCGGCTCACGACTAGGCCTGTCCCCCCATCACCCGCCGGAACGCGTCCAGGGCGATGTGTATGTCCTCCTCCTCTATGCCGTAGTGGGCGAGCGCCCTGAATTGCCGCTTGCCGATGAACCCCACTTTCACTCCGTCTTCTGCCAAGCCACTCAGCACCTCGGGGGGCGTTTTCCTGTCCGTCACCAAGGAGAAGATGACGATATCGGTCTGAACTGTGTCCAGGTCAACCTCCAGTCCGTCGATCTCTTTCAAGCCCTCAGCCAGCAAGCGGGCGTTGGCGTGATCCTCGCCCAGGCGATCCACCATCTCGTTCAGGGCCACGATGCCCGCCGCGGCGATGATGCCCGCCTGTCTCATACCGCCTCCCACCATCTTGCGGTTCTTGCGCGCGCGACGGATGAACTCCTCGGTGCCGGTCACCAGCGATCCTACTGGAGCAGACAGGCCCTTGGACAGGCAGAACATCACCGAATCCACGTTCCTGGTGAGGTCCTTGACATCAACTCCCAAGGCTACGGCTGCGTTGAAGATACGCGCTCCATCAAGGTGCACAGACAGGTCGTGATCTCTGGCCACGGCGCAGACAGAATCGGTTTGGGCCGGCGACAGAGCACATCCCCCGCATCGGTTGTGCGTGTTCTCCAGACAAATCAATCTCGTGGGCGGAAAGTGAATGTTGTCACCCCGAACGGCAGCCTCCACGAGTTCGGGATTCAACATCCCATCCGGCTCATTGGGAATGATGTGCACCTGAAGTCCGCCGAAGGTTGCCGCAGCCCCTACCTCGAACAGGAAGGTGTGGGCCTTGTCACCCATGATCACCTCATCTCCCCGCTGGCAATGGGTGAGGATGGACACCAAGTTGCCCATCGTACCGCTGGCGACGAAGACAGCAGCCTCCTTGCCCGTCTTCTCCGCGGCCAGGGCCTCCAACTTGTTGACTGTGGGATCCTCCCCATAGACGTCGTCGCCCACCTCCGCCCTGTACATCGCTTCACGCATGGCTGGGGTGGGCTTCGTCACCGTATCACTTCGCAGGTCGATGATCTTCACTGTCGCCTCCTGTGTCGTCCTCAACAAGACGCTGGCTATAGCGGCACGGGCTCAAGGGGAGCTGTTCTTCGCCGTCGTACTCAGACCGCGACTATGGGCCCCTCTTGATCCTCACTCATGTAACCGTAGCCCATCGCTCCAGTGTTGAAGGCGTGCCCGACATTGCCGTTGCGATCCACCATGATCACGCCACCTCGGCCGCGCACCTTCTGCCGCAGGAGCTGCACTGCCAGTTCAGCTGCCTCCTGAACGTGTTTCCCCTGCTGGAGTAGCTGCACTGCGGTGTGGGCCAGTGCCACCCTGATGATTCCTTCCCCTTGTCCCGTGCAGGCGGCACCGCCCAGGGTGTCGTCGGCGTAGAGTCCGCAACCGATCAAGGGTGAGTCCCCCACGCGACCCGGAGGCTTGAGGGGCCGCCCACCCGTGGAGTTGCCCGCCGCGACATGGCCCCGACGGTCGATGGCCACGGCGCCGACGGTGTCTGCTCTGAGCACCCCACTGGCGGCGCTGGCACCAGAGGCCATGCTCGCCCTCCTGGCCTTCCAGAGCCTCAGTTCCCTCTCCTCCACGAGGTCCTCGTTGCTGCACTCCTCGATTCCGGCCGCTCTGGCGAACGAAACAGCGCCCTCTCCAAC
>CAZBJW010000068.1:0-17421 GCA_964492135.1 uncultured Anaerolineales bacterium
GCGAAGGAGGCCGAACGGTCGGCGCTGGCGTAATCACCAAGATCGTGGAGTGATGCACTCAGTTATCTGGCCGCCATGTTGGCTGCGCCAGGGAACGTCATAGCCTCCGACGGACTAATGCGAGGTAGGAAGTACAGATGGCCAAGGAGAAGATCCGAATCCGATTGAAGGCTTACGATCACAAAGTGCTCGATCAATCAGCTCAGAGGATAGTCGAGGCGGCTGAGAGCACCGGGGCGATTATCGTAGGACCAGTCCCCTTACCCACCAAGATCGAGAAGTTCACAGTGATCCGCTCGCCGTTCATTGACAAGGATTCGCGAGAGCAGTTCGAGATTCGCACCCACAAGCGGTTGATAGACGTTATCGAACCCGGTTCGAAGACGGTTGATACGCTCATGCGCCTAAACCTACCTGCTGGGGTGGACATCGAGATCAAGCTGTAGGTACGGAGCCGACTGCCGCCAGCGGCCCGATTGACACCGATACGAGGCCCCGAGGCGCGTTTGGGCAATGTCACCCCGCGTGGAGAGTGTGATGAAAGGGATCTTAGGTAAGAAAGCAGGAATGACTCGGATCTTCAATGATGCCGGCGAGGCCATCCCGGTCACCATCATTGAAGCGGGGCCATGCTATGTGATTCAGGTCAAGACCGAGGCAAGGGACGGCTACGAAGCCATTCAGTTGGGCTTCGGAGAAGCCAAACGTCTCAACAAGCCTCAGCGGGGACACCTCCCCAAAGGTGTGCCGGACGTGCGGTACCTTGGGGAGATCAAGGTCGACGACGTCTCTGCATACGAGATTGGGCAGAAGATCGACGCTGGTATCTTCTCCGTCGGAGAACTGGTGGACGTAACCGGGATCTCTAAGGGGAAGGGATTCGCTGGAAGCATGAAGCGCCATCGCTTCGCTGGAGGCCCTGCCACTCACGGACAGTCTGATCGGGCTCGAGCCCCCGGTTCCATAGGGTCCACCTCCACTCCGGGGCGCGTCTTCAAAGGCATGCGTATGGCGGGGCACATGGGCAGCCAGCGGAGCACCGTTCAGAACATGAGGGTCGTCCTCGTCGATCCAGAAAGGAATCTATTGGGGGTCAAGGGTGCCGTGCCTGGCGCGAAGGGCGGAGTGCTGACCATCAGGGGTGCGATCAAGGGCATGAAGAAATGAACGTTCCTCTTCGAAACATGACCGGAAAGGTCATCGACGAAACTGAACTCAGGGATGACATCTTTGGCATAGCGCCTAACGAGGCTGTTATGCATCAGGCTCTGGTGCGCCAGCTGGCCAACGCCCGTCTCGCCACAGCCAGGACCAAGACCAGAGGTGAGGTAAGTGGCGGTGGTAGGAAACCGTGGCGCCAGAAAGGCACGGGACGGGCAAGGCACGGCAGCATTCGCGAGCCCCAGTGGCGGGGAGGCGGCACTGTCTTTGGTCCTCGGCCCGGCAGAAACTATCGTAAGGAGATGCCCCGCAAGATGCGTCGCCTCGCCCTGCGATCCGCCCTTTCGGTGAAGGCTCGTGAAGGACAAATCATCGTCCTGGACAAGCTGGAAATGTCGGCGCCCAGGACGAAGGAGATGCTCAAGGTGTTGAACGTCCTGACGGGAAACTCCAGCGCGCTAATCCTGCTGCCTGAGCGCGATGTCAACGTAGAGAAATCCGTCGACAACTTGGGCCACGCGAAGGCGTTGCGTGCGCAATACTTGAACTTGGTGGACATCTTTGGCCATGACTATTTGGTCATGCCCCTCGCAGCGATGAGGGTGATTGAGGACTTCCTGGGCCAATAGCGAGGGATAGGAGAGATCGACGTGCACATCCATGAGATTCTGAAACGCCCCATCGTCACTGAGAAGACCACGCTGCAGGGGGGGCAAGGCCGATATACTTTCGAGGTTGACCGTCGTGCCAACAAACACCAAATCAAGGAAGCCGTGGAGAAGATCTTCGACGTGGAAGTAGTCTCCGTCAACGTCATCAACATGCCTGGGAAGAGGCATCGCTACGGCCGCCACATGAGCAAGGCCTACCCTTGGAAGAAGGCAACGGTGAAGCTGGCCGAGGGGCAGTCCATAGGGTTCTTTGAGGGAGTCTAGGTATGCCGATCAAGATTTACAAACCTACTTCTCCGGGACGGCGCGGCATGTCAGTCACCAGCTTTGAGGACATAACCCGCACCGACCCCGAGCGGTCGCTTCTCAGACCACTACGAAAGAAAGCCGGTCGCAACGCGCAAGGGCGCATCACCATACGGCATCAAGGTGGTGGGCACAAACGCAGATATCGCCTGATAGATTTCAAGCGCGACAAGTTTGGCATTCCCGCGAGGGTCGATTCCATCGAATATGATCCCAACCGATCAGCGCGTATAGCCCTTCTGGTATATGCCGACGGTGAAAAGAGGTATATCGTTGCGCCTCTAGGGCTGAAGGTCAATGATACGGTGGAATCCGGTCCAGAAGCAGATATTCGGGTTGGCAACGCGCTTCCCATCGCCAACATCCCAGTGGGTTCCATGATCCATAACATCGAACTCCACAGGGGAAAGGGAGGTCAACTGGCTCGCTCCGCTGGGACGTCGGCTCAATTGCTGGCCAAGGAGGGAGAATACGCGCAAATCCGTCTTCCGTCGGGTGAGATCCGGCTCATCAATGTGGACAATCTGGCCACGGTTGGGCAGGTCGGCAATACCGATTGGGGCAACATCAGTCTGGGCAAGGCCGGCAGAGCCCGCTGGTTAGGAAGGCGGCCTACTACGCGTGGTTCGGCGATGACTCCTCGCGATCATCCACACGGTGGTGGCGAGGGCAGAGCACCCATCGGGATGCCATCCCCAAAGAGCCCGTGGGGTAAGAAGACCATGGGCAAGAAAACCCGTCGTCGCAAGGATACGAACAAGTGGATAGTTCGCCGGCGAGGAGTAAAGAGGAGATAGCAGATGACCAGGTCTCTGAAGAAAGGCCCATACATCGACCCCAAACTGCTCAAGAAGGTCAAACGCATGAAGCAGAGGGGCGACGAGCATGTGATCAAGACCTGGGCGCGTGCCTCTACAATCTCCCCGGAGATGATAGGTCTTACAATCGCTGTTCACGATGGGCGTCGTCATGTGCCAATCTACATCACCGAGAACATGGTGGGGCACAAGCTTGGAGAATTCGCTCCTACGCGTACTTTCCGTGGGCATTCCTATCGTGAGAGAGGGACGCGTATCAGAGGAAAGCTGTAGGTGCCAACATGGGACTTGAGATCAAGGCGGTGGAGAAATACATAGCCCTGTCGCCACAGAAGATCAGACGCGTGATTGATCTGGTGCGAGAACGACCGGTGGATGAGGCGTTGGCCCTTCTAAGGTTCCTGCCCCAGGCGGCAGCCAAACCGGTGACGAAGGCCATCGAGTCAGCGGCGGCCAACGCCGAGGACGTGCACGGGCTATCCACATCGGACCTGTACATCTCTGGCATAAGGGCCGATGTGGCGCCCACCCTGAAGCGATACCAAGCTGGCGCTCGAGGGCGCGTGAAGCCTATTTTGAAAAGGGCATCGCATATCACGGTCGTCCTGAGCGAGCTTGAGGAAGAATAGGTGAAGCGCTGGGAAGGAGAAGCCAATTGGGCAGAAAGGTACACCCTGTAGGTTTCAGGCTGGGGGTCAACAAGGAGTGGAAGGCCAGATGGTACGCTGAAGGCCAGGAATACGTGGATCTGCTGCAAGAGGACCTCGAAGTCAGGCAGCTCATTCGCGGTGAAATGGCGCATGCGGGCATCTGCAGGATAGATATCGAGCGCTTTCCGAAGCAAGTATCGCTGACAGTTCACACGGCAAGACCGGGTATCGTCATCGGCCGTAAGGGAGCGAGCGTCAACCTGTTGCGGCGGAAAGTGGAAGATTTCACGGGAAAGAAGGCGCGCATAGAAGTCGTAGAAGTTCCTGAACCCGAACTGAATGCCTATCTCATCGCGGAAAGTATCTCCGCCCAGTTGGCGAGGCGGATTTCTCACAAGCGAGCCATGAAGCAGGCAGCTGCCAGGGCGATGCGCCTAGGGGCTGGCGGCATCAAGATAGCCTGCGCCGGTCGCCTGGCCGGGACCGAAATGGCCCGCCGAGACTGGACGATGGAAGGACGGGTGCCTCTGCACACCTTGCGAGCTGACATTGACTATGCGCAAACAGAGTCTTTGACCACCTACGGCCGCATAGGGGTCAAGGTTTGGGTCTACAAGGGCGATGTCTTTCCAGAAGAGGAAGAGGAAACGTCGTTCCTTCAGGAGTTCTGACATCCGTAGCGTCGGGGGGTAACTGCTCATGCTAATGCCCAAGAGAACGAAGTATCGGAAGGCTCACCGGGGTCGCATGAAAGGCAAAGCTCGTCGTGGCGCCGAGGTGAGCTTTGGAGAGTACGGGCTCCAGGCGCTTGAGCCTTCGTGGATTACGAGTCGACAGATAGAGGCCGCACGGAGGGCCATCGTCCGCCATGTGCGACGAGGCGGCAAACTATGGATACGAGTCTTCCCGGACAAACCGGTGACCACCAAGCCTGCGGAGACCCGAATGGGCAGCGGCAAGGGTAACGTCGACCACTGGGTAGCAGTGGTCAAGCCGGGCCGAGTGCTGTTCGAAATCACCGGTGTGGATGAAAGCGCAGCTCGAGAGGCCTTCCGCCTGGCTTCCCAGAAGCTCCCCATAAAGACCCAATTCGTCAGCAGACATGAACTGTAACAGCGAGGAGCCGTCCCATGAAGGCGCTAGACCTGAGAAACATGACCTCAGAAGAGCTACGGCATGAGTTGGAGAGTATGTACGAGGAACTCTTCAACCTGCGGTTCCAGTTGAGTACCAATCAGCTGACTAATCACAACCGTATCCGGCAGGTCAAGAGAGATATTGCCCGCACGAAGAGCATTCTCAGGGAGCGGGAGCTAAGCCAGACCGGGGAGGAAACGACATGAGGGGACAACGCAAATCCATGGTCGGCAAGGTACTCAGTAACAAGATGGATAAGACAGTCGTGGTGGTCGTTGAGAGATTGGGCCGACATCCCTTGTACAAGAAGGTCGTAAAGACTCGCAAGAAATTCAAGGCACATGACTGGGAGAACGCCTGCCAGATAGGCGATATGGTTCGCATCGTCGAGAGTCGCCCTCTGAGCAAGGAAAAACGCTGGGTGGTTGAGGAAATCCTGACGGGCCCGTCAGAGAGGATAGAGCAATGATCCAGGCGGAGAGTCACCTCAGAGTTGCAGATAACACTGGGGCGCGCGAGATCATGTGCATCAAGGTTCTCGGAGGCTCGAAGCGCCGCTACGGGCGTGTGGGCGACGTAATCATCGCCACCGTGAAACAGGCCATCCCATCTGGTTCCGTCAAGAAAGGGGAAGTGGTGCGAGCGGTCATAGTGCGCACCGCCAAGGAATACGGCCGCCCGGATGGATCATACATACGGTTTGATGAGAACGCTGCGGTCATTCTCGACGACTACCAGAATCCCAAAGGTACACGAATATTCGGGCCCGTCGGTCGGGAGTTGAGGGAACGGGGCTTCATGAAAATCGTCTCCCTCTCCCCAGAGGTATTCTAGAGCCAACTGTTGGAGAAGAGAGAAGGTCAACAGAATGTGGAGAATCAAGAAAGGTGACACCGTAGAGGTGATCACCGGCAACTACCGGGGCATGAAGGGTAGCGTGCACACGGTCCTAGCGGACAAAGATCAGGTGATTGTCTCGGGCATCAATATCATCAAGAGACACACCAAGCCCACAGGAAGGGTGCGCACCCAGGCTGGCATTATTGAGCGCGAGGCCCCAATGCATATCTCGAATCTGGCCCTGGTCTGTCCCCACTGCAACCAGCGCGCCAAGGTGACCTACAGGGTCCTTCCTGATGGAGGGAAAACCAGAGTCTGCAAGCGATGCAATGAGATAATCGACTAGCGCCAGGCCCTGCTCGGAGAGACGATCATGTCGAGATTGAAAGACACCTACCAGAAGCAAATCGTCCCCATACTGATGGACGACTTCGGCTATCGTAACGTGATGGAAGTTCCAGGTCTGGTCAAGATTGTGGTAAACGTGGGGCTGGGAGAAGCCCTGCAGGATGCCAAGGCCCTGGATGGAGCCACCCAAGATCTCAGCACCATAACGGGACAGCGACCAATCATCACCCGGGCACGCAAGTCCATCGCTGGTTTCAAGCTCAGGGAAGGCGCGGCGATCGGTGCCAAGGTCACGCTACGGGGCCGACGCATGTATGACTTCTTCGATCGGCTGGTGAACATCGCCTTGGCGCGCCAGCGAGACTTTCGGGGCGTTTCCCGCGATGCCTTCGATGGCCGAGGGAACTACACCTTGGGCCTCGAAGAGCAGCTAGTGTGGCCCGAAATAGATTACGATTCTATAGACAAGGTACGCGGAATGGAGATCAGTATCGTCACCAGCGCTGGGACCGATGAGGAGGGAAGGCGATTGCTGTCGCTCCTGGGAATGCCTTTCCAGAGAGTCTAGCGCACTGGGCAACGAACTGAGCCCTCAACTAGCCAATTTGTGGAGGTTAAGTGGCCAAGAAGTCAATGATCGCCAGGGAGAAGCAAAGGAAGCACAAAACGCAAGTGCGGAAGCGGTGCACGTTGTGCGGGCGCCCGAGGGCATACATGCGACGATTCGGACTCTGCCGCATCTGCTTCCGGGAGTTGGCCCTGGAAGGTAAGATCCCTGGCGTCACGAAATCTAGTTGGTAGCTGAGAAAGGGCAGGGCATCACAATCATGCATTCCGATCCCATCGCTGACATGCTGACCCGCATCAGGAACGCCATCGAGGTCAGACATAACCAGGTGACAGTACCTTCTTCCAAGCTGAAGGAGGCGATTGCCAAGGTATTGCGAGAACAAGGATACATCCAGGGCTACGATGTGACCAAGGATCGCCCTCAAGCGGTGCTCAGGATCTGGCTGAAGTACACGGAAGATGGGGACCCAACGATAACCGCCTTGAAGAGAGTCAGCAAGCCCGGCTGTCGGATCTACGCAGGCAGGGAAGACCTGCCAAGGGTGTTGAGCGGCATGGGGATAGCCATTCTGTCCACATCGCAGGGCGTCATGACCGACAAGAGTGCAAGGCGCCTGGGCATCGGTGGTGAGGTTCTGTGCTATGTGTGGTAGTGACAGCCGTGAAGCTAGGTGCGTTGACGGGATGGGACTAGTTCTTTCTCTCGACAGGCAAGCATTGGAGGTACGCCCTTATGTCTCGCATTGGTAGGATGCCCATACCGGTACCATCCGACGTCGAGGTGATGATCCGTGGGTCCGAGGTGACGGTCAAGGGACCGAAGGGTGAACTCACCCGCAGGTTTCATCCGGATATCTCCATCGCTTTGGAAGATAGCCAGCTTGTTGTTACCCGACCGACCGATCATCGACTGCATCGCTCACTCCACGGGCTGACACGGGCCTTGCTGGCAAACATGGTGCGAGGGGTGCATGAAGGATTCCGCAAGGAACTGGAAATCGTTGGCGTAGGTTATCGCGCACAGATGGAAGGAGACAACCTCATCCTATCGGTGGGTTATTCACATCCTGTCCAGATGGTGGCGCCGCCAGGGATCACCATTGATGTGGAGAAGGGTTATCGAACCATAGTGGTAGAAGGCGTGGACAGAGAACTGGTGGGCCAGGTTGCAGCCGAGATAAGGGCCGTCCGAAAGCCGGAACCGTACAAAGGCAAGGGCATTCGTTACGTGGGAGAGTATGTGCGTCGCAAGGCTGGCAAGGCAGGCAAGATCGGGTAGGAGCTTCCTGGAACAACGGCAGTAGTGGGTGGTGGGAGCAAGAGCGAATGAGCAGGAAAAGAGACCGCGAGACAGCTCGTCGTCGCAGACACACGCGCGTGCGGTCGAAGATACGGACCAGCAACGACCGTCCTCGGCTGTCCGTCTTCCGCAGCCTGAAGCATGTCTATGCTCAGATAGTTGACGACACTGCCGGTCAGACGCTAGTCTCTGCGTCAAGCCTGGACAAGGAAGTGCGCGATCAAATCGCTGGTCTCAAGAAGTCAGAGCAGGCTAAAGTGGTCGGTGAAGTCCTGGCTCGACGGGCCAAAGCCCGCGGGATCGAGAAGGTAGTCTTTGATAGAGGAGGATACAAGTATCACGGCCGCGTGAGATCTCTCGCTGAGGGGGCCCGTTCAGGTGGCCTGGAGTTCTAGTAAGAGGAACGTGCGCCGTTCGCCAACAGTTCCTCAGAATGAAAAGACGCCAGGTCTGAGTTGATTGTGATCGAGGGAAAGAGGGCATTCATGGAAGAGGAATTCCTAGAAGAGCGAGTGGTGCACATTGCTCGTGTAGCGAAGGTGGTCAAGGGAGGTCGTCGCTTTGGGTTCCGAGCTGTGGTTGTTGTGGGTGATGGTCAGGGTAGCGTGGGTGCCGGTGTCGGAAAGGCACGAGAGGTCCCCGAAGCGATCCGCAAGGGCATCGAAAAGGCCAAGAAGAACATGATTCGGGTGCCCATTATCAGCGGCACCATCCCCCACGAGGTAATGTCTAGGTTCGGGGCAGCCAAGGTGCTGATGAAGCCCGCTTCGGCAGGAACTGGGGTTGTCGCCGGTGGGGGGGTGAGGGCGGTAGTGGAGGCCGCTGGTGTCAAGAATATCCTCACCAAGTCGCTGGGCAGTGCCAATATTCTCAACGTGGTATGGGCGACGATGGAAGGTTTGCAGCAGTTGAAGGATCCCGCTGAGGAAGCTCGTAGGCGCGATAAGGCGGTGGAAGAAGTACTCCCGTTCTGGGAACAGTCAAATGACTGAGACTAACAAGCTGCACATAACCTGGGTCAAGAGCAGCACAGGGTATTCTGAAGAGCAAAAGGCCACTATCAAGGCCTTGGGTTTCCGCCGCCTCGGTGAGGCGGTGGAGCAGCCCGACAATGATTCGGTTCGGGGGATGGTGTACAAGGTCAGACATCTTGTGGAAGTGGAGGAACTCTGAATGCTTTCTCAGCATTTAGAGACCGACCGAAGCCCCTGATAAGAGGCCGTCTTCCCTTGGAGGAATGATGAAATCACACGAATTGAGACGCCCCAAGGGGGCAACGAAGAAAAGGAAAAGGGTCGGACGCGGAGATAGTTCCGGCTATGGAAAAACGGCGGGGCGCGGCACCAAGGGCCAGAAGGCGCGCTCTGGCGGCAACATTCCCCCCTACTTTGAAGGTGGACAACTGCCCCTGGTAAGAAGACTGCCTCGTATCAGAGGCTTCACAAATATCTTCAAGACACAATTCTCTGTGGTCAACCTCGATCGGCTCAATGAGCGTTTCGAGAAGGGGGACGAGGTTACGCCTGCCACCTTGACCGAGGTGGGTCTGCTCAAGTCACCCCAGGAACTGGTGAAAGTTCTGGGCAGAGGAGATCTGGAGAAGCCGCTCGCCGTCAAAGCCCATGGCTTCTCCGTCAGTGCAAGGACCAAGATAGAGGCCGCGGGTGGGAGTGTTGAGGAACTTCCACTGCCGGCCAGCAGGCCCAAGAGGGGTCGCAGGCCTCGACCCAGTTAGAGGAGAGACCCGTGGAAACGATCAGGAATGTGCTAAACGCGTTCAAGCTGCCGGATCTACGCCGGAAGATACTCTTCACCTTGGCTATGCTGGTGGTGTACCGTTTCGCGGCCCACATACCCGTGCCAGGGGTGAATGCCGAGGCTTTGAGACAACTCTTCCAAACGAACCAGCTACTGGGGCTGCTGGACATGTTCTCGGGCGGTGCCATGTCTAGCTTCTCTGTGGTGGCGATGGGGGTCTACCCATACATCACGGCTAGCATCATCATGCAGTTGTTGGTGCCACTGATCCCTCCGCTGGAGCGCTTGGGTCAGCAGGGCGAGGCAGGTCAGGCGAAAATCAACCAAATCACGCATATCATGACGGTCCCTTTGGCCGCGCTGAATGCCATCGGACAGATCGCTGTGTTCAGCCGAGGCACGATGCCCGTCATTGAGAATTTCAATCTGTTTTCCGCCGACACTTTCCTGTCCAGCTTTGCCACTATCGTCACTCTTACGGCGGGCACCATGTTTGCCGTCTGGCTGGGCGAACTCATCACCGAACAAGGGGTGGGGAACGGAATCTCGATCATCATCTTTGGCGGTATCGTAGCCCGCATCCCGCAAAGTGTGGCACAAGACCTGAGGACGAATGTGCCGGGGTTGCTTGCCTTCGCCGTCATCGGCGTGATAACGGTGGCAGCCATAGTCTTCATCTATGAGGGACAACGGCGGATTCCTGTGCAATACGGAAAGCGAGTGAGGGGCACCAAGATCTATGGAGGCCAGAGCACTCACATACCGATGAAGGTGAACTCTGCGGGAATGATCCCCCTCATCTTTGCCTCCTCCTTTCTGATCCTGCCAGGCGTGATCGCCAACTACTTTCAATTTGCCGACAACGAGGTGGTAGCCAAAATAGCACAAGGGATCGTTAACATCTTCAATCAGGAGCAGATTTTCTACTGGATCCTCTATTTCATCATGGTAGTGGGTTTCACCTACTTCTACACTGACGTCATCTTTCAGCAGCAGAACATGCCAGAGAACCTGCAGAAACATGGGGGCTTCATCCCGGGCATACGACCTGGAGCGCGCACAGCCGAATACTTGAATCGCGTCTTGCGGCGCATAACCCTGGTGGGCGCTCTCTTCCTAGGCGCAGTGGCTGTCCTGCCATTCTTCGCCAGCCGACTGACTCCGATGCAGACCATGATCATCACCAGCACAGGCCTGCTGATCGTGGTCGGCGTGGTTATAGATACGATGAAGCAGTTGGAGGCGCAGTTGCTCATGCGCCACTATGAAGGCTTCCTACGATAGCGTTTGGAGAGGTTGATGAACCTGATCATGCTGGGGCCACCGGGGGCCGGCAAAGGAACGCAGGCGGCGATGTTGGCGGAGCGACTAGGCATTGTCCATGTGGCCAGTGGCGACCTCTTTCGGGAAGCACTAGAGGCCAAGACGGAGCTGGGATTGGAAGCCAAGTCCTACATGGATCGGGGCGAATTAGTGCCAGATGAGGTTACCACAGCTATGATCCGTCAGCGGTTGCTGAAGTCAGACTGTGACCAGGGAGTGATCTTGGACGGGTTCCCACGCACCACCGAGCAGGCGAGAGCCCTCAAGGAACTGCTCACGGAGCATGGCAAGGCAATAGATGCTGCACTTTTCATCGATGCCCCCGAAGAGGAGCTGGTGAGACGACTCTCCAGCCGCTGGACGTGCCGCAGCTGTCAGGCCGTCTACAACGTCATGTCCAAGCCTCCACGGGACAAGGGCAAGTGTGACGTCTGCGGGGGTGAACTCTACCAGCGCGCCGATGATACCCCAGAAACCGTGAGGAACAGAATTCGAGTCTACCGGGATCAAACCAGCCCTCTGATCGACTACTACAGGGATGAGGGGTTGCTCACCACCATCGAAAGCAAGGGCGGCATAGAGCGTGTGCATGAGAGTATCTTGGAAGCCCTTCAAGTTGAGTAATGGTTATCAGAAAATCGGATCGTGAATTGGCGCTGATGCGCGAGGCAGGCAGGATTGTGGCTATCACTCACGCCGAGCTGGCGGACAAGATAGGACCGGGGGTCACCACTGCAGAATTGGATGCAGTAGCATACGAGACGGTCACGAGGCTAGGTGCGATACCAGCGTTCCTTGGCTACAGAGGTTTTCCGGCCTCACTGTGCATCTCCATCAATGAACAGGTAGTGCACGGCATTCCTGGTCCCAGAGTCCTCGAGGAGGGCGACATCGTCAGCATGGATTTCGGCGCCATCTACCAAGGATATCACGGTGACGCAGCTGTCACCGTTGGGGTCGGCAGGATAAGGGACGAAGCTCAACGTCTGCTCGACACAACGCGGGGTGCGCTGGAAGCGGGGATAGCTCAAGCCACAAATGGTGGCTATTTGGGAGACATCTCGTGGGCTATCCAGAGCTATGCTGAGTCTCGTGGCTTCTCCGTGGTGCGGCAGTATGTGGGACACGGTATCGGGCGCAAGATGCACGAGGATCCTCAAATCCCCAACTACGGTCAGCCGGGAAGGGGCATTCGATTGAAGCCCGGGATGACTCTCGCCCTTGAGCCTATGGTGAATGTGGGAACCTACGCGACGCTGGTCTTGGATGATGGCTGGACTGTGGTGACGGAGGATAGCGAACTGTCAGCTCACTTCGAGCATACCATTGCCATCGCCGACGATGAGCCCGAGATTCTCACTCGGTTGTAAGAGGAGTTCTATTGTGAAAGTAAAGCCATCTGTCAAGCGTCTCTGCGAGAACTGCAAGATCGTACGGCGCAGAGGTGTCGTGCGGGTGATCTGCAGGAACCCGAGACACAAGCAGAGACAAGGATAGCCCAACGCGGCAGGCTCATTGACCTGCCCACCAACAGACGGGAGGATACAAGAATGGCCAGAATCGCCGGTGTCGATTTGCCAAAGGACAAACGAACTGAAATCGCCTTGACCTACATCTATGGCATCGGGAAGTCGACCAGCCAGGAGATCCTACAGCAAGCGGGCATCGATCCGGACACCAGGGTCAAGCATCTGACTGAGGAAGACGCCACCCGCATCCGAGTCATCATTGATAGGGACTACAAGGTGGAAGGTGACTTGCGTCGAGAAGTCACCCAGAATATCAAGCGCCTCCAGGACATCGGTTCGTATCGGGGGCTGCGTCACCGTCGCAACCTTCCGGTGCGTGGCCAGCGCACCAGAACCAACGCCCGGACCGGGCGCGGCGCTAGACGAACGGTGCCTGGTAAGCGTCGGACCAGGGCCAAGAAGTAGTAGTGCTCTGTACGCTTCAGACGTGCACGCCCTTCTCATCGTGTGTAGAGGGGCGGATCTCGCTTCGTGGATAGGAGGAACAAGTGGCACGAAGGAAAGTCAAGAGACGCGGACCGCGACGCGTGCGGAGGGACGTTCCTCACGCACACGCACATATACAGTCGACTTTCAACAACACGATTATCACCATCACTGATGTGAATGGTGACGTGATCACATGGGGCAGCGCCGGTACAGTCGGCTTCAAGGGCTCTCGCAAGAGCACACCTTATGCAGCACAGCTGGCGGCCCGACAGGTAGCCAGGCAAGCGATGGACATGGGTGTGAGGGAGCTGGATATCTTCGTCAAGGGGCCAGGTCCGGGCCGCGAAGCAGCAGTCCGCGCCCTGCAAGCGGAGGGGATCGCAGTCCATTCTATCAGTGACGTCACCCCCGTCCCGCACAACGGCTGCCGTCCTCCGAAGAAACGACGCGTATAGGTGGAAAGGCGGCTCACCCAATCTCTAGAGGGAGTCGCCGGAGGAGACAGAATGGCAAGATACACAGGCCCGGTCTGCAAGCTTTGTCGTAGAGAAGGGGAGAAGCTCTTCTTGAAAGGAGATCGGTGCTTCACAGCGAAATGCGCTTTCGACAGACGCTCCTATCCTCCTGGTATGCATGGCCGTAGTCGACGTAGATTCCGGCGCAGGACCACTGATTTCGGCATTCAGCTGCGGGAGAAACAGAAGGCGCGTCGTATCTACAGTCTTATGGAAAGGCAGTTTCGGCGCTATTTCAGGGAGGCCGAAAGGCGCAGGGGCGTAACTGGGGCGAACCTGTTGCAGATCCTGGAGAGCAGGCTGGACAATGTTGTCTATCGCCTGGGTTTCGCGGGCTCTCGCGCCCAGGCTCGTCAACTGGTACGGCATGGCCACTTCGACGTCAACGGAAGGAAGACCGATGTCCCTTCCTATCTGGTCAAACCGGGTGACGAGATATCGGTGCGCGCCAAGAGCAAGAGCAGCGTGTTTTTCAAGAACGTGGTACAAGAGATGGAGCATCGTTTCGTGCCAGAGTGGTTGAGCGTGGACGCCAACACTCTGTCGGGGCGCGTGCTGGCTCTCCCAACTCGAGAAGAGATCGAAACGACACTCAATGAGCAGTTGGTAGTTGAGTACTACAGCAGGTAGGACGGTTTCTCACGATGGAAGCTTTTACAGGAGGGAAACCCTTGTTGCCCAATCTTGTCTTGCCCAAGATAGAGGTTGAAGCGACCACTGAACGATATGGGCGTTTCATTGTCGGGCCACTGGAGAGTGGCTACGGTGTTACAATCGGCAATTCTCTGCGTCGAGTGCTTCTTTCTTCGTTGCCTGGAGCGGCAATCACTTCCATCAGAGTGGATGGGATCCACCATGAGTTCTCACCCATACCCGGTGTCAGAGAGGATACCATGACCCTGCTCTTGAACCTGAAGCAGCTGAGGATGAAGCTGCACGGGGATGAGCCGGTGCGGCTGCGACTTGAAGCAGAGGGAGAAGGGGTAGTCACGGCAGGAGACATAGAATGCCCGAGCGAGGTAGAGATTGTCAATCCTGAGCTCCACCTGTTGACCCTGGACTCCAGTGATTCCAGAGTCGAGATGGAGATGGTGGCCGAGAACGGACGGGGCTATAGCCCCAGCGAGGAGAGAGGTGCATTGCCCATAGGGGAGCTACCAGTAGATGCCGTATTCTCTCCCATTCGGAAGATCGCATACACGGTGGATAGAGTTCGCATAGGCGAGATTACCGATTTTGACCAGCTCAAACTTGACATCTGGACTGATGGAACTATCCAGCCGGAGGAGGCTCTGAGCACGGCGGCACAGATGCTGGCCAAGCACTTCTCCCTCGTGGCTAACATCGGAGGAATTCTGATCGAAGAAGAGGAAGAAGCAGAGGAAGAAGGCATTCCTCCGAGGATATACGAGATGCCCATCGAGGAACTTGACCTTTCGGTGAGAGCCTTCAACTGCCTGAAACGAGCCGGAATAACGAAGGTGGGCATGATTTTGGAGAAGCTGGAGAAGGGTGACGACGAAATCCTGGCGATCAGAAACTTCGGGCGAAAGTCACTCCAAGAGTTAAAACAAGCACTGAGCGAGAGGGATCTCCTGCCCGAATCTCAAGAGGAAGCGAAGGATGAGACATAGGGTAGCAGGCTTCAGGCTGAAGCGTTCCCGTGGTCACCGACGGGCACTATTCAGAAACCTGATCACGGAGCTATTCCGTCATCGACGGATAAAGACCACCGAGGCTAAGGCCAGGGCGGTGCGCCCAGAGGCTGAGAAGTTGATAACAGTAGCCAAGCGCTCACTGGACAAGGAGAACGACGTCCACGAGCGTCGACAGGTGCTTCGTACTATCACCGACAAAGAAATCGTGCGAGAACTGTTCGAGACCATAGCTCCTGAATACAAGGATCGGCCTGGCGGATACACACGGATCATCAAGCTTGGCCCACGGCAAGGTGACGCCGCCCCCATGGTCATCCTCGAACTCGTAGAGTAAATCTTGTGAGGAGTGGATGGAAGAAGGCCCACCGCGTACCCGTAGGATCAAAGCTATCTTGGAATACGACGGTACGAGGTATGCAGGATTCCAGCAGCAGCCCAACCAGGCCACGATCCAAGGTGAGATGGAACGGGTCTTGGCCGAAGTCACACAGCAGGAGACCAGAATCGTCGGGGCAGGGCGCACCGACGCCGGCGTTCATGCACGAGGGCAGGTCGTTCACTTCATGACGAGCTGGAAGTGGTCACTGGAGGAACTCCACAGAGCTGCAAACGCGTTACTGGCGGATGACATTGCGGTCACAGAGGTGGCTAGTGTGTCATCTGACTTTCACGCCCGTTTCAGCGCTGTATCGCGAGAGTATCGGTACGCGATCTTGAACCAAGAGATTCGTTCACCGCTGGAGGCACGGTACGCCTACCATCATGCCCAGCCCCTCGATGACGGACTCATAGGGCAGGCGCTGGCATATCTCGTCGGTACCCATGATTTTGCCTCCTTCGGCCAGCCAACTCAGGGAGATAGTACAGTGCGCGAGGTTGTGCAGGCCAGTTGTGTCAGAAAAGCGAAGCACATTTATGTGGACATTTCGGCCAACGCCTTTCTGCGGCAGATGGTGCGCACTATTGTGGGCACGCTATTGTTGGTGGGCAGGGGTGCGCTCACCCCGCTTGACCTGAAGAGAATCCTTCAGGCTAGAGACAGGAGCCTGGCTGGCCCACCAGCTCCAGCTCATGGCCTTTGCCTAGTGAGAGTCAACTACTGAGGTATCAGAGATGAAGACGTATTCCCCCAAAGCTTCAGAGATCAAGCACGAGTGGTATCTAGTGGACGCGGAAAACAAAACGCTAGGACGGTTGGCTTCGGAGATAGCCAAGGTCTTGAGGGGAAAACACAAGCCCATTTACGCCCCGCATCTAGATACTGGGGATTATGTGATCGTCATCAATGCTGAGAAGGTGCACGTAACAGGCAACAAGTTGGATCAGAAGATGTATTACCGGCATTCGGGCTATCCCGGTGGGCTCAAGAGCATCACTCTCCGAGAGCAGCTAAAGCGACGCCCCACGCGGGTCATTCGCTCGGCTGTCAAGGGCATGCTGCCTCACAACAGGCTGGGGCGCGCCATGATGAGGAAGCTGAAGATCTACGCAGGCGATAGCCATCCTCATCGGGCTCAGCAGCCCAAACGCCTAGAGTGGTGAACTGGCGGCACCGCGTGCCCGCAGGGAGAAGTACGATCCGTACTGGACACCAAGGAGGTCATGAGTAGTGGCGGAAGAGACCGAGCTTTCGGAAGGGACCGAAGCGAAAGCAAGTGAAGATATGGAAGAAGGGGCACAAGCTATCGACGCAGCTGGGCGAATCGAGCTCAACGAGGTAGACGCAGCCGAAGCCCAGGAGGCAGTTGGAGTCGCGGAAGGGTTGGAGGCATCGGCAGCGGAAGAGGAGATGGCTCGGACTCTGGAGACCGCACAGCCGCCAGCGACTGAGGAGATGGAAGCTGAAGAAGAGGCTGTCCCTGCAGAGGATGTAACAACTGAGCCAGAGTCCGCAGAGGCTCTGGAGCGCGTTGCCACCATTCCCGACTCGACGGACGAGACACCCCGGGGACCCGACTTCTACTACTATGGCACGGGGCGACGGAAGACCTCCGCGGCCCAGGTGCGCCTCTACCCGTCCAAGGAGGCTGCCATAATCATCAACGACAAGCCGGTAGGTGAGTACTTCCCCGGCTTTACTGATGTGCTGCATGTAAAGAAGCCGCTCCGGGCGACCGCCACAGAAGACATGTTCAGGATAACGGTCAAGGTCCGGGGTGGCGGCTTATCCGGCCAGGCCGGGGCCATCCGTCACGGCATCGCCCGAGCGCTAGCGAAAGCGAATCCGGAACTGCGCCGCACGCTGCGAAAGGAAGGATCCCTGACTCGAGATCCACGTATGAAAGAGCGCAAGAAGCCGGGTCTCAAGAGGGCCAGGAAAGCGCCCCAGTATACCAAGCGATAGAGCGGACCATACACGCATCCAAGGCGCTGTGCCATGGCACAGCGCCGTTTGTTTGTTGAGTTTA
>CAZBJW010000069.1:0-10860 GCA_964492135.1 uncultured Anaerolineales bacterium
GCGCATCAATCGCACTGATGAGGTCGGGGGTTCGAATCCCCCTGCCTCCACTGGCAGGCGATAATACTGGAAAGGCCGAGAACAGGAGTAGTAGGCCATTCCTCGCAGAGAGCCGGGCGTAGGACAGGGTGCGAGCCTGGCGGGGTGCCTCGAGGAGCGCCACAAGGCTGAACTCGCCTGGGAGCCACAGCGATGAACAGAGGACTCTATGTGAAGGCCCTCGCAGAGTAGTCGTTGTCGGTCGGCAGCCGTTATCATGCTACAGAGTGGATAGAGCAAGTGGGGCTGTGGCGCAGCTGGGAGCGCGTCTCAATGGCATTGAGAAGGTCAGGGGTTCGAATCCCCTCAGCTCCACTGTTGGCATCCTGCTCCACTAGCTAGGATGCCCTATCAAGCAGGGTGGTACCACGGAGAAACCCTTCGTCCCTGGGGCGAAGGGTTTTCTTCATATTCTCAGCTATGGCAGCTGCAAGAGGAGGTGCAACGTGCGCAAACAATACGTGCCGCAAGATATCGAACCCGGATGGCAAGAGTATTGGGAACGAGAGAAACTGTACTACGCCAACGATGAGGACGAGAGGGAGAAATTCTACGCGCTCGTCATGTTTCCCTATCCCTCGGGCGACCTGCACATGGGTCATATGCGCAACTACACCATCGGCGACCTCATCGCCCGCTACAAGAAGATGCGCGGCTACAACGTGATGAACCCCATGGGCTGGGACGCCTTCGGCCTGCCCGCGGAGAACGCCGCTTTACAGGCAGATATCCATCCCAAGCTCTGGACCGAACGGAACATCGCGGACATGAAAAGTCAGCTGCACGAGATGGGCATCTGCTACGATTGGGCGAGAGAGGTCACCTCCTGCCTGCCCGACTACTACAGGTGGACGCAGTGGATCTTCATCCAGCTCTACAAGCGCGGGCTGGCCTACAAGAAGATGTCTCCCGCCAACTGGTGTCCGTCCTGCAAGACCGTGCTGGCCAACGAGCAGGTAGTCGAAGGTGGCCGCTGCGAGCGCTGCGGTACCATCGTCACCAAGAAGGACCTGGAACAGTGGTTCTTCAAGATCACCGACTACGCCGACCAGTTACTGGAAGACCTTGACCTGCTGGAGCACTGGCCAGAGCGCGTTCGGGTCATGCAGGAGAACTGGATCGGCAAGAGCCCTGGTGTGGAATTCCGGCTGGGCATCGACGATCATGATGAGCAGATTAGTGCCTTCACGACCCGCATCGATACGGTCTATGGCATGACCTTTGTGGTCTTGGCTCCCGAGCATCCGCTGGTCCCGAAGCTGACCACACCTGAGCACGAGGCGGAGGTCGAGGCCTATGTGAAAAAGGCGCGGCAGGCATCTGAGATCGACCGCATGTCGGCGGACATCGAGAAAGAGGGCATCTCTACGGGCAGCCACGCCATCAACCCCATGAACGGTGACCGCATGCCCATATACGTGGCCAATTATGTGCTAATGACCTATGGCACCGGGGCCATCATGGGTGTGCCCGCACACGATGTGCGGGACTTTGCCTTCGCCAGGCGGTACGGCCTATCCATACCCGTGGTCATAGCTCCGCCGGGCTGGGACGGGAAAGACCTGGAGGAAGCCTACCTCGATGAGGGCACTATGGTGAACTCCGGACCGTTCGACGGCCTATCCTCCAGGGAAGGCATGGAGCGCATAGCTGACTACATGGAGGAGCATGGCATAGGCGAACGAAGGGTGTACTATCGTCTGCGAGATTGGCTCATCTCTCGTCAGCGGTACTGGGGCGCGCCCATTCCCATCATCTACTGCGAAAAATGCGGCACGGTCCCCGTCCCTGAGGAGGACTTGCCAGTCATCCTGCCCATGGACGTGGATTTCCATCCCACGGGCACGGGCGAGTCGCCCCTGGCCACCGTCCCCGAGTTCGTACATACCACCTGCCCGCGATGCGGGTCTCGTGGGCGCAGGGAGACAGATACCATGGACACATTTGTCTGCTCCTCGTGGTACTACTTCCGGTATACCGATCCTCGTAACGACGAGGCTCCTTGGCGCCGCAAGAAGGCCGATCAGTGGTTGCCGGTGGATCAGTATACCGGAGGGGTGGAGCATGCCATCCTGCATCTAATGTACTCGCGCTTTTTTACCAAGGTTTTTCGCGACATGGGATTGACCAGCATCGACGAACCCTTCGCCCGCCTCTTCACTCAGGGGATGATCACCAAGCTCAACCCCAAGACAGAGAAGGTGGAGAAGATGTCCAAATCGAAGGGCAACGTCGTTCCCATCGACGACATGGTGAACACCTATGGGGCGGACACCGCGCGCACGTTCATCCTCTTCGTGGGGCCGCCGGAGCTGGATGCCGAGTGGAGCGACCAGGGAGTGGAAGGGTCTTTCCGTTTCTTGAAGCGAGTGTGGCGCCTGGTGATGGAGGAGGCGCCCACGGGCAAGGCTCCTGAGGAGGCCGAGAGGCAAGTGCGGCGGAAGACCCATCAGACGATCAGGAAGGTCACTGACGACATCGAGCGCTTCCACTTCAACACCGCAGTAAGCGCTTGCATGGAACTGTGCAACGCCCTGCTCGCGCACAAAGATGTTCACGGTGTGACCCCCGCGTTGGAAGAAGGCGTCAGGGCACTCCTGCTGCTACTGGCTCCCGTCGCCCCGCACATCGCGGAGGAGTTGTGGACCGAGGCAGGAGACGGGGAAAGCATTCACCGTGAACCTTGGCCGCAATGGGATGAAGATCTGGCGGCCGAGGAGGTTTTCACCCTGATCATCCAGGTGAATGGTAAGGTGCGGGACAAGGTGGAGGTTCCCGTGACCATCAGCGAAGAGAAGGCCAAGGAACTGGCGCTGACCCGCGAGCGTATCCAGCGGCGGTTGAAGGGCAAGAACGTCAAGAAGACGATATACGTGCCGGGCCGGCTGGTTAGTATCGTCGTCGAGTAGTTCAACGCCAACGGGTCGAGATTCCTGGATGCTGTCTGTGTCCCACGACAGAACCGTCGCGCTGCCACCGACCCCGTGAACCCTCGCAGGCTGGACGCAGAGCCGTGCCTGACCCAGCTGTGGGAGGAGGGCACGTGAGGACCGCGGCACGTTCAAAGGCCAGTGGAGGTGAGCGTTTTGCGAAGTCATATGCCTTTCTTCCCTCCGGGAGTGGATGCCCCTGTGGGCGGATGTGGTTTGCCTGCTGGTCGCGGTCTGTTGAGTTGTGATGCGTCAGCAGGAGACACGCCGCAGAAGCGAGAGGGCTCTGCGGTTTGTGTTTCGGGCCACTTGTGGTATAATCGAAACTAGCAGGGAAGGAGGCTTCTCTAATGATCAAAGTTACCGTTGATAGCGTGAAGGTCAGTATGCTGTCGCAGCATCGGGTGGTGGTGCTGAAACAGGAGGATGAGGAGCGATATCTGCCCATCTGGATAGGGCCCTTTGAGGCTGATGCCATAACCATCGGCCTGCAGAATGTGCAGATGACCCGCCCATTGACCCACGATCTACTGAAGGCAATCATCGATCGTATGGACGCCTCCGTCTCCCATATCCACGTCAACGACCTGAAGAACGACACCTTCTACGCTGAGATAGTGGTTGAACAGAACGGACGCAAACTGAGCATAGATTCTCGCCCCAGTGACGCCATTGCCCTCGCAGTGCGCATGAGCGTACCCATCTTCGTTGCTGACGACGTGATGGACAGGGCTGCAATCGTCCCCTCCGAAGAGGAGGCGGACCTCCCCAAGGAGTTGCAGGAGAGGTTGTCCGCTTTCCGAGACTTCGTTGACACCCTAGACATGGACGACCTGGAGGAGGAATGATAGGGTGACGGCAGCCAGGTTGCCTCCTCAGAACGTGGAGGCTGAGCAATCGGTCCTGGGTAGCCTCCTGATTGACCCTGAAGCCATCCTCAAAGTCACTCCTTTCCTACGCCCTGAAGACTTCTACCGGGAATCTCACGGCCTCATCTACAAGGCCATTGTCGCATTGCACGAGCGCCGCCTGCCGCCTGATTTCGTAACCCTCTGTGACGAGTTGGAACGGCGCGGGCAGCTGGAGCAGGTGGGCGGACCTGCTTACCTGACCTCATTGATCAACGCCGTGCCCACGTCGGCTCATGCCCAGCATTACGGGCACATCGTCGAGCGCACAGCCATGCTTCGCCGTCTCATCAGTGCTGCGGGCGAGATATCCAGCATCGCATACGAAAGAGCCGATGATGAGGACCGGATCCTGGATCAGGCTGAACAACTCATCTTTGGAGTGGCCCAGCGTCGCGTCGAGCGCGAGTTGGTGCCATTGCGGGCCATCCTTGGTGACTACTACGATCGTATCGAATACCTTTACCAACATCGCGGAGAGACGGTCGGAGTACCAACGGGCTTCATCGATCTTGACCGGCTGCTCGGGGGTTTCCAGCCCGCCGACCTGATCATCGTCGCGGGCCGTCCCGGCACGGGCAAGACCAGCCTGGCCCTGACCGTAGCCGACTACGCTGCTCGCAGGTACGGACGATGCATTACCTTGTTCAGCTTGGAGATGCCGGCACAGCAGGTGGTCCAGCGCCTGGTATCAGGAGCCACTGGCGTCGAATCGCAGCGCCTCAGGACAGGAGATATCAACGAGGAAGAATTGGCCAGCGTGGCCAGGGCCATGGGCGAACTCTCCGAGACCTCCATCTACATCGACGACACGCCTGCCATAGCACCCATGGAGCTGCGAGCCAAAGCCCGGCGTCTTCAGGCAGAGCATCCCATGGACCTGATCATCGTGGACTATCTACAACTGATGCAGGCCGGCATCCGTATGGAGAACCGCGTGCAGGAGGTCTCCTACATCTCCCGGCAACTCAAGTCCCTGGCCAGCGAGTTGCATGTGCCTATCCTGGCATGTTCCCAGCTCTCCAGGGCTGTGGAATCCCGTGCCGACAAACGACCTGTTCTCTCTGACCTCAGGGAGAGTGGTTCCATTGAACAGGACGCCGATGTGGTGATGTTCATCTACCGCGAGGAGATGTACGTAGAGGACACCTTCAAGCCCAATATCGCTGATATCATGGTGGCCAAACACCGCAACGGGCCGACAGGCCAGATCAGCCTCCGCTTCATGAAAGAGCAAGCCAGATTCGCCAATCTGGAGCCTGTTCCCGAAGAGATAGCTGTCTAGAATGAAGAGTTTCGTCGGTTTCCCCGCTGGGAAGGTTCGCTTCACCTCTGTACCTGATCTCTTTTTCAGCGAGTTGTTGCCTCAGATAGACAACATGCCGGAGCTGAAGGTGACCCTTCATGTCATTTGGCTCTTGTATCGCATGAAGGGGTACCCTCGCTGCGTGAGCGGCGAAGAACTGCTGCACGATGCCGTGCTCCTGCGCGGGCTAAAGAACCTGAGTCAGTCACCACCGCAAGTGGTGGCCAAGGGTCTGGAGCGCGCAGTGACCAGGGGGACGCTCCTCCACGTCACGACTCGCACCGATGATGGAGACGAGCAAGACTGGTACTTCATCAACACAGAACATGGACGACGTACAGTGGAGAGGGTGCGCAGCGGAGAGTTACGGCTGGCGGAATCCACGTTTCTCGAAGAACCCGCGGTGGAGGTGGAGCGGCCCAACATCTTCGTCCTCTACGAGCAGAATATCGGCACGCTGCAGCCCATGATCGCCGAGGAACTCCAAGAGGCCGAAGACACCTACCCTGCTGGATGGATCGACGAAGCCTTCAAGATCTCCGTGCAGCAGAACGTACGAAGATGGAGCTACATCCGTGCCATCCTGGAGCGATGGGCTACCGAAGGCAGGGATGATGGAGAAGTTAGACGAGATTCTGAAGAAGACAGATACAGGTATATCAAAGGCAAGTACAAGGACTACGTCGAGCACTGAGCCTGACGAAGTCTGCCCTATCTGCGCGGGTGCCGGCTATCTACGGCGTGACGTGCCACCTGGGCATCCTGATTTTGGCCGTGCCATCGCTTGCCAGTGCAAAGTTGAGGAGGTAGCAGAGAGGCAGCTGGACGATCTGCGACAGGCCAGCAACCTGGGTTTTCTCTCGAGGATGACCTTCGACAACTTCCGCCTAAGAGGGTTCCGGCCCCATGAAGAGCAGACGTTAAAGGAAGCCTATCGTAGAGCGCGAGAGTTCGCCGAGAATCCTCAGGGATGGCTGATACTTCTTGGCGCCTACGGTTGCGGCAAAACCCACTTGGCCGCTGCTGTTGCCAACTATTGCCTGGAGCGGGGACACCCCGCCGTGTTCATTGTTGTCCCTGATCTCCTGGACCACCTGCGAGCTACCTACAGCCCTGGGAGCACGGTTACCTATGACCAGCGCTTCGAGGCGATGCTCACCGCTCCCTTGCTGATCCTGGATGACCTAGGGACACAGCAGTCCACTCCGTGGGCCCAGGAGAAGCTGTATCAGCTCTTCAACTACCGGTATAACTCCAGACTGCCTACTGTCATAACCAGCAATCGAGTACTTGAAGAGATAGACCCGCGGTTGCGCTCGCGGATGACGGATCCCGAGTTGTGCCAGATATATAGGATCGTGACTCGCGATTTCCGAGGTAGCGGCCACTCAGATCAACTGAGCAGCCTGCATCTCTATGCCGACAAGACCTTCGAGACCTTCAAGCCGCGGCGTGAGCTGCCCCAGGAGGAACAGCGGAGCCTGGAGAATGCATTGCGCGATGCCAAAGCTTTCGCCAAGGATCCCCAGAAGTGGCTGGTTTTTGTGGGGGAGCACGGCTCTGGCAAGACCCACCTGGCAGCTGCCATCGGCAACGGTTGCCTGAACAATGGACAGCCGGTTGTCTTCAAGGAGGTACCAGAGCTCCTCGATCACCTGCGGGCCACCTATAGGCCCGAGAGCCCGGTCACCTATGATCAGCTCTTCGAAACGGTCCGCAGCGCTCCCCTATTGATCCTGGATGACCTCGGCACCGAGAGTGCTACGCCCTGGGCGCAGGAGAAACTGCATCAGATCTTCAACTACCGCTATGCAGCCAAGCTACCCACGGTCATCACCACGCGGAAGACCATCGAGGAAATCGACCCACACCTAGCCTCACGGATGCTGGACGTCTCCGTATGCACCATCTGCGCGATCCTGGCGCCTGGCTATCACGGCACTCAGCTGGCAAAGCGCGGGGGTAAGAAGCGCAGGAAGAGCTGAACTCTCCTGTAGCTGTCCGCTTGCCGCTCTGCGAGGCCCCGCCCCTTGGGAAAAGTCCCTCTGCAAGTCGCCTGACCCCGCTGTTCTCATCGCAGACAACTGACGACGGGCGACATTTCGTGCTCCCACGGATCATCAGCCTCCGTGGCTCCATTGACTCGCTCTTCACCCCCCACGCCTCTGACGATTTGCCTCGCCAGAGAACATGTGTCAGGAGCCTCCGCTGGCCAATCTCCACCAAATCCACATAGTTCCTTCACGACTTCTTCACAGAGTCCTCCTATAATTCTATTGCGCTATCTTAATCGCGAGAAAATCCCTATATGGGAAAGGAGGTCAATGCGTTGAAGTCGTCAAAGAAATGGTGGATAGTCGGCGGAACGGCCGCCTCGCTTGCCGCTCTGATCATCGTGGCTGGCCTGGTCGGCGGCGTCCTCTGGGGAGCGATCCCTGCGTCGGCTCAGGAGCCTGAGCCTACGTGGCCCTGTGGCGAAGGTGGCCGGCTCGGCTTGGGCTGGCACCTCGGAGGCTGGGGCGGTCGTGCGTGGACGATGTTCGACACCGTGGCCCAGGCTCTCGGCCTGACCCCCCAAGAGTTCTTCACCGAGCTACACGATGAGGGGAAGACCGTGACTGAGATCGCCGAGGAACAGGGCGTCGAACTGGATGCGCTACAGGATGCCATGAACGCCAGCCGCAAGGAAGCCATGCAGCAGGCCATCGGGCAAGCCGTCGAGGACGGCAACCTCACCCAAGAGCAGGCTGACTGGCTGCTTGAGGGGCTTGAGCAGGGATTCTTCCCCGGTGGGCGAGGGATGGGACGCGGCGGGCATTTTGGCTTCGGCCGTGGCGGTTTCGGGCCCTGGGGCCGCTTCGGAGGCTCCACTCCCCAAGAACAGTAGGGGTGTATCAACCTGCGGGCGCGCAGGCAATTCACGCACGGATCAGCTTCGGCGCCCAATAGGAACAGGAGGGACAGACTGCAGTCTGTCCCTCCTTGGCGTTGCGAAGGACTCCCGACACGAGCTAAGAGGTCTGGCAGGTGGCAGCTTGGCTGGCGCTCACGCGGTCACTACACTTGCCCGAGTCAGGTGACATTGGCGCCGCGCCCTTCGACGATCCTGGGCGGCAGGCATCGGAGTCTCAGTCGCCATGAGTCGTCGGTCAGTCCGTCGTAGGAGTCGTGGGTTAGCCAGTCGTAGCGCGTCGAGCACGTTCCTGGATCGCCTCGTAGTCTGCAAGGAGTGCTCGAGCTCCCTGCACCACGGGTAAGTCCACCATTGTCCCGTCGACCTCTATGGCGCCTTTTCCGCTGGCCTCTGCTTCCTCGAAAGCTGCAATAAGCCGACGGGCGCGAGCCAATTCCTCTTCGGCCGGGGTGAATTCGTCGTTCAGGATCGGTACCTGATGCGGGTGGACACAAGCAGATCCCCGTAAGCCCACCCGTCTGGAACGCCGAGCGATCATCCGGAACCTATCCAGGTCCGTGTAATCGTCTATGGTACTCAGGAGCCCCAGAGGAATGCACCCAGCCGCCCGGGCAGCGATCACGACCTGCAGATTGGGGAAGATGAGTTCCTCCTGGCCCGGAACCAAGCCGGTACACAGGGAGAAATCCCCCGCCCCCAGCCCGATGGCAACGACGCGGTCATCAGCGGCCGCGATTTGCTGCATGCGCAAGAACCCCGCCACAGTCTCTATGGAAGCGAAGAACTGGGTGGCTCCCGCTACCATGCCCCGCTCCGACTCGAGTTCGGACGTGACTTCGCTGAGAATTTGGACTTGCTCCGGGCTGTCCACCTTGGGGAGAGCTAGCGCTTGCACAACGGGGCATATCGTTGCTTCAAGGTCTTTGAGGGCCATCCGCCAGGGGCGGTTGATGCGGACCAGAACGTCACTACCGCCTCCCGACACTTTCTCCGCCGCCTTCATCACCCGGGCTCGGGCATACTCCTTCTCGCTTGCCGCCACGCCGTCCTCGAGGTCTAGCACGATTGCATCGGCAGCGCGTGTGTCCGCTCTGTCAACAAAACGATCTACATTGACCGGCACAAAGAGCAGCGAACGCCAGACGGGCATTCTCCTCTGCGGGTTCATCCAGCGATACCTCCTAGACGGGTCTCTCAGATCACCCCTTCCGCGGCAAGCCGCGCCAAGTCTGCGCCGGATAAACCAAGCTCGCCGAATATCTCAGCATTGTGCTCCCCCAGTTTGGGAGCTGGCCGGCGGATTGCTCCTGGAGTCCCAGACAAGATGGGAACAACATTGTGCATCGGTACGCCGTCCATCTCTCCGTCGGGGTCCGGCAGTTCGACGACGACCTGGCGCTGCTGCACGTGGGGATCCTCAAGAACCCCGTCGATGTTGTAGACGGGAGAGGCAGTCAAGTTATGCTCCATGACGAATTCCATGTTTTCATCAAGCGTTCGTTCGGCGTAGAAGTCCCGCAAGATGGCGTCGAGCTCTTCTTGATGCTCAAGACGGGCAGCGGTCGTCCGGAACCTGGGGTCGTCAATCAAGTCTTCTCGCCTCATGGCCTCGAAGAAGCGCTCCGTCATTAGTTGCGTTGAAGAAGACATCGCTATCCAACGGCCGTCCTTGGTCTGATAGACGTTGCGACCGCCCGCTGTGGTGTTCGAGTCGAACCCCCGCTTTTTCACCTCGCCTCGCAACTTGTAGATAGCGGCCTCCGGCCCCATGATGGAGAAAAGGGGATCAAAAAGACTCACATCGACGACTTGCCCGTCCCCACCGTTCATTTCGCCTTGGCGTAGAGCTACGACGGAAGCCATAGCTGCGTAGAGGCCGGCGACCATATCGGCGAGGGAAATCGGTGGGAGGAGGGGTGGTTGGTCCTCATAACCGTTCAATGCGGTGAAGCCGGACATGGCTTCTGCGACCGTCCCAAAACCCGGCCGGTGGGAGTAGGGTCCTGTTTGTCCCCACCCAGAGATCCGGACGATAACCAGCTTGGGGTTGCGCTCCAGCAGCACGTCGGGCCCCAGCCCGAATCTCTCCATTGTCCCGGGGACAAAATTCTCGGCCAACATCTGGGCGCCGTCAACCAGCCGGAGCAGAATTTCGCGGGCCTCAGGGTGGCCCAGGTCAAGGGTGATACTCTTCTTGTTTCGGGCGTATACCTTCCAATATGGACTGACGCCGTTGACGCGCACGTCCTTGAGAGGATCACCCTTCCCCGGCTGCTCGACCTTGATCACCTCTGCGCCGAGATCAGCGAGAACCAGGCTAAACATATTCCCCGCAACGAAGCGTGAGACATCCAGGATGCGTACGTCGTCAAGTGGGCACTCTGCATCAGGCTGGAATGAGATCCTATTCATTCTCGGAACAACCTCCTGTCACGTTGAGTGTATGCTGGGTGGACTAGACCCATGAGGGGCCTCACGTCACCGCCGCCCTCTAGGTGAGCCGGGTTCTGCTCAGACGCGCGGGCCCCCGGCGGTGTCTTGCGTTGGGTCCGCTTCAAATACGACACAAGCGTCGCTCGGCAGTGAGATCCAAGCCGTCTTGGCTGTAAGCTCTGCTACCGTCTCTAGACGCACTGTTATGTAATCCACTCTTAGCCGGTAGCGATAGCGGGCGCCATAGTAGACGCGATCTACAACCTCTGCCTCCAGACAGTTGCCGGCGGGCAGCGCTGCGCTACTACTCCGATCAACAACCTGAACCTT
>CAZBJW010000069.1:10870-17240 GCA_964492135.1 uncultured Anaerolineales bacterium
GGACAGGGGTCCCCGGCGCGAAGGATTTGTCTGCCTTGACCTGGAGGGAGTGGTTGGCACCTTCCAGACTTACCTCTATGGTGCCACCTTCACCAGCGCCTACCATATGGCCTCGGAGAAGGTTGCTTGTGCCGATGAAGTCCGCCACAAAGGCTTCAGCGGGACTCGCATAGATGTCATGTGGGTTACCGACCTGGCAGATACGCCCTTCGCGCATGACCGCGATCCGGTCGCTCAGAGCCAATGCCTCAGTCTGGTCATGGGTCACATAGATGGTGGTAATACCAACTTGCCTCTGAATGCGCTTCAGCCACGAGCGCGCCCGTTCTCTCAACTTGGCATCCAGGTTGGAGAGCGGTTCGTCCAAGAGGAGGATGGTGGGCGAATAGACTAGGGCGCGACCTAGTGCCACCCGCTGTTGTTGTCCGCCTGAGAGCTGGTGAGGGTAGCGATCCTTATAGGGCTCCAATTCCACCAGTCCCAGGATCTCGTCAATGCGCTCGTCTCTGGTCTGCTTGGGGACTCTCCGGAGCCTGAGGAAAAAGCAAGGTTCTCGTATACGTTCATGTGCGGCCAGAGAGCATACGATTGGAAAACCATTCCGCAGTTGCGCTTCTCCGGGACGATGAAATGACCGGTATCGCTATCGAAGAAGGTGCTATCGCCGACACGGATGAGGCCGCTGTCTGGACGGTCCAGCCCAGCAATGGCAAAGAGGGTCGTCGATTTGCCGCAGCCGCTCGGGCCAAGCAGGGTCAGGAACTCGCCATCCTGAACTGTGAAATTGATGTGGTCCACCGCAACCACGTCCCCGAATCGCTTGCATAGATTCTCCACGATTATCTCAGGCATAGATCTTCACCTTGAACAGCTTTCGGCTCGCATAGACGATGGCCATGGTCATCGTGACCTGAACCAAGGAAAGCGCCGCAACGGGGCCGGCCTCCCCTTGCACCCAGAACTGGAGCATAGTGAGACCCATGACTTCGCTTCCCGGCGCCACGAGGAACACCGCCGCGCCGTACTCCTTGATGAGCTGAATGAACAAGAGGATGAACGAAGAGTACAGGGCGGGCTTGAGCAGGTTCAACAGGATCCTGCAGCAGGTAGTCCACCAATCGGCTCCTGCTGTCCGCGCGGCATCATCGAGTTCGGCACCGAGCCTAGCGAGCATGGGAGTTATTGCGCCAAACGCTGTGGGAAGGTAGCGGACCCCAAAGGCAAGCATCAGTGCCCAGATGGTGTTTCGAATGGGACCCAAAGGCTTCGCCAGCACGAATGCCCAGAAGAACCCAATTCCCACAATCATCCCGGGCATCGTTCGGGGGTAGATTGCCAGGAAATCCAGGACTCGGCGTAAACGGAACTCTGAACGGTGGGCAACCAGCGCTATTAGGGCCACAAAGAACGTGGTTAGGACACCTCCGATCAGTGCTATGACGATACTATTGGTGATGGAGCGGACGTAGGCCGGGTAGGAGAAGATGACGATTACGTTGTTCAACGTGAGGAAGCGCCAAGGTGGGGCGAGCGGGGTCAGGAACTTGGTGAAAGCCTGCATGATAAGTCCGCCCATGGGAAGGATTGCTGCTAGTAATACGTAGAGGAGAATGAAGGCGAAGAGCACCCAACGCAGCCAGCCGAGCCTGAAGATGTGAGGGCGCGTGGCTTTGCCTCTCACGGTCACGAAGCGAGAGGTGTCACGCAACAGCGCGTTCTGAAGAAGAACGAGTCCTGTCACAATCAAGAGGAGGAATACCGCTGCGGCGCCGACCAAGCCGTAGTCTGGTTGCGCGCCGCCGAGCCATTTGTTGTACAGGAAGCTGGAGAAGAAATCGATTCCCACGGGCCCGCCGAGGATCATGGGGATGCTGAGCACCTCTAGCCCGATGGTGAAGATGAGCACCGCGCTATAGAGAATGGGCGGCCGCATCAGCGGCAGCGTAACCGAAAACAGGATCCTGAGCGGCCCTGCGCCAGTGGTGCGGGCTGCATCCTCGAGGGCGGGATCGGCAACGGCAGCTGAACTGGAGCAGTATAGGTACGCAATAGGCATCAACGCGACTGCGGCGACCACTGCCATCCCTGGAATGGTGTATAGGTTCCACGGCCGTATGTGCAGGAAGTTCTTGACGAGGAGGGTGCCGAAGCCGGCTGGTGAGTACATGATCACCCAAGCGAATGAGATGACCAGGGGCGACAGATAGATGGGCCAAAGCATTATCTCACCCAGTATCGAACGCCCCGGCAAGTCGGTCCGGCCAATCACTACGGCCATCACCACACCAAGGCCCACCGAGATGAGGGTAGTCAGGATCGCAAAGGAAAGGGTGTTGCCGATCACTTCGTGGAAATCGGGATCCGAATAAAGTCTGACGTAATTGTCCAGGCTCAGTATCCCACCAGGATCGTATAAAGGACGGTCCAAGAAAGACGTGTAGAGGACCGGAACCAGCGGGACTAGGACAAGGCATGCTGTCACCGCTGCCACCCCGTACTGGATGAGGTGCTCCTTGCGCACCTCTGCGAGACGGCGAGAGGCTATGCGTGGCGCCCACTCTTTGACGGCCGTTGGCAACAGGGTTCCTCCATCCTGATGGGAGATGTGGACCTCCCGGGCGCTTGACAGCCGGAAGGTCCACACCCAGGGTCCGTTCTAGCGGTTGAATGCTTCGTTCCAGTGCTCCACAAAGGCGTCGCGTCCTGCCGCGGCATTCTCGTCGTAGTTGACGAGAACCATCTTGTCTTCACCGCCGATCTCTTGCGCGATGCTTTGGAAAGTGCGTGGGCACTCCTCAACCGTCAGGTCAGATCGGTATGGGGTGAGACCGCCTTTGCCCCATGCCACCTGGCCGTCGTGGGATAGAATGAAGTCGAGCATCAGCTTTGCGGAGTTGATGTTCGTGGACCCTTTAGGGATCGCCATCCCCCGCAGGAAGACGGGGGTGCCGTCCTCTATGTAGCTCCACCCAACGATACCCTCGAGGTCTGGCAATTTGGGAAAGACTCCACTCGACACGAAGTAGCCTACCGCGTACTCTCCTGAGGCAAGCTTCTGGAGTTGCGTTCCCCCCGATTGCTCAGGCATCGTCATGGGGCCCAGTGTCTCCAGCGTCTCCCAGGTATCGTCGCCGCAATCGCGTACGAAAGCCCAGTTGATGGCGAACGAGAAGGGTATGATGATGTCATACGTGGTGATCTTCCCATCAAAGACATCAGGGTTCGCTGCAGCCATCTCGGCCAACTCGCTCAGGCCCCTCGGCCGCAGGTCCTCAGGGAGGACTTGCTCGTTGTAGAGAATGAGCATCGGGTCGGTCGATACCGTGTAGAGGCCAGGGAAGGGCATGCTCCAGTCGGGAACCCTGGACTTCTCTGGAGATTGGTAATCAACCGCCTCTCCTCTGTTCTTCACAAACTCTATCCACCCCGAGGGGTCAGCGGTGATCGAGAGATCCGCCGTCTGAGCGCCACTAGCGCTTTCGGCGTAGTATCGCTCGAACACCTCCGAACCGCCCAGATCAAGTGTCTGGACTTCAATCCACGGGTAGAGCTCGTGGAAGGCGTCGATCACTGGCTTCCAATTCGATTCTGCCATGACAGAGTAGACCAGAAGGGGACCCTCTGCCTTTGACGCCTCAACGATCTGTTCGTATTCTGCGGGGTAGTAATCGGGGTAAGCCACGCTCTTGGTGGGCTCTTCCACAGCCGTAGGCGTTGTCGCGGGAGCAGGAGCACTCTCTTCTGTGGGAGGCGGCTCCACGGTTGGTGCAGAACTGCAGCTCACAAGGGATGTCAGGCTCAGTAGCACGATGGTCATCACGACCAGTATGTGGACAAGCGACCTTCTCATTCTTTCCTCCTCACTTCATGCGTAGAATGTAGATGCGGGCCAGCCCGCTTGCCTATCGCAGGCACGCTGATGGATAGCTATCGGGCGCGTCGTCACCTCCTTCCATTGTCTCAGAGCCAAGTCCAGCGTGACTTACCCGCGTGCCCGTCGAAGGCCGCCCACCCACGCTGCGACCACTGGCTTCACCAGACATCAGACATCGGGTAGGCCCCTGAACAGAAGTTGTCCGGCACGCAGGACATGGGATCGCATGAGCTCCTCAGCTAGATCCCTGTCCCGGGCAGCCAAGGCGGCGGCAATCTGTTGGTGCTCCTGGAACCGCGTCTGGGCTTGTTCTCTGTCCGTGAGAGTCTCCAGACGGTCAATCGGGTCAAAAGCCATCACAGTGTCAAGGAACTTGACCACAGTCAGATTCCGGCTGTCTTGGTCGACCAGGGCGTGAAACCGATCAGCTAGCTCAAGCAACAACTCCGGGGGCCCAGTCGCCAACGCCTCTTGGTTCTCCTGCAGCACGGCCTGGATCTCGCCGACCTCCTCATCCGTGATCTTCTCTGCAGCGAGGCGAGCGGCGATGCCTCGCAAAGCTGCTTGTATCAAGAGCATTTCCGCCACCGATGCCGAGGGCATGTCGGATACGCGTACCTCTCGATTGGGGGTTCTGACCACCAGACCCTCCTGTTCAAGCTGGCGGAGGGCTTCTCTGACTGGCGTGGGGCTCACTTGCAGCTTGCTTGCTAAGTCCCGTTCCGTAATCCGCTCGCCTGCCTCGAGCGTGCCCGAGGTGATGGCACTACGTATGGCGAAGTAGGCCTGCTCCCCCAGTGTCTCGTTCTGTCTAAGCGGTCTCAGCGTTGCGAGCGAGTCTTCCATGATCTATTCGAGTTCCTTGGTATTGGAGTCCAGATCTCCGTTATGGTCTGCTATATGCTATATGCTATAACATACTATACAACAAAAAACACACTTTGTCAAGATGTTGTTGGCACGTGGTGCCCTGCTGGAGCAGCCTCTCTACCCGGAGCGGGACATTCCCCCACCAAAGGGGCCACGGGCATGATCGCCGTGAGACGGCGACTCTTCCACATTACGAAGCGTGGCTGGATCCATGTACCATGCAGAGGCCTGGCGATTGGCGCACAGCTTCGCAGCCGAAAGAGCTCCATCCGACTAGTTACTGTCCACAGTAGGCCATAGGTGATGGTGTACTGGAGACGATGAAGCCCCGACAGATCCTGCGCTGCGCCGAGACGAATGAGGGGCGCCGTTCCTATCCCGTCAGATGCCCCGATCGCGAGGGGCGGTAGGATGTCCTTCAGGTCGCAAGGCTCCACGGTTGGCCCAAACCAGCACCACCCCACTCCTGGCGGGCCCAGGCGGCACACTAGGAGGTCCTGAGTGCTCCTCTCTACGCGTTTCTGCAAATGGACTCTGCAGCAAGGAGACCGAGATTCACAGTGCACCCCATCTCACGATGCAGAGAGCCGGCTCATCCACATAGAACCCCCACAGCATCTTAACAACCTGTTCATATCCTTCTGCTATCATGCAGTGGGTTGGAGGAAATCCAAGCCGAATCTAGGCAGAAAGGAGGTGAATGAGGTGAGTAAGAAAAGGCTACTACTGCTGTCCAGCGGAGCGTTGATGGCGCTACTCCTGGTGGGCGTGGCCGGAGTTGCACTCGTCTTCGCTCAGGACATGGACCCCACCACCGGTGAGCCGTGTGGCTTTGGTCGCGGGTTCGGCTGGGGCGGCCGCTCGTGGACCGTCTTCGACGCGGCAGCCGAGGCCCTCGGTCTGACCCCCCAAGCGCTCTTCACCGAGCTACATGATGCCGGCAAGACACTGACGGACGTCGCCGAGGAGCAGGGCGTCGACACGGAAGCGCTGCAGGATGCCATGCATGCCGCCCGCAGCGAGGCCATTCAGCAGGCCATCGAGCAAGCCGTCGAGGACGGCAACCTCAGCCAAGAGCAGGCCGACTGGCTCCTCGAGGGCCTCAAGCAGGGGTTCTTGCCCGGCGGACGAGGCTTCGGCATGGGTCGTGGATTCGACAGAGGTCCGTTCTCAGCTGAGTGACTGTGTAGCGTGCACTGACCACGCGGAAGGAGTAGAGCTATGAACATTAGTGGGGAGGAGTTTTTCGGCCCTCCTCCCCACACCACTTGCCCAGGCTGGCTCGCACATCCAGTGGGCGATGGAACCCCTGCTTCGCACGGACGCATACAATTCCGAATCGATCTACACAGAATCGTTACGGTTTCTTCACAACTGGTTCACACTTTTCTCCTAGAATAGGGTTGGGACGCGCAGACAGGTCCAGAGGACGAACATCTCGGGTTGTTTCTCTGAACAGCGCCACTCAGCGACCCCAGGGGGAAAGCGAATGAACTCACGATTCTCAAAGGATCTGATCCTGATCACAGTTGCGCTGGCAATCGTACTGGTAGCGGGAGTCGGATGCAGTTCGCCTGGCGCTTTAGCTTTCACACCGGCATCCACTGCAACGGACGTACTCCAAAC
>CAZBJW010000070.1:0-3443 GCA_964492135.1 uncultured Anaerolineales bacterium
CCGTTATGCCCCCCAACCCCGCGAGAAGACGGCCATCTCGGCCTCAATCTCTTCACGGCGGCGTTCGCGGAAGCGGTAGATAGCCCGGATAATGGCGGGCGCGGCGATGAAGACGATGACCAGCGCTTGCACGATCTGCACGATCTCCGTGGGGATGCCGGCCACCGACTGCATCCGCGCCGCCCCTGCTCTCAGCACACCGAAGATGATCGAGGCCGCCACCACCCCCGTGGGATGGCTCTTGCCCAACAGCGCTAAAGCGATGGCGTCAAAGCCATACCCGGCCCGGAAGCCGAGAGCAACATTGTGGCTGATGCCCAACCCCTGGCTTACCCCCGCCAGGCCCGCCAGACAGCCGCTGAGGAACATCGCCAACACATACGTCTTGGGTACACTCATGCCGCCGTAGCGGGCTGCATCGGGATTCGCCCCCACGGTTCGCAACTCATAGCCCCAGGTCGTCCTGAACAAGAACCAGCCGGTGATGGCCGCGGCCACCAGCGCAAGTGGGAACCCCCAGTGAACCGTAACTGGGTGACCCAGGAAACGGGGCAGGTACGCACTGGGCGCGATCTCCTGCGTACGACAGGTGCCCTGCACGGCTTCTAGCGGCCCGCACAACAGCCACTCACTCAAGCGGAAGGATATGTAGTTGAGCATGATGGTGGTGATGACCTCATGGGCGCCGGTTCGCGCCCTGAGAAAGCCGGCAATAGCCGACCAGAGACCGCCAGCTGTCGCACCTACTAGGATAGCCAGGGGCAGGTGGATGACCATGGGGAGACCCGCGAAGGAGAAGCCGACAATCACCGCCGCTATCCAGCCAACACCGATCTGCCCCTCAGCCCCGATGTTGAACAGCCCGGCGCGGAAGCCGAGGGCCACTGCCAGTCCAGCGAAGATGTAGGGCACAGACTGGACCATACTGTCGCTGGGGCCACGGACCGCCCTCAGGATTGGATTGAGCCCCTCGCCGGCTAGGGAGCGGTTGATTGCCTCCAGGATATCGACGGGATTACCGAAAGCTCCCTCGTACAGCGCCCCATAAGCTCGCGCCACGTTGCCCAAAGCCAATCGCAGCGCGTAGACGATCTGACCACCGGCCAGGGCAGCGTACACGTCGGGGTCAGTGAGCATCATCACCAGTGCCCCGATCACCAGTGCGGTAAAGATGGATAACAGGGGTATCGCCAGGTCCCGCAGCCGCGCGCCCAGCCAAGAGCGCATCCACGGCCATCCCCCGCGAGGGATTGAAAACAGCGCCAATCCTGCCAGGCCGACCAGCACCGTGATGGGCCACAACCCGAGAGCTATGAGTAGGATCAGCACCAGCCATTTGCTGACCAAGACAGCCACGCCGACCAGCACAGCCAGCAAGGCCAGCCGTAACCATAAGGCTTGCGCGCCGATTCGTTCAGTCAGTCCCGATGGTCGTTCCTCAGTCACCGATCACCTCCCCCTTCTCTTCTTCGAGCCGGGCCCCGGCCATCATCAAGCCCAACTCCTCACGGGTGATCTTGTCAGCATCCACAGTGCCCACAATCCTTCCCTCGTACATCACCGCGATCCGGTCCGACAGAGCCATGATCTCGTCCAACTCCACCGAGACCAAAAGCACGGCGACCCCATGGTCGCGCTTCTGGATAATCTGACTATGGATATACTCTATCGAACCCACGTCCAGTCCTCGCGTCGGTTGCGCAGCAATCATCAACTTGATAGGGCGGGAGAACTCGCGGGCCACAATCAGCTTCTGTTGGTTGCCGCCGGACAGGGTTTGGGCTGGGAGGATGATGCTGGGGGTACGTACATCGAACTCTTTCACCACGCGGTCAGCGTATTCGTAGACCTTCTCGAATTGAATCACCGGCCCCTCGGCGTAGGGCTCTAGGTAGTATGTGGACAACACCAGATTGTCGAAGATAGGGAACGTCATCACCAGACCGTCCCGTTGCCGATCCTCGGGAACGTGAGCCACGCCCAGTTCGGTGATGCGCCGAGGCGAGGCACTCGTCACATCCTGACCCAAGATGCGCACAGAGCCGCCCGTTCCCGGAAGGAGCCCCGTCAACACCTCAACCAACTCCGTCTGGCCGTTGCCCTGTACGCCGGCCACACCCAGTATCTCGCCGGCCCGCACGAAGAGGTCCACCCCACGCACCACTGGATGACCTCGTGCGTCCTCAGCAGTCAGACCGTCCACTTCCAGCACCATATCACCGGGCGACGCTGGTCCTTTGTCCACGACCAAGTCCACCTCGCGTCCAACCATCATCTCGGCCAGTTCCTCCAGCGAGGTCTCCGGAGGTGTGGTCTCGCCCACCAAACGGCCGTCGCGCAGGACGATCACCCGGTCAGCGATGGCCATCACCTCTTTCAGCTTGTGAGTGATGAACATGATAGACTTGCCCTGGTCCGTCAGGGAGCGCATGATCTCGAAAAGCTCCTCGGTCTCCTGAGGGGTGAGCACTGCTGTCGGCTCATCGAGTATCAGTATCTGCGCTTCGCGGTAGAGGGTCTTAATGATCTCGACACGCTGCTGCACCCCTACCGGGATATTCTCAACAATTGCATCGGGATCCACGGCCAAGCCGTACTGCTCCGATAATTCACGGATGCGCGCTGCTGCCGCGCGCCTGTAGATAGCTGTGGTGATTACCCGCACTGCAGGGAATGAGGCGGCGGCGAAGAGTAACGCCACAAACACGAGCAACAGAAGCTGCCCTGTGCTGCCCAGAATCACGCCCACGGCTGCCAATAGTGCTGCACCACCCAGAGCCGTGATCGGGAAATAGAGGCGGAACCCGAATCTGGTCAGCCAGCCCAGAACCATGACCAGGGCCAAGATCCCCGCCACGGCTGCGCCACCCGCGAGTGCGGCCAGACCCCATTGCACCACGTTATCCACCGCAAAGAAACCGCCTATAAGAAACAGCACCGCCGCGGCGCCGCCGGCGATCCCCAGAGTCCGCAAGGAGAAGGACGGTCTGGTCGGCTCGGCGCCCATCACGATGTTCTCAGCCACGGTGAAGACGGGCACCAATTGAAAGTGCTGGTGGACCATGCCGATCCCCAAGCCTATGGCATCGTTGGGCTCCTGGATGTCTGCCTTTTTCCCACGAATCTCTATCTCACCTTCATCCGGCGTGTAGAGGCCGTAGAGGATATTCATCAGGGTGCTCTTGCCTGCACCGTTCTCCCCGAGGAAGGCCAATATCTCCCCGTGGCCCAGCGAGAAGTTGATGTGATCGTTGGCGAGCACGCCGGGGAAACGTTTTGTGGCGTTGCGAACCTCCAAGACCGGCTCCATCGTCGCTTCCTCCTATAACAGCAGACAGGCACAATCAACGCATTAGGAACATGGTTCGCCGATCCTGCGAATCCGCTGTTAGTACAGTAGGCGGTGCTGGGTTGTGACCCACACCCCCCCCCCCCAGGAAATT
>CAZBJW010000070.1:3453-17211 GCA_964492135.1 uncultured Anaerolineales bacterium
ACCCAGCACCGCCCCCAAGTCGTAGTTGGCCTAGATCGGCCTAGCCTTCCCAGCCCGTGTTGATGCTGCCGTCGATGATCCCTAGCGTGATTTCATTCAGTTCCTGGACGATGTCGTCGGCTATCTGGCCCTCGAAATCGTGGAATGGCGCCATGCCCACACCGTTATTCGACAAGGTTCCGAGGTAGACGCTTCCCCCCGCGAAATTGCCCTCGAGCAGACCCTCCACCGTTCCAAACACCGCGTTGTCCAGGCGCTTCATGGTCGAAGTGAGGAGGATGTCCTTCTCGTTGGGCAGCGTGAAGTACTGGTCCACATCCACGCCGACGCCCCACTTGCCGCGCTCCTTGGCTGCCGTGAGACCGCCGTTTCCGGTCTTGCCGCCGATGCCGTAGATAACATCCACGCCCTCATCGATCAGCGAGTTGCCTTGGATCTTGCCCTCATCCGGCGCCTCGAAGTCGCCGACATAGACGCCCTTCCACTGGACGTTCGCGCCGTGCTGCTCATTGTAGTACTTGATCCCAGCGTCGTGGCCCGCGACGAAGATCTCGACCGTCGGAATCTGCATACCAGCTACATAGCCGCACTGTGGATCTTCCGGATCCTGGGTATCAGCCCAGTATGCCCCCAGGTAGCCGGTGAGGAAGGCCGCCTCATCTGTGGCGAAGACGATGCCCTGGACGTTGGGGATACCTGGAGAGTAGGCATAGTCCACGATGGCGAAGTTTATGTCGGGATACTCCGCGGCCATCTTCGACGTGGCGTCCCCCAGCAAGAACCCGACGGTGATGATCATGTCATAGTCTTGCTCTGCAAACTCGGTGATGTTCTTCTCGTAGTCCGCTTGAGCCTGGCTCTCGATGAACTGGCCGCAAATTCCGAGCTCCTCCTGGGCCATGACGACACCCTCCCAGGTGTTCTGGTTGAAGCTGGCATCGTCAATACCACCGATGTCTGACACCATGCCGACCTTGAGTGCGCACTCCTCTCCCGGCGAGGGTGTCGTCCCTGGCGCGCACGCAGCTACCACGGCCGACAGAGCAAGCAGCACCACTGAAGTACAAAGAATCCACTTTCTCATCCTGTCCTCCTCTTAGTAGTGTCCTCCCAAGGAATGTGCATGCGATCAAGATTGAGTCTCTCGATATACCACCTCCTTTCACGTCTGCGCCTTTTGTCCAGCTGCAACATCATAAGACACAAACCAGGCCAACTGTAGCTAAATTCAACCCCTCAACGCCCTTCTCGGCCCAACCACGGATAGATAACCGCCTGCTCGACCGAGGTTAGCAACGAGGTCGCCCATTGGCCACGGCTAGTCCGTCTCTCGAAGATATCACCCATTGTAGCCCATGTGTCCGCGATAGGCAAACCCGCTTTCCTCCTTATGGCAACCGCTTCCGCCATCGTGGCACCTAGCAGGATCGCGCTGCCGCGCTCGCACCTGCAAGCCTACAGGCCATAGGCTTCACAACCCCCCGCCGGCTCGATGTTGATTCGTCGCGCGAGCGGTAGAACCTCGCCATCGGTCACTTGCCTGAGCACCTGGGGCGAAATCTGAATTTCCACTCCCACCACTCCGGCGCCTGTCAGCACGGTCGGATAGCTCGTTAGACCTTGATCGATGAACACAGGCATCGAACCATGGGTGATAAGAGAGACCCCTGTGGCCGGATAATTGAGCACTTGAGCAAGTTCTTCTCGGGTAACCATCTGTACTCGCTTCACATTCGAGGAGCTCAGCCACCTCCTCAAGTTCGACTGTGCTATAGCTCGACTGCACCACCAAGCAGCATACCTTCCGATCAGTTCCCCGAAGGAGCAGCGTCTTTGTGATTCCAGCCATGCTACAACCCAAAGCCCGAGCAAAGTCTTGAGGGCTATGGATGGGGAACGGCATTTCTTCGTGCGGGCGCACCTCGTACGACGCCCCCGAGGTTCCTAGGATTGCCCCGACGTTGCCATACACGCTTGCTGCGTCGCGGCTGCCATCTTCACCGTGTGCAAGCTGACCTCTTCATGGGGTCACACTTATGACATCGGCCGGTTCCACATAGCGTCTTGCCAGTCCCCAAACCTCATCAGCGGTCCACAGCCTGGTACCGTCCAGGGTGATGGCGCGAGGATGTTCCAGCAACCACTCGTCGTGCAAGGCTTCAAGCTGCTTCAGATACTCGAGCGACACCCCAGTCTCTTCATGCCGGCCGCGCGCTATCATCCGCTCCAGGCAGACCTCGGCGGGAGTGCGATAATAGAGGATACAATCCGGCTCTACGCAGTAGTTGGACACCAGGAAGTCCCACAGTCCGCAGTACACCTGCCATTCCACGTCTGTCATGGCGCCGATGCGGTAACTGTTGCTGGCAAACACATAGCGGTCAGTGAATATCGACCGTTCGAGAACGACGCGGCTGTGGTCCGTCAGCGCCAGGACCTCCTGCCACGTCTTGGCCCGCGTAATGAAGGCCGTGATCTGGAAGGTGAACGCCCACCTCTTCATGTCGCTGTAGAACATATCCAGCAGATTGGCGGCGAATCCACTCTGCCATGCCTCCACGGGCTCCTCAATGAAGTCGAAAATGCCTGACGCCTTGAGAGTGTTGCCTAACGTACTCTTCCCCGCACCGATATTCCCCTCCAGCAGTATCATCTTTCTCTCCTCCATTGCCACCTCCCCTGCGCCTTCGGTCTCCTTTCGTCCTGTTGCCTTTGTGAACACCTCCGCCATCGAGTTGCGCCTTCCACCGCAAGCACCTACGCTCACGGGTGACTAGATCTTCAACGCAACCTGACTGGGGCCGGCCGCTGGACTGTATGAGTTGACGACGGATGGCACCTTGAGATCAGGCTCTCGCTCGTATATAGCGCGCATCTGTGAGAAAGCCTCATCGCGCGCCTGGGTTAGAGCCGCCACCTCATCCAACAACGCCAGTTCCTCCTCGCCTGGGTCCTTCTCCATCAAGCCCCAGGCATGCCATGGCAGCAACTCCATCTTGTTCTGCGCTGCCAAGTCGTGAATCAGCCTCTGTTGAACGAACCACCAGCCTTTGATGTCCGAATCGGGGTCCAGCCCAAAACGAGCCGCATCTGCCTCACCAGCGCGGCACTTCTGCCACGCTAGACCGCCCACGATGAACCGGTCCCTCGGAACGTCGTGTGTCTGAAAGGAAATCTTGTACGCCTCGATGTGAACGTCACTCATCTCTGGGTCAACCAGACGCCATCGGTCCCCCCCAGAATCCCAGCACTCTGCGATCCAGTGGTCGTAGTTGAAACCAGGCTCGAAATAAGATCCAAAGCCAACCCTCATGCGCACAGGCACTCCCTGGTGGCGAGCCATGGAGCAAAACAAGGTAGCGAAATCTCGGCAGCAACCCGCCAGTCGCCTCTCGGGTGGTCGTGACTCAGTCAAGGGACGTTCATCCAGCTCGTAGATGCGCGCCAGCATCTTGTCCACGGAACAGGTGTCTATCTCCGACCATCTCTCCTCAGGCACCGCATAGCCAAAGAGACTCTCTCCCTCCAGGTAGTGGATGATCAACCCCTGCACAATCCGGCATAGGCTCGGAATATCCACCGGTAGATCATCGTACAGGCCACTGTACTCGCCCGGATCGGTTATGGGACTCTGCTCTGCGTAATATGCCTGAGGATCCATGATTAGGTTGGATGGCTTCCCTTCACAGGAGTTCCCACACTCGGACCTTCTTGTCTGCGGCGGCCAATGCGAGCCACCGCCCATCGGGGGAGAAAGCGAGTCCATAGACTCCCCCTGCCTCCGCCGGCACCTTCTCCAGTAGTGCCCCGTTCTCGACAGACAGCAAGAGCACCGCGAAGTCAGTGCCCACGGCGATGGTATCGCAGCCAGGTGAAAAGGTAACAAAACCCGCTCTCGACGGCAATTCAAGGTTGCGCGCCAGTGACCAGTCCTTTGTCGCCCACAGCTTCACCGTCCGCTCGTACCCCGATGAAGCCAGATAGCGGCCATCCGACGAGAAGGCGAGTGAACCCACAGCAACCTCATGCCCTTCCAGCGTCCGCAGCAAGTCGCCAGCTGGCAACCAATACAGAGAGATCTCATCTCCAACCCCACTGGAGCCGAGGATCCTGCTGTCACTGGAGATAGCAACGGCAGTCACGTTCTTGTCGTGCTCTCTCAGCGTGGCCATCTCTTCCCCAGACGGCAGGGACCAGAGCCTCACTGTAGTGTCGTACGATGCCGAAGCCAGCAATGTGGCATCGGGCGAAATGGCGACGCACGCCACAGTCTTCTGGTGACCTCTCAAAGTGTTGAGTACCGGACCGGACGGCATAGACCAAAGCTTGATCGTCGTGTCCGTGGAACCCGTGGCCAGTATGTGGCCATCATGAGAAAATGCCAATGTATTGACGCTCTTCTCGTGTCCTTCGAATGTTCGTATCAACTCCCACGAGGGGACCGCCCACAGCTTGACGGTGTTATCCATGCCCGCGGACGCTAGAGTGCCGCTATCGGGTGTGAAAAGGACATCTGTGACGTGACCGCCGTGAGCCCGTATGACACTGGGTGCCTTCATGAAACGATCACCACCTGTTCGAATTCATCGATCAAGGGGTGCCGGCTCACGGGTACGCCGCATATGTGCTGCGGAGCATCCCCGAGTCCTCGTGAAGAGTTGCGTACCTGACCGCACACCTCATTGGGCATACGAAACGCTCCTGAGTCAGGACAGGCAACTGGCAGGGGAACCGGAACCATTATAGCACATGCCGTGGTCGGGGTGCAAGCTGGATAAGGGGGAGAAATCGGCTGCGGCACACTGTCCTGCGACCCCCACTGCGTTGTCCTCAGAAACCAAACGCTCGGGCTAGCGGATAAAAGGGACTCTCGACGGCAGAGTGCCCTGCTGGCTGGCTCGGGGAGAATTCCATAGGGACCCCCCTCCACTCACGAAGGGCTGGGCACATACAGCGTACACACGTTGGGCGGCAGTAGTAGGCCGACAAGGCTGGTCCGCCAATCACAACTTGGCAAGTCCTCACGGGCAGACCGCAGCCTCCCATCGATCTGCCTTTTCCCGAACGACCCCTACCGCTCATTGCCCGCACCCGTCGCCTTGGGTACAATCACTGCCAGTTCCATCCCAAGGGCAGCGCTGCGCTTCCGACCGGCGAGGGGCGCGGCAAGGACGCCTGAGCCGTTTACGGAACATCATGGGGCGCATTCGCTACGACGTGAGGATGGGCCTATTCTGTATCACCCTCGGGAGTCCACGCGGCCATCCGCGAGATGGGGATGACGCTGCACGTCAGATGTCACTCTTGTTTGAACCCACGCATCTCGGTACTTTGACTCTTAGGAATCGCATCGTCAAATCGGCGACGATGGAGAACATGGCTACCCCTGATAGCCTTCCCACCGAGGACATGCGGGCTTTCTACCAAACGTTGGCACGGGGCGGCGCGGGTCTCATCATCACTGGTTACGCGTATGTCAATGAGGTCGGTCAGTCCGCTCCCCTACAGAGCGGCGCGCACACAGATGACATGATCCCGAAATGGCGAAGGATCACGGACACTGTTCACGAGACGGGAGCCAAGATAGGCCTACAAATAGCCCACGGGGGCCGGCAGACCCAGGCCAAGGCCTTGGGTGATCGGCAGCCAGTGGCCCCGTCAGCGATCCCCAACTTTGTATACTTCGTCCGGCCGCGCCCGATGACCGAAGAGGAGATCTGGGCCACGATCCGTGACTTCGGTGACGCGGCTGCTCGTGCCAAGGAGGCTGGCTTTGACGCCGTTCAAATTCAAGCGGCCCATGGCTATCTGATCTCGGGCTTCCTCTCGCGCCTGACCAATAGGCGTCGCGATGACTGGGGCGGCGACTGGGAACGGCGCTTCCGCTTCCTCGCCGAGGTTTACCGTGCCGTCCGGCAGGCCGTGGGAACCGACTTCCCGGTGCTCTGCAAGCTCAATGTTGATGACGGCGTGTGGATTGGCCTGAGGCCCCACGATGGTTTCGCCGCAGCGCGACGGCTGGCTGAGACGGGTTTGGACGGCTTGGAAATCAGCGAGGGAGTCTTCGAGACAACGCTACGCATGAGCCGGGGTGACGCACCAACAGACATCGTCGGCCGTTACCGAAGCCGGCTGGCGCGCCTGTACTTGAGAATTGGCTTCGGTCTTCAACAGCCGCTCACCAGATTCAAGGAGGCCTACTTGTTGCCCCACGCCAAGAAGTTGAAGCCGACATTGGGCGTCCCCTTGATACTCGTGGGCGGCATTCGCCGGCTCGACCTGGCACAAAGCATCCTGGACGCAGGCCACGCAGATCTGATATCGATGGCACGACCACTGATCCGGGAGCCAGATCTGCCCAACAGGTGGCTCGGAGGCAATGGGGCTGCGGCGTTGTGCACCTCTTGTAACCGTTGCCTAGCGGAGATCGAGCAGGGAAACAGGTTGCAGTGCTACCTTGAACTCGTTGAAGAGTAGTTGCATGACAAGGGGGCGGTAGGCCTGCCCCGAGGTCTCACACGCATGTCGGAAGTCTAAGGCCATTGGTGTGCACGTCTTGTCCATTCCTCGCTTCTTGCACTCGACTTTGCATTCCCTAGCTAGACAGGCTATGATAGCCAGGCAAAGGTGTGGGAAGCTTCTTCACAGTCTATGTCAAGCAGACGCGTAATTGTGGTACAAGAGATGGGAGGAAGGTTCATCATGCCCAGGGTAGTTCACTTCGAGATCAACGCCGATGACCCAGAGCGCGCGGGTGAGTTCTACGAGAAGGTCTTCGGTTGGAACATCAACAGGTGGGAAGGCCCCACGGAATACTGGCTGATCCAGACGGGTGAGGAGGGCGAGCCTGGGATCGATGGGGCCATCATGAAGCGCGAACAGCAATGGTCCACGATCAACACCATTGAAGTTCCCTCCTACGAGGAGTTCGCCAGGAAGGTGGAGGAAGCAGGCGGCCAGATTGTCACACCAAAGCAGGCCATTCCTGGCGTAGGCCACCATTCGTACTGCCTGGATACCGAGGGCAACGTCTTCGGGATACTCGAGCCGGACCGTTGAATTCGGTATTTCTCGCAGAGTGGCATCGCCCAGGCCGCCTCCTTGGTCTGACCGAGGACATTCAACAGGATGCGCGTCTGAGTTCGCGCGTGTGCAAGCACTGTGGTCCAGCACTCACGAGGGGGCCCAGGCAATGAAACGAGAGCAATTCTTGAAGAGAGTCGCCGAGATGTGCGGGCCCGGGGAGAGCAAGGCGATTCACCAGCTGGCGGCGACGCCTCATAGTCGGCGTCATGCTACTGCTCGGAAGATGGCACTGGAAGCCAACGACCCGGGCTTGGCCGACTTCCTTGCATCGCTCATCGACGACGATTTTATCGACGACTTGGCGGCCATCTTGCCAGGACCCGACAGCTTCGATGAGGCACAGAAACTGCTAAGACGCTTGTGGGCACACCTCTTGACCATGATTAGCCCAGAGGCCAGAGAAGTCCTGTACGCCCACAACCAGCTGCATCTCATGACGGATGTTAAGGCCCGCTACACTTCTGCTGAGGAAGTTTCCGACCCTCGGGGCGCCTACCAGAGCGCCTTGGAGAACGCCCGTGCGATACTGGCGACCTCCGCCGATGGGGACAACAACTAGCACTCTCCTCGAGGTCGGCGCCGTACTCCTCTACGCGTCGGAGTACTTGCGGGTGCCCAAATCCACGCTCCTCCTGCGAGAGTTCCGCGATGCTCCTCAGCCCTCTTCGTGAGAGTGCCAGCAAACTGCGTTTGCCCTATGCGGGCACACCATCGAACGCGGTCGGAAGAGTGTCCGACCGCGTTCTCGTTCCACTCCATGCTTTGCCCGTTCACCCCGCACGTATCATTTCCTGGCATGCCGTGTTACCGCGAATAACAAACTGGGCCACCTTCCCCAGAGGGCATAGCAGGGGGGACGTACCTTGCGCTAACGGTTGACCGCTCGCAGGTCCGCGTTTCGCGAAGGTTTGCAGGGTTGGCAGCTTAGATGGCACGTTGAGGCATCACTTGCTGAGGCTGGATGGCGACGCCACAGCCGCCAGCTAGCCAACGTCTCATCGAATCTATGGCGGCAACGCCTAGGGATCGCGGCGGAAAAGGCGGCACTGCACACCTTTCTTTAATGGAGTTTTAATGCCGCCTATAGGGGCCTTTAATGTGGGCGAGGTACAATGTTGTCTACAGGGTCCTGGAACCGAGCCGTGAATATGGACCGTTCCATCAGTTGCTGGCGCCTCAAAAGGGTTTCTCACCATACCGTGCACTGGTGGTCTGTCATTGCACTATGACAAGAGTACGGTCTTTTGACCGCCAAGGACGCAGCCGCCAGCTTGGGGGTCGGCCTATACACCTGGAAGAAGATGAAGAGAGCTGAATGTATTCCGGAAGTCAACACCAACATAATCAAAGATCTACGGTCTGCGCCACTCAACCAAGCCGCACAGCCCTCCATCGATGAGGAGATCCTGCCCGATCTGCCGATATACCAAAGCCGGGATGTCATGAGCAGGCTCCAGTTCTGGCAAGAAGATCTCTCCGTGGTCTGCATGCATAACAGGATCTTGCCCGACCCTCACGCTGAATGGGAAGATGAATAGGCGCCAAGTCCTCGGGCTGTCAAGTCTCTCGTCACGCGCCGCCGCGATGATGAATCGCGTCAAAGGGCTGATCCCCTACCAACTGAAGCTAGCCGCTAGGTCGCTACGGGGACGGGTTGCAGCGTATCTTCTGCTGGCCGCCCTGCTGCCTCTCGGTGTCCTCGTGGTGTCGGGCGCACTAATACAGCCCGCTCTGATTCGATCCGGCGTAGAGTCCAACCTAGTCGCCTTGTCCGAAGCCGGCAGTAGACTCATCGTTCAGCGACTGCAGGAAGCTCAGGCTCAGATTCAGGTCATGGCAGCTGACCCTGTCATCGCGTCTGGCGCGAGTTCGAGGGAAAACAAGCAGGCCCGGTTGGACGCACTCAAAGGCTTCTATCCCATCTTTGATGACATCACCTTGCTGGGCACCAGCGGCGGCGTCCTTGCATCTACCACTTATCAGTACTACTGGACCGGTTGGCAAGGCAACCGGTGGTATCAAGAGGCGCTGCAAGGCCGCACAGTCATCTCAGACGCCTTCATCATTCCCCAAGTCGACGAGGTAGTAGTCCTGGTAGCAACGCCAGTCACGACTCCGTCAGGGTCGCTGGTGGGCGTGCTGTCTGGACAATTCAACATGGAGCACATCTGGTCGATCATTGACGAGCTCCACCCCGGAGAGAGAGGATTCGCCTTTCTCGTGAACGAAAGCAATACCATAATCGCGTACCCTGACAAGGAACTGGTCTTCCATAAGCTCAGCGCCATCACCAGGGACGAGTTTGTCCTGCCCGACAGATCGGGCTTCGCTCAGTATATCGAGCTAGGCGGCTCGACGATTGCGGGGGGTTACTCGACCATCGTGCCTGCGGACTCGGCACTTCAGGGCGCATGGAGACTGGTGGTTGCCCAACCCACTGACGAAGCGTTCGCGATCCTCGACTTCGCTCAGTCACAGTTTCGCGCTGCACTCTTTTTGGCTGCGGTCGTAGTTCTGGTCGTCACTTTCGTCCTTTCCCAATACTTGACCCACCCCTTGGCGAAACTGCTGGAGGCCACGACGGCAATGGCAAACTGGAGTTATCGAAACCACGGAGATGTCCTTGGAACCAACGAGATGGGCGCGCAGGCAGTGGGCGCAATCGACACCCCAGCGCCCACCAAGGCTTCTCAACAACAATCGCAGCAAAAGATCACCCAGTCACCAGGCCTGCATGATATTCCTCTCGCATCCAGCACTGCCCCCCAGCTGAGAGCGACTTTCAGGGAGTTGACCAAACGGATGGCTGAACTCATGGCCTGTAGGATATGCGTGATCGCCACCTACGACCGCGCAACCAGGACTATGCAGGGTCAAGCGCCTGGCTATGGGGTGCCCGATGAACTCGTCCACTCCTTCCGCTACCGCGCCGATCTCCCGGTCGCTCAAGAGTTCTGGGATTTCCGCCTTCGGGGTCCCTTCCTGACGAATGATGTCGGTGATATAGCTGAATTCTTCTTAGAATGGGTTGAGCGTTTCCGCCTCTTCAACCTCCTCGTGGTCCCTATGACCATGGAGGGTAGGATTACCGGTCTCGTGTACGCCGCCAGCAAACCCGGTGGTTTCACCCAGGATGACTCCAAGCTGCTGACAATTTTCGCCGGCCAAGCGGCGGTCATCATCGATAACGCTAGGCTCTTCGAGCAGACCAGGCATCTGGCGGTCACAGATCCATTGACCGGGCTTTGGAACAGGCGCCACCTCCAGCAGGAACGCGCCGCCGAGGCAGTTCGCGCCCGTCGTTCGGGTCACCCGCTGTCCGTGCTTGTGATGGACATGGGTGACCTCAAGCTACTCAATGATACCTACGGGCACGTAGTTGCGGACCAGGCGATAGTCATGGTGGCCCGAGTCCTGCTGACCGTATGTCGAGAGGTTGACATCGTCGGCCGGTACGGGGGAGATGAGTTCGCCGTCATCCTTCCGGCGACGGATGCCCAGGGCGCAGCATCTCTTGCCGATAGAATCCTGGCTGCTCTAGATAACCAGCCCTTCCTGGCGCCAGACGGAACCCAAGTGCAGTTGAGCGTCAGCGTAGGCGGGGCTACCTATCCTTCACACACTGATGATCCCGACAAACTGTTCTCTCTCGCCGACGAAGCCATGTATAGAGCCAAAATGGCCGGAGGCGGCCAATCTGCCTCGGCGACAAGTGGCTATGAAGAGCTGCCTGAGCAGGTGAACTCCGAGCTCGAGGAACTGGTCGGCCTACTGGCGGCGATAGACATCAGGGATCAACACACCATCAAGCACTCACGGGATGTGACCAAGCGCGCCCTTGCGTTGGGACGAGCGGCGGGCCTATCCGCAGGCCAGTTGGGAGCGCTGGAGATTGCGTCCATGCTCCACGATGTGGGCAAGATAGGCACCCCCTCCGACGTTCTCCTAACACAGAAGCCGCTCAGACTAGAGGAACAGAAGATGCTTCGAGATCACCCGCGCGCTGGATACATTCTCGTCGAGCAGATTCCTCAGATGAAAGCGGTGTCTCAGGCAGTGCTGTATCATCATGAAAGGTATGATGGGACAGGTTACCCCGTTGGCCTGAGTGGGGAGGATATTCCCCTTCTGGCACGTATCCTGAGGATTGTTGACGCGTTCTCGAACATGCTCGCGGACCACCCTAATAACGACTCTATGTCCCTTGAAGCAGTCCTTGAAGAAATCGGCGCTAAGGCCGGAACCCACTTCGACCCTGAGTTGGCGGAGCGGTTCATTGACCTGGTAAGAAACGGAGAAATCGACTAGGCGGGGCAATCGGCCTGCAGTCTGTCCCCGGGTGATCATGGGCTTAGCTAGCCGTGTGCTGAGGCAGAGGGGTGGACAGATTCATGGCGAGAATGAGGATGCAGAAGCTGGATGAAACGGTGCAGGCGAAGCTCCAGGAGAAGGAGTATGAGAAGGACCATGGCCACCCCCTCTACCATGGTGCACTGAAGGGGGTTATCCTATCATGTCTTCTCGCCTTGGCCTTGATGACCCTCTGTTTCCTGTCGGTGATGCTAGTGCGAGGCTGACTGGGTGCGGGGCTCCAGCAAGGAGCCCGCTGGTGATCAGATCAGACTAGCCCGGCATCCATGGAAGCCTGTCTAGGTCTACGTTTCCGCCTGAGAGTATCACCCCGATCCGCAGACCCCTGAGATCTATCTTCCTCTCGAAAAGGGCACCCACCGGCACAGCTGCTGAGGGCTCGATGATGATCTTCATGCGCTCCCACACGTGACGCATGGCAGCGACGATCTCCTCCTCACTCACGGTCACGATCTGCTCCACACAGGCCCGAATGATGGGGAACGTGAGGTCCCCAAGTGACATCAGCAAGCCGTCGGCCACCGTCTTGGGGTTCACGGACGGGATGACCCTACCTTCCTGCAAGGACCGATAAGCATCGTCCGCCCCTTCCGGTTCAGCACCAATGACTCGTGTCTCCGGCGAAAGTCCAGACACCGCGAGCGCAGTTCCACTCATTAGCCCTCCTCCTCCAACAGGCGCCATCACCACGTCAAGGCCGGAGACTTCCTCCAGTAGTTCCAGCGCCGCCGTTCCCTGTCCAGCTATGACCAGCGGGTCATTGTACGAGTGTACGAACACAGCGCCCGTCTCCTCGACGACTCGGGCCAGTGTCTCTCGGCGGGCCTGCTCTGTTGGTTCGCAATACACGATGCTGGCCCCGTAGCCCGCCACCGCGGCTCTCTTGACCCGGGGAGCATCCTTGGGCATGACGACCAAAGCCTCTATCCCGCGCATCTGAGCCGCGAGGGCCAGTGCAGCAGCGTGATTGCCAGAGGAGTGAGTGGCCACACCCCGGCTGGCCTCCTCTTCGGAAAGGGAGAAAACGGCGTTGCAGGCGCCACGGAACTTGAAGGCTCCTGCCTTCTGGAGGTTCTCGCACTTGAAGAAGAGACGGGCGTTGACCATCTGGTCGAGGCTGGCGCAGGTCAACACCGGGGTTCGGTGGGCGTATGGCCCGATGCGACGGGCTGCCTCACGTACAGAGTCAATGTTTAGGGCTGCAGCCATGTCTCAGCGCTCCAAGCATCATGCTGGTGTGAGTGGTGTAACAGGCCCCGAATCCAACTAAGACCTCTCTTCTCTGAGCCTGGTCAAGCATCAGCGCGATGTTATCACCGTGGTGGCCGCTAGTCAAGCGACGCAGGGCCAGGTTCTTTCCCGGTCCCGGTGGCGATCGACAGCAGGCAGTCATTAGGTGCCCACGTATGCTCAATGATCAGGGGCAAGGGCGCCGTCGGCCATCGCCATGTTAGTGTTGTTCCCGGTAGTGCGGGAGCCCATGCCCCTCCCCACGCGGGGCAGTCGCCAGAGGCGAGAACACCATACGAGGCCGAGTCAGGTAGACTGGCCCCGTTGCTGAGTGTGGACGCTGTGTGCTATACTTGAACTGGACAAGGGAACGAGCCCGTCCCACTTGTACGGCATCGCCTTCGTGAATGCAAAGGTGCTCTTCATACTTCATGTGTGGCCAACCGAAGGTTCCAACAGGACGTAGGGGAGTATGTCTCAATGAGCCGCACCATTCGCATCGTCCTCATCGGCCTGGGCAACCTTGGCTACCGCTTCTGTGACCTGCTCGCTGAGAAGCGCCCCAACATCGAGTCCACCTACGGCCTGCAAATCAAACTGGTGGGAGCCGCCGATAGTGGTGGGGCAGCTTGCGACGGGAACGGCCTGGACCCCGCCCAATTGTCCGCCATCAAGAAAGCAGGAGGTAGTGTTGCCGACTATCCTGATGTGGGTTCGTCCCGCCTGGTTGGCGCTGACTTAATTGTCGGGGTAGACGCAGATCTCCTCTGCGAAGCCTCGCCGGTCAACCTGGGTCAAGGTGCTGAACCTGGGCTGACTCACATTCGCACTGCGCTGAGCCGGGGGATGCACGTTGTCACTCCCAACAAGGGACCTCTGATCGTGGCCTACCAGGAACTCCATGCTCTAGCCGCCAGCCAAGGCGTCGAACTCCGCTTCGACGGCACTGTGGCGGGCGGATTGCCTGCCTTGTACCTCGGCCAGCGCGACCTCCGTGGGTCGGTCGTCCTCCGCATCGAGGCGGTCCCCAATCTCGTCACCGGCTACATCCTCGAGTTGCTGGGCGATGGG
>CAZBJW010000071.1:0-17070 GCA_964492135.1 uncultured Anaerolineales bacterium
CTGCCTTCTGGCGCAGAGTGGAAATACAAGCAGCTGCCTTGATAGCCGAAGTTCAGGGGGACGACGTAAGGCACGTCGTGCAAAGAAAAGGCGACCCTGCACACGGTCGCCCTGTTCAGTATCGATTCCATCGCATCCTGGTTGCTGATCTCTTTGTCTTTTCTCCTCATGAGGATTCACCCTTGTGCGCTACAGCCACCAGCCTTTGCGCGGTGTGGTCGTAAGGAGCACCCTTGACATCGCCGTAAACGTCTACCCTTTCAAAGCCACACTCCTTCAGCAAATTAGTGAGCTCCACGGCCGAGTAGAGGCGATGAGAGATGTTGAATTCCTGTTTCTCGTCATCCTTCAGCACAATCCAGCGGCTCTCACCCCAGCTCCAGTTCTTGGTTACCCTGGTCTCTTGCAGCAATATCCTGCCATCCTGTTCTTCCCAGCGTCGCCCTTGAAGGATGCGTGCCAGCACTTCTTTGCCCATCATGTCCAGGAGAAACGCGCCACCGATCTTGAGCGACCGGTAGACATTCGACACCACCCGGCGATCATCTTCCGGATCCTCGAAGTAGCCGAACGACGTGAAGTAGTTCACCACGGCATCGAAGGCACCGGGTCGGCAAAAGGTGCGCATGTCATCCTCGACGAACTCGACATCCAGTCCCTCTTTCTTGGCGCGTCTGCGTGCGCTCTCGAGATATGGTGCCGTCCGGTCCACTGCGGTCACCTCGAATCCGCGCCGGGCGAACTCGAGGGCGTGCCTGCCTGGGCCGCAACACAAATCCAGCACCCTTGCTCCTGGTGCCGGCCCGAGGAGCGACAGCATCCCTTCCACCTGGAGAGGAGCCTCCTCCCACCGCCGCTCAGGGAACAACACCGGACGTGCCATCTTCCAGAAGGCGTCTTCCTCATGCCATGGCTTGGTCTTCCCCATATCCTCGCCGCCCCTGACATCACACAATCTGGCGGTATGGAATCTCAGCAGAGGCCGCTCAGACCTCGCACACGTCTGCACGGCTCGCTAACCCTCCACTGCAAGGAGCGTACGTTCATCTCGTCAGCCGATCAGGGCGCCTCCGTCAACCACGATCGTAGTCCCGGTCATATATCCAGCATCATCCGAAGCGAGAAACACCGCCACTCTGGCTACATCTTCCGGCTGCCCCCATCTCTCCAGAGGGATTTCCCCAACGATTGCTGCCTGCGCTTGCTCATCAAGTTCGGAGATCCAACCCGTGTCGACATAGCCAGGAGCTATGGCGTTGACCAGGATAGAGGGCGCCAGTTGCCGGGCCAGACCACGGGTCACGACCTCCCCTGCCGCCTTGGTCATGATGTAGTCGAGGCTACCCCTGGTCTCCCTGACCACTATGTTGATGATTCGTCCGCCATTCTGTCCAGGCATGTGATCGGCAACCGCCCGCGAACACACCAGTATCCCCTTGATATTGGTATCCACCATCCGCTGCCAGTTCTCGTAGTCCGGTTTTGCGAAGTCGAACGGCTCGATGACCCCTGCGTTGTTAACCAGCACATCGACCTTGCGTAACTTGGAGACAGCTTGCGACACCATGCTCTCCACGTCAGCCGGATTGGCCACGTCTGCCCTGAAAGCGAAGGCCTCTCCACCAACCCTGGCGATCTGGGCCACCGTGTCCAGCGCTTCCGTCTCCGAGCTGAGATAGTTCACCACCACACTGGCGCCCTCTTGTGCGAAGGCCAGGGCGATGGCGCGACCTATGCCGCGACTGGCGCCTGTCACTACGGCAGCTCTATTCGCCAGTCTCATCTCGCTCTCCCTCCAATCGCCAAGCAGCGCTCCTGATGATACAGAGACGCCACATCCACATCATAAGCGTCCGTCATGGACCATTCCGAAGCAGGATGAACATGTCTGCACGAACTCGGTGTCATGACCAGGACCGGCCCAGGCAAGCCCGTCAGCGCGGGCCGCCATGATGTTCCGCAGATCTTGTTGGCACCATGTCTAGGTCCGCGTGGACAGTTGGCGGAGATGAGTGGCCGTTGGCAAGCCGCAGGAGAGACGCTTTACGGCCCGTACGTCTCTGCCAGATACTCGGTGAGAATCTGCGCCTCTTCGTCGGTGAGTTCGGCTCCCTTATCCCTCATCCCGTCGACAGTGGCTTCCCATTCAGCCTGGGTCTTGCTGGCCGCCTGGACTCTGTCGAGGCCATGACACTCGCTGCAGCGGTCCTGCAGCAGCTCGGCACCGCTCACCGATGGAGGCGGCAAAGGGGCGAGAGTCTCGGTCGGAGTCGGCTCTGCGGGAGGTCCAGTTGGAGTAGGCGGTGCTGAAGGGGCTCCGCAGGCTACTGCGAGACTGGCGACTCCCAGGACTAGCAACAAGATCACAAAGAGCGTTCGTGGCTTATACACCATGATCTCCTTTCACGAAACTAACCAGAAGTACCACAAAGCAGTGGTCGCGAAAACACCCAATATGGACAGGCCAGCGGTGGTGCCGAGAATGAGGGTTCGTCTCAAATGAGTACGGAATCGCCTGGCGATGATCGCTTTGGTCAACATGACCACGGTCGCCAGTGTTCCCAGGGCGACGTGGAGCGGGACGCGCAGCGAATAGAAGCCGAAGGAGAAATGTGTGACGCAGAGAAGCGCCACCATCAGGGTGAGCAGCAGGGACGCATCGCCACCCCAGCGATGCCACGGGCGCACATAGCGGAGTGGCAAGGGGAAGGACTTCAAATGGCCACGGAGGCGAAGCCCGGCGATGGACTGGGCAACAGCGAGCATCAGCACGATGGTACTGAGAATGGACTTGACCATCTCAAGCGACATCTTTAGATCCCTTTCTTATCACGATGGACAGCTAGATAGTTCGGTGCATGCTAGACTATATGCATGGTCCTGTCAAACCGACGGCTCAAGCAGCCACAATGGCGGCACTGGGGGCCCTTGGCCTACAGGCAGAAGCGACCGTGCAGCAGGCTCCCTATCTTGCACCGCGGGCTCGCCACCCGGACAGCGCTTGTGCGACCGCCTCGTGGTCGCTCCAGGGATACTCGCTGGTGCCAAAGCACATAGATTTCTCGTGCCCTTTGCCCGTGATCAGCACCAAATCGCCCTCTTCGGCCATGTCGACGGCCAACTGTATGGCCTCGCCCCGATCGTCGATTTTCCAGTAACCCGTCCCTTCCTTCTTGCCCTCCCGCTCGCACCCTTCCGCTATCTGCGCCACGATCTCACTCAGGTCTTCGGTGCGCGGGTCCTCGGCGGTGATGATCACCCTATCTGCCAGCTGCCCGGCGATCTGCCCCATGACGGGCCGCTTCTGACGATCCCGCAGGCCTGCGCAGCCGAAGACGACCGTGATCTGCCCGTCCGCCATCTCCCGTGCTGCCTGCAATGAGTGCCGCAAGGAGTTGGGCGTATGGGCGAAATCGATAACCACCTCAAATGGCTGTCCCAGCCTCACCCTCTCCATGCGGCCTATGACCTGGCTGACCGCTGTGATGCCCCTTTGAATATGGGGGATGGCGATATCCTGCGAGAGGGCTGCGGTCACGGCGGCCAGGGCGTTGTACACATTGAACCGCCCGACCAGCTTCGTCTCCACCGGGAATGTGCCTCGTGGCGTCACGGCGGTGAACGAAGATCCCCTCGGCGAGGCAGCGATGTCCCGAGCGCTGAACTGGGCGGCCCTGTGCAGTCCGTAGGTCAGCTGCATATCGGCTCGGATGCCCTGAAGGTAGGAGAATGAATCGTCATCGGCGTTCAGGACGGACACCTTGGGCGTCTTTGGCTTGCGAACCGAGGTCGTTAGGCTTCGAAAGAGGCGGGCCTTAGCTTGACGATATTCCTGAAAGGTGCCGTGGTAGTCCAGGTGCTCGTGAGTGATATTGGTCACCACGGCCACGTCGAAATCACAGGCCGTGACCCGGTGCTGGGCCAATCCGTGCGACGTAGCCTCCAGCACGGCGTATTGGGCTCCAGCCTCTACCATCTGCGCCAGATAGCCCTGCACCTCCAGTGCATCGGGCGTCGTAGTATGGAGGCCAGTGTCATATTGAGCATCTCCGATCACGGCGTTCACGCTGCTTATCAGTCCCACCCTGTGCCCGGCCGCCTGCAACACGGACCAGATGAGATTTACGGTGGTCGTCTTGCCGTCGGTGCCGGTGACGCCGATCAGGCGGAGTTGCCGGGAGGGAAAACCGTGATAGGCAGCGGACAGGTGAGCCAGAGCCTCCCTGCCATTGGGAACCAGGACACACGGCACAGGCCAAGGTTCCCCGGAGGGAGATGTCCCAAACCGTTTGTCTTCGACCACCAGGGCGGCGGCCCCGGACTCTATGGCGTCCGGGATGTATTGGTGACCGTCGAACTCCAGCCCCTTGAAGGCCACGAAGAGGTCGCCTCGCTTGACTTCGCGAGAGTCGAAGGCCAGGCTCTTCACCTCGACATATTCTACGTCTGCCTGCATCTCCCAGGGGAGAGCAGAGAGCAGCTCTTTCAGCTCCATATTAGTACTGGCACCACTACGCAGCCCTGCTTCCAGCAGCAGGAGTCAAGTGAGACGCCGAACCCATTATAGCATCAATCTGCGCGCTCAGTCCATTTCTGGTTGTTGGTGAGGAAAGGGCACAGCGCTTCGCAGAAGATGTTGTGCAAACGACCGTCAACGAGGACGCCTCTGGACCATTGATCTCGCTGCACATCTTTAGCGGGCAGCCGAATGCCCGCCATTGGTGTCGCCTCCCCGACCTGCTGGGGCATCAGTCAGGGTAGTTGCGCAGGCCGAGAGGCAGATAGGAGGAGAACGGCATATCGAACCAGCCGAGCGTGACTTGCTGCGTCTCCTCGGCCCCTTCTGAGTCGCGGAGGGTGAGGGTGATCTCGTCGTAGCCTGAGTAATCGTTGACAGGGTCGAAGGAGAGCACGTCATTAGCGCTACCCTCTCCCAGAACGCTACAGTTATCCTCGCCATCGACATACCACTTCAGATCGATGGCGATGTCCTCGCGGTCGTTCTCGTATCCGCTAAGGTCTATCATGATCACGGCACCCACCTGGGGACTGTAGCGATCAGGAACCCGAGGCTCTATCCACGGCCGTCGATTGCTGGTCATCCACCAGGCCTCCCAGGCATACTTTCGCACGAACTCATAGGACAGCCAGGCGTAGCCATCGCAGCCCCAGGAGGTGCCCCAGGAGTTGATGATCTTGAAGGCTCCACCACCGAAGTTGTCGTCATATCCGACCACGGCCGCGGCGTGCAGTCCATGAAAGCTGTTCGGATCCGCCGGGGGCCCGATGGGCGCGTTGCAGGCATTCTCGGTTGCCCAGTAGAACTCGTCATATACAGGGAAACCGAGCACGAGAGGATCATCATCCACCAACCATTGTTTGAGTGGAGTCGGGTTGTTGTTCAGTTGCGGGCCATCGGGGGGACCGGTCTCGATGAAAAAGTGCGAGGAGTCGATTCCGTCATACTCCAGGGCAGCGTCCTTTTGCGGGTCGGTAGGTTGGATGACGCAGTTGGTTGGATACCAGGGGAACGCGCTGATGGGAAGGTCACCGGAATTGACTATCAGGTCGAGCGCACTGCCAATCGGTGCACCTGCGTCGCATCCAGGGTCCCCTGGACCGGGCGTAGAGCCATCAGCTGTCTGATTGTACACGAAGCTAGGGCTGAAGATGTGGTCGTAGTTGGGTCCGGGATTCTGCAGCGCCCAGCCGTGCTCCAGCCATTCCTGGTAAGTCTTGTAGTAGTAGCTCGTGGCCCAGCCCACGCAGGTGTTTGTAGTCCCCTGATCTCCCACCGGCGCTATCCCAGCTGAAGATGGTTGCCCCGCCAGCATTGAAAAGGACTCCGTGAGGTCAACGGCCGTGGGCAGCTCGGTGATAGAGGCGATCCGGGCTGGCACAGGCACAATGGGATACTGGGTCGGGTCCGATGGCACAAAGCCCATCCCATGGCCGACCGGGGGCGTCTCGGTGGCGAGTTCCAGGGCAGGCCCGGTCCTGGGCGATGCCGACAGGCGAGTAGCCACGGGGAAGATGGGCCCCAAGCCCAAGGCCAGAATGGCGGACAGCACCAAAGCTGCTGCTCCCAGTCTGACCGTGGCAGAAACACGATGCTTCGGGTGAGTGTCTCGCTGGCTCATGTTCGCTTACTAGTGACTCAATACCTACTATCAAGTATAACAAAAAAGAAGGGGTTGACAAACCGTGCCGCCACTTCGAAAGCAGTCAACGACTCTTCTCTCAAATGAAGGGAGGCCCGCGTGACTCAGGGCTGAGGGAGGCGTACTGTACTCCCAATCCTCTAGGGATGGCGTTAGAAGAGGGGGGCGAAGTGCTGGTCGGCTTTCCCTTGGGCCGGCTATATCACCAGAAAGGTCGGAAAGCCAGCTTCAGATTGATGACCAACCCGCCCTGAACAACGGCGAAGTTCTTGTCCAAGGGGGTGCTTGACCTAGGGCCAAGGGAACCAAACAAAGTGCCCCGGCTGTCTGAGGAGTTCGCTAAACACTTGACACCGTGTGGCAGCTGTGTTATAGTTCGCGCTGTGGAAAAGGGGCAGAATAACGTACGATAAGGAGGAGAAAGAATGAGCAGCAGGCTATCTATCTTCAGCATCCTGAGTGTCGTCGTTCTAGCATCGCTGGTGCTCGGGGCTTGTGCGCCTGCACAGCCAGAAGTCCAGCGGCCCATCAAAGTGGGCATCGTAGACTGCTATAGTGGGCCGCCGGCAGTCTACGGCGAAGATGCCCTCAATGGTTTCAAACTCGCCTTGGAGGACATCAACGAGGAAGGAGTCCTAGGGACTACCATCGAATACACCACGCGTGACACCAAGTTCGAGGTGGATACGGGCCTCGCCATGGCCAAAGAGTTGGTGATGATGGAGGAGGTGGACGTCCTTGTGGGCACCATCAACAGCGCCGTCGCGCTGGCGGTATCCGAGTACGCGAAAGAGGAGCAGGTACCGTTCATTGTTTGGATCTCTAAGAGCGAGAACATTACAGGGGCACAAGGGCATCGCTACGTCTTCTCCACCGGTGAGAATACGTACATGGCCGGAAAAGCCGGGGGAGTCGCTCTCGCCGACAAGCCGTACACCAAGTACTGGATCGCCGGGGATGACTATGAGTACGGTCATGCCATAGCTGATGCTGCCTGGCGGAATCTACAGGCCGCGAATCCCGATGTGGAGTTGGTAGGGGAATCGTGGTGGACTGTGGGCGAACCCGACCTCGTGCCCTATCTGACGGCCATTGCGGCGGCGGAGCCCGATGCAGTCATCTTCGCCACGGGCGGTAGCAGCATGACCAACGTCTTGAAGGCTATCCACTCCACCGGCATGGCTGACGAGATCCCGATCTGGGTCCACACGGCAACGGATCATGCCGTTCTCAAGCCGCTGGGCGAGGAAGCACCCGAGGGTGTCATGGGCACCATGGACTACCACTTCTACTACCCCGATACCGAGGCCAACAGGGCCTTTGTCGAGGCCTTCGAAGAAGCCTACGGCAATCCCCCTGGCTTCCCGGCCTTCCATGGCTACAACACAGCCCTCTTCATTGCCGAGGCCTTCAGGAAGGCTGGCAGCCTCGACAAGGAGGCCTTCATAGATGCCCTGGAAGGGCTGAAGATCGACACCCCCGTAGGCCAGGTAGAGATGCGAGCCTGTGACCATCAGGCTGTACTGCCGATGTACCTGGGTGTCACCGCGCAGTCGCCCGATTACGACTTTCTGGTCTCGAGTGACATAGTGACGCTCACTGGGGACGATGTGATGCCCACGTGCGAGGAAATCGCGGCGGCACGCGGTGAGTGATCGAGCCCGCACAGCAAGTCCCTAGTCAAGGTGTGTGGACAACCTAGACTGCTCACGCCTCAACTGGTAGCCGGGGGCCGGCAGTCCCCGGCTACCATTCTGTGTCGTGCCAGAAGGAAGGTCGCGCCATGGAACTCCTGCAGAATGTGGACTTGTCTGCCTTAGCGACCCAGTTCTTGGTGGGTCTGAGCCGGGCGATGATCCTGTTTGTTGTCTCGGCTGGCATGAGCCTCATCCTCGGAGTACTCCGAATTCCGAACGTCGCCCACGGGTCGCTGTACATGATAGGCGCATTCTCAGCCTACAGCATCTTTGCCCTGCTGGGCGGCAGCGCCGCTGGCTTCTGGCTGGCCTTGATTCTGGCACCATTGGTAGTCGCCTTGGTAGGCCTCATCGCGGAAAGAGCGCTTTTTTGCCACCTCTACGAGAGGGAGCACCTCATGCTGCTCTTGTTTACATTTGCGCTGATGCTCATCCTCGGCGATGGGGTGAAACTGGTCTGGGGTCCACAGTATCTATCGGTCCTCGCTCCAAGCATCCTGCGGGGCTCGATCTCGATCCTTGACTCTTCGATTCCTCGCTATAATCTGTTCCTTCTCTTCGTGGGGCCCCTGGTGGCCGTGGGCCTATGGTTCTTCGCCAACAAGACGAAGATGGGCAAGATCTCTCGCGCAGCCGCAGTGGACAGAGAGATGGTAGGGGCGCTGGGCATAAATGTGAGTTGGGTCTTTGCCGCAGCCTTTGTCATCGGCTGTTATCTCGCTGGGCTGGGTGGAGCGCTCATCTCCCCCACGATAAGCATCACTCTGGGAATGGACCACGACATAATCATGGTTGCTTTCCTGATTGTGACCATCGGCGGTTTGGGCAACATGTGGGGTGCTCTCGTGGGGTCTCTGATTTTTGGCGTGACCCAGGCTCTTGGGGTGTTGTTTGTGCCTCAGTTCGCCATTGTGTTTCCATACTTAGCGGTGGTCATCGTACTACTCATACGCCCCACTGGGCTATTGAAATCGGTCTGGTAGGAAGGAGGGGCCTTGTTCAAGGGACTCGTTGAGCGGAGATGGCTCTGGCCGGCGGTGGCCATTCTGGGCGTCCTTCTCATTCTGCCGCCGTTGGTGCCTAGATTCTACATCTACATATTGACGCTCATCTTCGTCATGTCCCTGCTGGCCCTGAGCCTCAACCTGACCGTTGGCTACAGTGGGCTGTTTCAGTTTCACCACGGCGTTTTCTACGGGGTTGGAGCCTACACCCTTGCCCTGATGCTGACCAAGACCTCTCTGCCCAAGTGGGTAGGCTTTGTGGGTGGACCTATCGTGGCCATGGTCGTAGGCTTCCTCATCGGCTGGTTCTGTATCAGGTCGACTAGGCTGTATTTCGGCATGCTCCAGATCTCCCTGGGGTCGTTGATCTGGGCCATCGTATTCCGGTGGTATTCTTTCACCGGTGGCGATGACGGCATACACGGCATCCCGATCCCATCGGTCCTGCGCTCCCTGAATAACTCCTACTACTTCATTCTGGCTGTCGTCGCGCTCTGCGTCGGCGCGCTGTACATGATTGTGAAATCCCCCTTCGGCGCCACTCTTCAGGCTATCAGGGACAATCCAGAGCGGTGTGCAGCAGTTGGCATCAACGTCAGGCGGCACCAACTCACGGCGATAGTGATTGCCACCTTCTTCGCCGGTGTTGCTGGTGTGCTTTTCGTGGTGGTTGAGCGCTCGGTCTTTCCGGACCTGCTGTTCTGGGTCCTGTCCCTGGAGATATTCATCATGTGCCTCTTGGGGGGATGGTTTACGTTTGCCGGACCGCTCCTGGGGGCTGCGATGATCGTCTCCCTCAGGACCTTCGTCGGCATTTACACTGAGTACTGGACCCTCATTCTGGGAGTCATTCTGATCCTCCTAATCTTTTTCCTCCCAGAAGGGTTGATGGGCTTCTTGCTGACGAGATTAGAGCCTCGAGCTCGTGAGGCAGCAAAGAAGGGTAGTGGATAGATGCTGCAAGTGCAGGGCGTGAGCAAGTCCTTTGGCGAGTTCATGGCGGTGTACAACGCCAATCTCACCGTGGCCGAGCGCGAGTTGGTGGCGGTGATCGGTCCCAATGGGGCTGGAAAGACCACCCTGTTTAATCTCATCTCAGGTCAGTTGAAGTCTGATAGCGGCAAAATCCTGTTTAGGGAGGAGGACATAACGGGACTACCACCTCACCAAGTCACCCGGCGAGGGATTGCCAGATCATTTCAAATAGCCAATATCTTTCCCCGACTGACTGCTTTCGAGAACGTGCAGGTAGCCGTCCTGTCCCAGCAGAGGCGAAGCTCCAATCTTCTCTTGCCCGCTCAAAGCCTAGCTATCGGAGAGACCAGCAGCATCCTGGAGAGTGTGGGTTTGATGGACAAGGCTGGGAGCGTGGCTGGCGCCCTCTCCCATGGCGACCAGAAGATACTGGAAATCGCTGTCGCGCTGGGCAATGAGCCTGAGCTGCTGATCCTGGACGAACCCACGGCGGGGATGTCTCCCGACGAAACAATGGCGACCATGGACCTAATCCGGCAACTGGCCGAGACGCGGGGCTTGACCATCTTATTCTGCGAGCATGACATGGAAGTCGTGTTCTCTATTGCACAGAGCATCATGGTCATGCATCAGGGAAGCACCCTCATCCAAGGCGAGCCACCGGAGGTGAGAGCTAACCCAGAGGTTCAGGAGGCCTATCTCGGAGGTGACTGATGCTTGAGGTGGGGGGTATCCACACTTACTATGGTCTGAGTCACATCCTCTTTGATGTTTCGCTCACAGTCCCTCGGGGGCAGGTTGTTTGCCTCCTGGGCCGAAACGGCGCCGGAAAGAGCACCAGCATGAGAAGTATCATGGGACTCACACCACCGAAGAGGGGGAGCATCAAGTTCAAGGGAGAGGAGGTAGCTGGCAAGCAGCCCTATCAGCTAGCTCGAAGAGGGATAGGTTATGTCCCCGATAATAGGAGGATCTTCGCGGACCTCACAGTGCAGGAGAATCTGGAAATTGCGGCCAGGGAGGCCACAACGGGAGAAGCGTGGGATCAACAAAAGGTCTACCAACTCTTCCCTGCACTGGGGGCTATTACCGCTCGCAAGGCGGGATGCCTCAGTGGGGGCGAACAGAAGATGCTGGCCATCGCCAGGGCGCTGATGGGCAATCCAGAACTCCTGCTGCTGGACGAGCCTACCGAGGGGCTGGCGCCCCTTCTGGTACGCGCGCTGGAGGAGAAGATACTGGCTTTGAAAGAGTCTGGCTTGACCGTACTGCTCGCCGAACAGAACGTCAGATCTGCCCTCAGGCTGAGCGATTTCGGCTACATCATAGACGATGGTCATATTCGATATCAGGGAAGCGTTGATGAACTGAGGGAGAACGAGGAGGTGAGGAAGAAGTATCTGCTGGTGTAGCATAGCTTGTGGCCGCGCGTGCCCTATGGAGGGCGGCGATGTATCGGAAACCCCTGGGCTTTGAAGGCGGGGCACCGACGCTCCCCCGTTTTTGTGCGCCAGACCCCATCTTGGCTGAGAAGTCAGGCCATCGCGGAGTGAACCCCGCTCTGCCCCCGGCGGGCCGACCGACAGTTTGACTTCGCATTTCCGCTAACATAGAATGGCACAGCCCAAACGAGTATTGACGCCATGCACCGCGTATCACAAGCGTTTCAGCGCTGGAACGAAATCGTATGGGACACCAGGGAGAAGCTCGTCAGGATCTGGGTCCGCCTGGATCGGAAGAGCTATGGGTGGCTGGGAGTCGGTGAGCGATCCTACAAGGGGTTCATAGAACATCAGGGGACAGCGAACGCCGCCGCTATCGCGTACTACACGCTCTTCTCATTGTTCCCGTTAACACTGCTGCTCATATCGCTGGGGAGCTTCGTGCTGGACTCGCAGGAAGCGCAAGAGAGGGCCTTGGTCGTGGTAGCGGGCTACTTTCCAGCGGCCGTGGACTTCGTGCGCACCAACATCGAGCGCGTGCTGCAGCTGAGAAGTACTGCCAGCGTGGTCGGCGTACTGGGACTCGTCTGGGCGGCTTCTGGGGTCTTCGGCGGCCTCAGTCGGGCGATAAACAAGGCGTGGGATGTGGAGACGCCTCGACCCGCCTGGGCGGAGCGAGCCCTGGCGACGGGTCTGGTTCTGCTGAGCGCTTTTCTCTTCTTTCTCTCCCTCTATGCGGCCCCTGTCATTGAGCTCGTGTCCCGCTTGTCGCGTCTCCTGCTGAGCGGTTCACCTGTCTCTCCCAGCGTGGCTAGGAACCTCTCCAGCAATATCCTGCCCTTCTTGCTGACTGCGCTTTCATTCTCCTTCTTCTACACCGTCCTGCCCAGTACCCGCGTTCGCTGGATTGAGGTTTTGCCCGGCGCGCTGCTGGCCAGCTTGGCGTGGCAAGTGGCGCAGATGGGGTTCACCTTCTATCTGGGCACCTTTGCTTCCTACAACCTGGTATATGGCTCGGTGGCAGCGGTCATCGCACTGCTGCTCTGGTCCTATATCAGTGGGGTGATCATCCTGCTGGGGGCGGAGTTCACCGTGCAGTATGCCAGGCGTCGGCGAGGGGAATAGCCAGCGCGGCCTCACTCAGTCTCGGGGCAAGAGCATAGGGGTGAGAGATAGGCCAAGTACAAGAAACGCTACCTTCAAGGAAGAAGGTAGACCTTGTTCATCGCGATCAGGAATAGACAGCCGAGAACCACCACGTCCAGGTAGAACAATAGAGCAAGTACCATCCACTGCTGGATGTTTATCCCTTCTTCCATTACCGCCCTCCTCTCTGCAACTCGTGCTCACCGAGTGCCCGGAGCAAGTCGTCCTCGCGCAACCTACTAGCCATTATAACACAACGGCGACTCACTGGCAATGTCCTTATTCCTTGAGGGTGTTGAGAAACCCTGTCAGATAGAGATACGGCGCTATTCCGGGTCTCGGCGCCGCTGGATCCATCCGGAGTAGGCCGCAGGCCGTATCGAAGGACCGATTCAGCGGCGGATCTCAGGTGGTTTATTCACACCCTCCTATCCTCGACCATGTTTGGCCTGCCTATGTCCGTAGGTCCAGCCGAAGCAGGCCGGTGCGCGGGTGTCAATATTGGATTCCACCTGTGATATAATAGCTGGGGAGCCCGTACGATACCACGTCCACGTGGGCACTACATGCTTAGCGTCGCCCAGCGTGGTGGTACCAGGCGGTTAGGGGGACGGCCATGGAAAGTCGCAACATGGACAACCAAGAGATAGCCCAGTTTTTCTTCGACATCGCTGACATGCTCGATATCAAGGGTGAAGAGTGGTACCGCATTCGCGCCTACCGGCGCGCAGCGGAAGCCATGGCCCATTACCCTGAGGATCTGACTGTACTCTGGGAGGAAGGTCGGCTGCAGGAGATACCTGGGGTCGGGGAGGCGATCGCCGGAAAAGTTGACGAAATACTGAGAACCGGACGGCTGGAGTTCTATGAGCGGTTGAAGAGCGAGATACCCGACGGTGTGGTCTCGCTGCTGGGGATCCCTGGCGTGGGTCCCAAGACGGCGAATCGACTGTACACGGAGTTGGGCCTGGTGAGCATCCCTGACGTCGAGGCTGCCGCCCGTCAGCACAAGCTGCGCCACCTGAAGGGCCTGGGCCCGAAGTCGGAAGAGCGTATTCTGCAAGGGATCGAGATGATGCACCGTATCTCTGGACGCCATCTGTTGGCAACTGCCTTGCCGGTGGCAGAGGAGATAGTCTCTGCTCTGGGCCAGTGCCCATCCGCCAGGGGGGTGACACCCGCCGGGAGCCTACGCCGGTGTCTCCCCACGGTGGGCGACATAGACATCCTGGCCGCCTCCGGCAATCCAGAGGAGGTGGTGGACTATTTCGTCTCCCTCCCCCAGGTGTTCGACGTTCGTTCCCAGGGAGACACCAAAGCCACCGTCATCCTCGATAGCGGGCTTCAGGTCGACCTGATGGTCTTAGACGAGGCCCGATATGGCTCGCTGCTCCAGCACTTCACCGGTTCCAAGGACCACAATGCAGCGTTGAGAGGGCTGGCCCGAAAACAGGGCCTGAGCCTGAGCGAATACGGGTTCCAGCATGAGGATGGAAGCGTGACGTCCTGTGCCACGGAGGAGGAGGTTTACGGCACGCTGAGCCTGGAGTGGATTCCGCCGGAACTGCGGGAAGCAAGAGGAGAGCTAGAGGCGGCAGCCGCGGGGCGGCTGCCTCATCTGGTCACCAACGAACGCATCAAAGGCGATTTTCACGCTCACTCTATTTACAGCGATGGCGTCAGCACCATCGAAGCGATGGCTGTGGCAGCCATTCGTCGCGGATACGACTACATCGCCATCACCGATCACAGTCAAGGGCTGGGCGTCGCTGGAGGCCTCTCACCGGAAGACTTTGCCCGGCAGTGGCAGGAGATCTCGGCGTTGAACGAGGAGCTGGCGCCCTTCCGCATACTGTCGGGCGTCGAACTGGAGATCAGGACGGAGGGTGATCTGGACCTGGCCGATGAAGTCTTGGCCCAGTTCGACGTCGTGGTCGCTGCAGTCCACTTGGGCCTGCGCCAGGATGAGGAGAGAATGACAAGCAGAGTCATTGCCGCTATGCGTAGCCCCCACGTTGACATCATCGCCCACCCGACAGGAAGGCTGCTGGGGCAAAGAGAAAGTGTCGCCATCGACTTCGAAGCCGTCGTGCAGGAGGCAGCCAAGACGGGGAGCATGCTGGAGATCAATGCTCAGCCCAACCGATTGGATCTTGATGGGGAGTTGGCCCGGCGGGCGATCAACGAGGGAGTGATGCTGGCCCTGGGGAGCGACGCCCACCATGCCGAAGGCTTGGGAGTGATGAGATTCGGGGTGGCCACTGCTCGGCGGGGGTGGGCTCAACCCGCCAACATTGCCAACACACTCTCTTGTGAGGAGTTGCTAGCCAAGCTCAAGGAAGGCAAGCGCTGACGGCGTCTGCCGTGACAGGGTCACGCATTACGTCGGCTTCTTAACCCCAGGCCCGCATATCCAGCCAGTCCTGCTACACCGCCACCAAAGAGGAGCATAGTGGCCGGCTCAGACACGAAGGCGGCCAACTCGCAGTCCTCCGCAAAGAGGAAATGCCCTTCCGCCTGGCCTGACTGACCACTGATGTGGAGCGTCCACCGGCCATGGTCGGCTGGCTTCCACTCGGGGTAGATCCACCAGTAGTAATCCACATCTTGGACAATCGCCTCTTCCTCCACGCGCCAAGGATTCTCACACAAGAAGATCAGTTGCAGCTCCAGCCGGCCGTGCTCATCGGCGGCCAGGAAACCGGAGGTGCCGAAGGGACCCGCTGAACCCGGGCCGGTCAGTATCAAAACTGGCATTTCAAAATTCCCCAAGCCGGTGCTGTTGACCCAGGCTGTGTAACCGGGACACGGGCCGAGACCCTGCATGGGGCAGCACTCTATGCAGTCCGGCTTGAGGGTTAGGGTTACCTGCGCCGCCGCAACGGCGACGGTCAGCACCAGCAGCATGGCGGCCAAACAGATACCTCTTACGTATGGATTCTTCACTTGACGTCCTCTTCGATAAGGTGCTTCTCGGTCAGCCCGCGACCCTTGCCGCCGAAGCCAAACACCTACGCACTATCCCGAGAGTCTTCCACTCACCCGTGATGTACGTGAACGTGATCAGGCGGGGCCATGTTCCCGAACGCATTGATCACGACTTCGCTCAGCGCAGGGTGTATGACCTGGGAGTTCGCCAGAGGGATGTAGTCCTCCTCACCTGCATTCATCAGATACACTATCTGCTGCACCAGGATTGCCGCGTGGGACCCGACGATGTGGCAGCCCAGAATCCGTCCCGTATTCTGCTCCACCACCACCTTTACCAACCCATCATCCTCGCCCATGGCGTATCCCTTGGTGACGTCCATGTACTCGGCCCTGCCCACAAGGATCTCATATCCGGCCGCCTTGGCCTGCTCCTCCGTCAGCCCCACTGCGCCCACCTGTGGGTAGCCGAAGACAGCATGGGGGACGGCGTGGTAGTCAACCGGGTGTTTGTGCTCGGTGAAGGCATTCATCCAGACCACCTGTGCCTCGTAGTTCGCGGTGTGTCTGAACATATGCCTGCCGAGGGCATCCCCCAGAGCCCAAATGTCGGGCTTGGTGGTTTGCAGATACTCGTTCACCTTGATCCAGCCATGCTCGTCGGTCTCGACGCCCGTCTTTTCCGGCTTTAGCAGGTCGGAGTTCGACCGCACACCGGCCGCCAGCATGATCTCGCTGGCAGTGAAGTCCTCAGTCTCGCCGTCCTCGCGATTCATCGCTGTGACGACCTTCTGATCACCCTCCTTAGCTACCTTCACCACCTGGTGATTCGTGTGGATCTCCGCATACTTGGAGAACCGTCTCTCGACTATCTCGGATATCTCAGGGTCCTCGCCCAGCAATAGTCGGGGCATCATCTCTAGAATTGTCAGTTTCGTTCCCAGAGCCGAGAAGAAGTGCCCGTACTCGCAGGCGATGTACCCCCCGCCGATCATGATCAGGCTCTCAGGGAGAGCGGCCAGCTGTAGTAGGGAAACGTGGTCGATGTAGCCTGTCTCGACGAGCCCCTCTATGGGCGGCACCAGCGCCCTCGCCCCCGAGGCGATCACTATTTTGGGGGCGGTTATCGTCTCCTTGCCGACCTGCAATTGGTGGTCGTCCACGAACTCGGCTACCTCCCGATACAATCGGAGATCCTCCACCGCATCGACGCTGAGTTCCATCTGGTTTCTGTCTTCCTCGACGAAGGTGTGTGCGCGCCGCATGATCATAGGGAAGTCCACCGCGGCGATGGTCCCTTCGATGCCAATCTCCTTGGCTTCGTCCAATTGCCTTATGACATCCGCGGGGTAGAGAAGGATCTTGGAAGGAATGCACCCGGTGTTCAGGCAAGTCCCTCCCATCAGGCCATGCTCCGCAACGGCCACCGTCATCCCCATTTCGATGGCATTCGAGGCCACGTTCATGCCAGCTCCTGAGCCAATGACTATCAGATCGTACTCTTCCATCGAGTCACTTTCCCCCTTGTGTTCCGTTTGGAGTGAGCGCCGTGGCCGGCGATTCTTCGGGAAGATTCGAATACGGCGCCACTGAGATAGTGCTAAGCGCCGTCATTCCTCGTACAGCACCGCGGTGCCGCTCGCGCTCACCATCAGCATGTTGCCCCCTGAACCAATGCCGATCGTTTCGTAATCCAGGTCAACCCCCACTACTGCAT
>CAZBJW010000072.1:0-16948 GCA_964492135.1 uncultured Anaerolineales bacterium
AAGATACGCTGGGCATTCACTTTGCCCCCGGTCTTGCTGGCCGCCGGCATGGCGTGCTAGAATGGGAGCGCACAGGCATCATGGCCAGGCAAACGTTTCGACAACACTCCATTACCCTCCTTGTTCTAGGCCTCGTGCTCGCTTCGCCGATCATCCCTGTCTTCTCGCGCTTCAAGGAGGGGCAAAGCGGAGGGATAACCTGGGAACGTATCGATCGCGGGATGATCAGTCACGCCCCGGTGATCGCTCTGTCCCTCGACCCCACCAACTCTGACGTGCTCTATGCTGGGGCGTACTACGACCCCGGTCTGTACAAAACCGTCGACGGTGGAGCAGCCTGGCGCAGTATCAACGACGGGCTTGAGGGCCTCGCGGTCTTCAGTCTCCAGATGGACCCCAGCGACAGCCGAACCATCTACGCAGGTGCCACTAACGGCCTGTACCGCACGACGGATGGCGGGGCCTCCTGGCATCAGCTGGCAGTCGGGCTCCCCTATGCGACGGTCTACGCCATGGCCAGCGACCTTGCCGGTGTGCTGTACGTGGGCACGGACGGCCACGGCCTCTATCGCAGTGAAGATGGCCTGGAATCGGTGGTGCCGCTGGGTGATCAACTGTCACAGACAGCGATCCTGGCTCTGGCGGTTGACCTTGGAGGCCAAAGCATCTTTGCGGGTACCAGCGGCCAGGGGTTGTACGTCAGCCATGACGCAGGCCAATCCTGGGCGGAGGTATCCGAGCTAGAGGGAGCGTATGTCTTCCACCTGGCCATGGATCCGGCCAACAGCAATGTGCTCTTTGCCTGTACGCGAGGAGGTCTGTGGAAGACCGGCGACTCAGGAGTGTCCTGGTCCAGGGTCGATAGGGGTATAGAGGGACGGACCAACGTGGTGGCTTTCCACCCCTTCGACAGCCGGGTGATGTATGGCGGTACGGCTCGAGGGGAAATCTACCGTAGCACCGACGCCGGTGATTCATGGCAGAGGGTGGGTCGAACTCAGAGGGCGGTGTATGCGCTGGTCGTGGATCCCGCCGATCCTGACGTGATGTATGCCGGGTGCTGGGATGGGGTGTACAAGAGCTCCAACGGGGGCTTCTCGTGGGAACCGATCAACGAGGGCTTGGGTGCCGTGGAGATCGAGGCTCTGGTCATCGACGAGAGCGACCCTCGAACCCTCTATGCTGGAAACACCCTTGATGCGGTCTACAAGTCTATCGATGCGGGCCATTCCTGGCGCAACATGAATCGTGGTCTGGAGGAAACAGCAAGCGGGCTAGGTGTCCTTTCTCTGGCCATCGCTCCGTGCAACCATCAACTCGTCTACGCCGGAACCGACGGCCTGGGTGTATATCTCAGCAGCGACGGGGGTCAGAGTTGGTCTCCCGCCGGATCGTCGTTGCAGACCGGCATAGGGGCCGTCGTTGTTCATCCCCATGACGAAAGGCATCTGTACGTGCGTGCCTTCTTCGATCGAGTCTATGAAAGCAGGGACGGCGGAGTAACGTGGCAGCCCCGTTGGGAGGGCATGAGCACTGAGCTGGAAGTCGTCTCCCTGGCCATGGACCCCCGGCGACCGGGCACTCTGTTCGCCGGGGCGGAGGATGGCCTGTACATGAGCACCGACGGGGCCAGCTCCTGGGACAACGTCGGGCTGCAGGGACAGACTGTATTCTGCCTGGCTTTCGATCCTGGCGATCCAGACTTGCTCTACGCAGGGGGAACGGACGGTCTCTTCCGTAGCCAGGACGGGGGAAGAACGTGGCAGAGTTGGGGCCACGGGTTGGAGGAGATAACCGTGTCTGCCCTGGCGATGGATCCTGGCGATGGTCGAAGCATCTACGCGGGTACTAAGTACCGGGGCTTCTTTTGGAGCGACGACGGTGGTGGCAGCTGGGTGCCCGCTAACCAGGGACTGGAGGCCTCCAGCATCGACACGCTGGTCATTTTTCCCGGCGGTGGCCTCATCTACGCCAGCACACCTGACGGCGTTTATCGCGCTGTTATGCGCTAATGGCGACGCATTGGCCCTGGGGGCGTTTAGGTGCCTGCGGTGCGAACTCTGCGCCGTGTGGCACTGGGCAGTTCTCCGAGGGGGGCCGCACCCACCACACCGTTTCGCGCTGGCTGGATCCGTAGAATGAACAGGTTGGACAGGCGAAAACTCCTAGCCTCCGCATCGTTGTTGGCAGCGCTGGCCATCCTCGCGGGGATTAGCCTGCGGTTGCGCCCCACGGTGCGGGGCATAGGGTGTGGCATGCACACCCTGCGGGGAGATGGAAGGGAACTAGCGCTGGTGGCCGAAGCCGGCTGCGACTCAGTGGTGCAGCTCTTCAGTTGGCGGGAGATCGCCCGCTGGCGTGGTCTCTACACTTGGGAACATCCTGACGCCGTGGTCAGAGGGACAGAATATTACGGCCTGAACCTCGTGGCCCGTTTGGACCAACACCCTCCGTGGGCCCGCGAGAAGCTGGCCGAGAACGGGCCCCCCGATGACCTGTCCGACTACGGCCAGTTCGTCCACGACGTTGCCTCGCGGTACAAGGGCCGGATCAAGGCCTATATCATCTGGAACGAGCCCAATCTGGCTCGGGAATGGGGTGACCAGGGGCCTGATCCCGCGGCTTATGTGGAGATGCTGAAGCTGGCCTATGGCATGATCAAGACGGCGGATCCTGGCGCTCTGGTGGTCAGCGCAGGCCTAGCGCCCACGAATGACCGTACCGAGCTGGCTATGGATGATCGGATCTTTCTTCGAGAGATGTACGAAGCTGGAGCCAGCCAGTACTTTGATGTCTTGGGCGCCCATGTCTACGGTTTCGCCTACCCTCCCGAGGATCCTCGCAGCGCCCATCAGGGGCTGAATGTGGCCAGGGTTCAGGATCTACGGGAGATTATGCTGGCCTATGGCGACGGACACAAGCCCATCTGGGCCACGGAGCTGGGCTGGACCATCCAGCCGAGCGAGGACCAGACCTGGCTGAGGGTTACGGCAGAGCAGCAGGCCGAGTATCTGGTGGACGCCTTTGGCAGAGCCCGGCACGAATGGCCATGGCTTCAAGTGATCGCTGTGTGGAACCTGGGGTACGGACTGGCCTCAGAGGATGAGAGGGCTGGCTACAGCCTTGTCGCAGCCGACGGGCAGCACAGACCAGCCTACACCGCTCTCCAGGAGATGCGCAAAGCACGGCTGCTCTCGTCACTGAGGGAGATTGTGGAGAGAGTCCGGGAGGGCCTGGCGCCCGCTGTGGCTGAGGATGGGCCGCGGGCACTGGGAGAGGACGTAGTCATCCATGTGGGCGACAACCATTGGCCGACACCTTGGGTGCCTCTATATCAAGGACTACTGCCCAGCGCGACATGGAGGGGTGAGTTCTACGTCCGTGAGCCGGGAAAGGACTCCTGGACCCTGCACATCGATGTGATGCAGAACAATGAGCGGGGCAACTACCTGATGGTCAACGGGCACGCCGTGGAGCCCCTGTTCCTTCCGGTGGAAGACTACAGCCGCAGTTGGGTCTCCATATCCAGCGACGTTTCTGCCGAGTACCTGCGTCCGGGCCTGAACGAGGTGACCGTGGTCGTAGGCAAGGAGATCCCTGCCCGACACGGTATGGGCAGCTACGAAGATCTCCAGTTCCGGGATATTTTTCTGACGAGGAAATGAACCGTCGTCGCGCATGTCAGATCAGGTGTGGCCTTGGGCGGCTGGTCTAAGGCCTCCCATATGGTCATACAACGATGTTTCGACTGGTGACACGTCGAGGCCAACCTACCCCGACCGCGACACGCTCCTGGCCGGTGCGACAACCTTTCTTGACATCTCACAGGGGTCATGGTAGAATTCAGCGTACCTCTTGGAAGGTGCGCATAGGGCGACGAGTTGGTGCCGCCCGTTCAAGGAAGGAGGTGGTCGGCGAGGAGGCTTACCAACGGTGATGGACTTTGTCACCCGGCAGTGAAGACACAACCGTTCAAGGAGGAAGGACAGCGATGCACAGAATAGCGAAGATACTATTGATCGCAGGGATGACGATCCTGTTGTGTGCCCCCGGCCTGGCTCTGGCTGTCAATGGCAGACCCGAGAAGCCGTCCCCCTGCACCGATGTGGCACCGGTGATTGATGGCCAATTGGAGGCTGTGTGGGAAGATGCACACTTTGAGGACATCACGGCGGAGATCGCGCCAGTGTCCATCGGACAGTTGCCCGGCTCAGTGGGCTTGGGCATCATGAACGATGCAGAGAACCTGTACCTGGCGCTCGTAGAGGTCTGGCCCGTTGAGGTCTTTGAGCAGCAGATACTCCCCGGTTCCATCTTCTGGGTAGCCTTTGAGGACGATGCTCCGGAAGGATGGAACAGCACCAATCCGGACCAGGGAGCCGATGAAGGATGGTTCTTCTTTGTGGGCACTCCTGGGCCGAACTCGGGCGGGGAGATGCAGGTCAAGCAAATGTACCCGGGCCTGAGCTTGTCAGCCTTCGTGGGCAGAGTGGGTGGACCAGGGAGTGACTTCCTCGATGACTGCATCGCGAAGAACGTGGCATTCGATCCGGCACCCGGTACCGAGAGCGCCTTCGGCTACGGAATGGCGGATGACAACGGCGACGCAGTCGTGTTCATCCATGAGGTGAGGATAGACCTCGATGAGTCACCTCTGAATATCCAGCCTGGAGAGTGCTTCCGCGGCTTCTTCGCTGGCGTCGGTTGGCTGCCTGTCTTCGATGGCGAGAGCCTCACGGCGAATGATGTTCTCGAGCTGGTCGACATCGTCCAGGGTCGATTGGGCGAGCTGGCCTTCGGCTACTGGCCCGACGAGGAGACCTGGGATTTGCTGGAATGCTGCTTCGGAGCGTGCGTGGATCAGTTTCCTGAGTGCCTGCCCGGTGAGTTCTGCGACATGTGTGTGAGCTGCTTCGGAGGGATCTGCCTGGATCCTTGCGCCGTAGAGGTCGGGTTTGTCCCGGAGCCTACTACGATGTTGCTCTTCGGCAGTGGGTTGATCGGGCTGGCCGGGTACGCAGGTCTGAGGGCGCGTCTGGGACGGGACCGCTAGCAGACTTTTCGAAGCAAGCCTTCCACCAGTGCTGAATGTCAGAGGGGCATGCGAGAAGTTCCCATGCCCCTCTGTTTCTCTTGCTGAAGAGGCCTATGCATTCCTGCAGCGGGTCGGCGCTCCAGTTCCCCGTCAGCTTCCGCTCTGTGACCATGGAAAGGACTTCAACAAAGCCACGGCTGCCTCGACCGGACCGGCCAGCACATCCACGAGGGGACTTTCGTGCCTCCGGACGACCACGGCCTTGGCCATGAGCGCGCTTCCCTCCGTCCGAGTCGCGAGCACACCGACCTTGTCTCCGATCTCCAGATCATCGAGCTCAGGGTCCTCTACCCCAGCGATGCGGAAGATGGTATTTGCGTCTGTCAACACCGCCAGCTCGCCCTGCATGGCGTGGAGGGCGATGGTTCGGCCTTCTATGCCCGTTACGTCACCCCGAAGGAAGCGCAGAAACGAGGGCCATCTGGGGATTAAGCTCACCGCGCGTGCTTTGAAAACCTCGTGCTCTGCATTCCAGGTGCCAAGGACGAGGACCAGGTCACGGACGTTGAGGTCGTCGAGCCCAGGGTGCTCTACCCCAGCGATGCGGAAGATGGTATCTTCACTGCTCGCGACCCGCACCACTCTGCCTTGCGTTGCCAGGCTGAAGGCATCATGCTCGATGGAGGTGATGAGCCCTCGGAGGGTGTGCCTCCGCAGCTGAGGGGCGCTGACCACAGCCACCACGCGAGCCAGGAGGCTCCCGTGCTCGTCCGGCCGACCCAGGGCCAAGATCTGGTCTCCTACCGAGATGTCCTCGATACTTGGCTCATCGGTGCCGGGGATCCTGAAGCGAGTCCCCTCATCGGTGATCACCAACCTTTCGCCCGGCTCAGTCCGCACCGTCAGGGTAGCGCCCTCGATAGCCAGCACCTCGCCCCAGGCGATATTCCTGAGGTGCGCCAGTTCCGCCGGCATGACGACGACAAGGGCCGCCAGCAGATCCCCGTCCTCGTTCCTCGATCCCCGCGCGCCAATGTAGTCCCCTGCATCGATGTCGTCAATACTCGGCGATGGGACGCCGGGGATGCGGAAGCAGGTTTCCTGATCCGTGATGACCCTGCACTCCTCGCCAGAGACGGTACGGACTACCAGGGCACTGACCTCGGTGGCGAGCACCTGACCGCGCAGCCCCGCCTCCTCCCCGGATTCGTCCGCCCAGGCCACTTCCGTCAAGCTGCACAGCAGGCCGGCCAACACGAGACCCGACAAGAGCTTCACCTTCCACCTCATGACACTTCACCTCCCGAGTAGGTATGGTCAGTCCATCACCTTCATCTCACAGTATCGGGAGGCTCGGTTAGGCTGCAGTTAGCCGAGCGTAAAATCCTTGTAAAATCACGGTGGACGCCGTAGCGGTCTACGTCACTCGTAACCAACCGTATCCCCGACCATGCTACGTCGCCGGCGGCCCCAGTGCCGCCTTCGAAGCAACTCCAGATACCTGGGCACTATCACGGTATATAGCCGGTACAGAGGCCTCGAGGCTGGAAAATCATAGGCTCCCAGGTGAGACGTGAGGTCGCCGCCGAAGCCCGCCTTGAAGCGATATACTCCCCACATGGGATCCGAGTCATCGAGCACGTCTGGCGCGCCCCACATATCGTAGAAGGTGTACCCCTGGGCCTTGGCCCACTTCATCGCTTCCCACTGCAGGAGGTGGTTGGGCATGAGGTTGCGATGCTTGTTGGTCGAAGCGCCGTACATGTACCACGCTCTGTCGCCGAAATGGAAGAGTATCAGCCCAGCCAGGCTTTCCCCCTCGTAGTGAGCCAGGAACAGCTGAGCCAGCCCCCCACGGACGAAGGTCTCCCATACGTCTACATAGTAGGAATACGGGCGAATGACGAAATCATCTCGGACACTGGTGGTGGTGTACATCCGGTGGAACAGGGGTAAGTCTTCGACGCCTCCCAGGCGCACCTTGACGCTGCATCTCTTCGCCAGACGCGTGTTGTAGCGAGTCTTGGATTTCATGGCCATGAGCAAGTTATCTTCGGGTTGGCGCAGATCGATGAGGAAAGTGTTCCGGAACTGAACCTGCTCCTGGGACGCCCTCCAACCCCGGTTGAGCAACACCTTCCTGGCCTCGCTCCTGTCCGTCAGCACGTCCGGGTCGATCTTGATGAACATGGCCCGCCGTTGCCTCGCCAGTCGCTCCAGCGCGCCGAGCACCGAGTCTAATAGTTCCTCGTCGTCGTAGTTTAGCGCTGGTCCCTTGGGCACGTACATCACACCCCAGGGAAGGCGGGGCAGACGGCGCAGCAAGATAGAAGCCCCGCCGAGCACTTGCTTCCCGCCCATGAAGAGCAGGCGAAAAGGGATCCAGCCGTGGCGATTCTTGAACGCTCCCCATTCGTAGGACTGGAGGACGTGTCCGCACGGGAGGTCAGCCAGGGCCTCGTTCCAGCGCTCCCGATCATCGACCTCCAAAATCTCACTTGAGGAGCTCATCAATTGATTGACCCCTTATCCGAACCCGCAAAATCAACGGACGAAGACGGAAGCGATGAGCATGTAGACGGCGAAGCCTACGAAGGAGGTCAGGACGGCCGCCCACACTGGAATCCTCTGAATCCGCCGGATGGCTATGGCGCCCAACGCGATGATCCAACCGTACTGAAAGGTAGTGTAGACGCCGATGACATAGAAGTTCCAGATAGTGCCCACATAGGAGCCGAACTCGCCGTGCATGGCCGCGGTCCACCAATAGCCATGACCCGAGAGCAGGTCGATCGGCACCCCGAACAACCACTCGCTTGCACCGCCCATGACCGTGGCCGGGATGGCCGCAGCAAAGGCAATGGTGTTGACCATCTGCTCGAAAGTGCCCTGTCCATGCCACAGCTTGCCCATCAATTGCGCGACTCCCGGCATCACCACCGGCTTCAGCAGGAACAGCAGCGGCATCAAGGCAGCGAAGATCGGCACCCAGTTAGCCAGCCCGACTCTGAGATAACCGAAACCACCGACGAAGGTGGGCTCTCTTAGGTCTGGCCGCGTGCCAAGCCAGTCGAGGCGAAAGACGGCGTGCAGCGCCATGTTAGCCCACACCTGTAGGGGTCCCAGAGAGGCCGCGATCAGGGCCCAACGCACGGTGCTTTGGGCCGCAAGAGCCTCAAATGTAGGTCCCGGACGTCCCATGGCTCCCCAGAAATAGCGGACGACTTGCCTCATCGTACTCGCTTTGCTCTCTCGGCCTGCGCCTTGGCCATGACGGACTCGATGAACGAAGTCTTGGCCTCGGTGTAGCCTTCACGATCTCTACCGTACCTGGCGGACAATTCCTTCTTCAATCGATAGTACTCCTGCGCCTCCTTGGGATGTCCTCGCAAGTAGTCGCGAAACAGCAGGTGCCGTCTCCAGAAGTCCCCGGTCAATTCTACCATGTGCAGATGGTGAGTGCGGCGTTCAGGAGGGCCTTTGTGGAAGTAGCGCCTCTCGGGCATGATTTCGTTATACTCAGCCACATGCTCGTAGCCGACAGTCTTCAGCGACTCGATGCACTTTTCAGCGTCGGCCAGGCCATGGACAGCGGCCATGAGATCGATGATGGGCTTGGCCCCCAGCCCGGGCACGGCGGTGCTCCCGATATGCTCCATGGCCACGATCAGGTGGCCGGTGGCGTTCAGGACACTCTGCCTTTCTTCCTCGTACATGGCAGGCCATCGGGGATCGTAGTCCACGATGACGACGGGTGCTTTCACAGGCTTCTATCTCCACCAAACTGACGCCGGCCGAGAAAGCGCTTGGCGAGGTGGGTTCTCTTTTCAATCGTAATCTGCGGTTCCCGGCTCGCGTACACATCTGTAACCATGACGCGGGTTTCCCCAGGACTTCGGCTGGGAGCTTATTGGCCCGCCGAGCGGATGGCCACCGGTGTAGGGGACGTACCAGGCTTGGTGTTCATCGTATTCGTCGGCCGACCAATAGTAGATGGGCGTTTGGCCCGGAGCCCACAGGGGCGTCTCCTTGTCGGGCGTGACTCTGCAGCGAGCATCCCCCGACTTTCCGTCCCACACGCAGCCCGCGTTCTGACCGTGCCGCACCAGGGAGCGGACGATCTCGTTAGCAGTGGGCATCCGCCAGATGTCCTGCGGTTCGCTCATCAGCGTCAATCCATCGCCACTCAGGTACCGGCACAGGCCGGAGACCTCCATGTCGCCCGCGCTGGCATCCCTCGCCTGGTAACCCGGCTTGTCCTCGAACCCTACCGGGTCAACACCGTACAGAGCGGTCTGGTTCCACGAGGGATACCCACCCGAAGCTTGCCTCCAGTTCCACCCCGGCCCCTCAGGGGCCCAGACGAGTGTCACCCGATTGCCCTCGATCAACCTCGCACCCCGGTCGCCGTCATCTGTGCGGGTCAGAACGACAGGCAGCCAGTAGATTGAAAGGGCCATAACTATGAGTAGCGGTAATCCCACAGCCCACAGGTAGCGTACGTTGCGTCGAAGCCATCCCGCAGATGATACCGTGCCTTCGGCGCGGAGCCGAAGCAGACGGTGACCTTCGAGGAGGAACAGCGCGCCGGTCACGATGAGTAGGCTGCTGACAGGAGCCGTGCCGAGAATCCATCTCCAAGACAACCAACCGCGTGCGGCAGCCAACCTCCACCACCAGGCGGTGAAGATCACACCGATGACGATGATCATCCAGCCCCCCAAGCGACGCCACGTCAAAACGATGAACGCTAATGCCAGGAGACCAGCAGCAGGTATGAGGTAGGGCAGGGGGCCAGGATACGATGTTCCCCAAGCCTCGTAGTACATCTCCCCCACGCTCCAGAGCGTCCAAAGGCTGGTGGCGAGAATCACAAGAACTGTGGCGATGTAGCCGGGAAGTCTGCGTTTCCAGTCCGAACGGTGCATGCTGCTAAACCCTCTGCCACGCATTGGCGATTATCTGGTGATGGAGCGTTCAGGTTACGACTGTACGGCGTCATCGCGCTTCGTTCTCATCTCGTCAGACTCAGTATGGCAGTGGCACCAAACCCCAAGATGATGATGCCTGAGATGGTATTCACCCAGCCGAGGGCGCGGGGCTTGAGTTTCGTCCGGAACAGGCTCACTCCGCCACTCAGTAGCAGCCACCACAGACCTGAACCGAAGAACACCCCCAGGACCAACAGCGCCGCGGATAGATAGTTCCCGGTAGCATTGGCTATCCCCAGCCCGGCGAATACGGCGGCGAAAGCGAGAATGGTCATCGGGTTTGTGAGGGTCAGGAAGAAGGTTGACACGTAGGCACCTGCCAGACCGGTCCCTTCGGTCGAGGATGGCTCCGCTGCGGGCTTGGCCATGAAGGTCCTGATTCCCAGATAGCAGAGGAAAAGGCCGCCGATAAGACGAATCCATTGCTGCTGTCCGATGAGGATGCTAGAGATGAAGGTCAGCCCAAACGCCGCGACGGAGCCGTAGATGGCGTCCGCCGTGGCAGCGCCCAGCCCGGTGACTAGGCCCGCCGCCCGCCCTTCGGCAAGCGAGCGTCGAATGCACAGCACCCCAATGGGCCCCACAGGGGCTGCGATGGCGAAGCCGATGACGAATCCCCGCAAGAGATAAGTGACATCCATCTACCATTTCCAAGAAGTTATGTGACGTCTCAATGCCGCTTATAGCCTCGGTGCACGGCCGCTATGCCGCCGCTCAAGTTGAAGTACTCACAGCGCTCGTAGCCAAACTCCTCCATCATCTTCTTGAGCGTCTCCTGGTCCGGCTGCACGCGGATGGATTCAGCAAGGTAGAGGTAGCCGTCACGCTCTCCGGCGAGAAGCCGCCCCACGAGCGGCATGACGTAGAAAGAATAGAAGTCATAGAACGGCTGGATGCCCCGCACAGTGGGATGGGAGAACTCCAGGATGACGGCCGGTTTGCCACGTGCGAGCACCCTATGCACAGATTCCAGGACCGCATCCTGATCGGTCACGTTGCGCAACCCGAAGGCGATGGTCGCGCCATCGAAGTAGTCGTCGGGGAAAGGGAGATGCTCCGCGTCTGCCTGAACGTAACGAACGTTTCCCCCAGCGCTCTGGTTGTTTGATCGAGCGCGGCCGCTCTGGAGCATGGCGTCATTGATCTCCGCCAGTACCACCAAGCCTTGGGGTCCCACTACGCGAGCCAGCCTCCTGGTGAACTCACCGGTGCCACCAGCGACGTCGAGCACTCGCGCCCCGGGGCCCACACCGGTCAGGCCGACGGCGAACCGCCTCCACAGCCGGTGAATGCCCAAGGATAGGACATCGTTGATCAAATCGTAGCTGCCGGCTATGGAGTCGAACACCGCTGCCACCATCGAGGCCTTTTCTTCGACGGGCACTTGCTGAAAGCCAAAGTGCGTGGTCTTGACTTTTCTGTCGCTTTGCTTGTGCCTGATGGAGTCAGAAGTCACCGGAATCGGGCCTCCGCAAGGCGCCGCAGCGCGTGGTATCTTGTAATCGTGGGGTAAGTGGGAAACCGGCAGGCGAGTACGTGTGGTCCAGAGGGCGTTCGCCAGCGCATGCTATTCCAGCAGCTCGTCGAGGATCTCGGCGGCGTCTCGAACGAAGTTGATGCAGCGAGTAGTGCGCAGGTTTTCCTGTCGGGCCGACTCCGATCCCTATGGAGTGCTGATGTCGTGGCCGAGGAGGTCCCTGCAGAAGACCGACCCGTGGCGAGATTCGAATTCTTGCATGAATTTCTGGGCCAAGCTGTACGCTCGCTCCTTCGCTTCCTCGTCGTCAGATCTGGTCCCTCCGTACTTCAGGCCGATGCCCATTAGGGCTCCGCTCAGTGCTCCGCAGGTATCGCCCCTGCCCGCCATCCCACCTCCGAACGCTGCGGCAACCCTCAACGCGGTGTCACGATCTAGACCCAGTGCCGGTCCAAATGTCGACAGCACTGCCTGAGAGCAGCTGAACCCTTCTTCGAAACAGATGACTGCAGATTGAACCTTGTTCATCCCAACGCCCCAATCCAGCACGATGAACCCGTCGCGACTAGCAGCGGGCTCCTTATTGATTTCCAAGCGACTCCTTGCAGGTTCCAGAATCAAGACTACTAGCCGACCGTGACCGATCCGACGCTGGCATCGATGGCCAAGTCGACTCTGTTGGTGGCTATCTCGTAGTTAGGTGACTGATAGAGCCTGCGACCCACGCGCGGGAACCGCTTGCGATCCATGGATATGCTACCGAGAGTGCTGAAGATGCGGATTCGAGCTGCCAGCCCGGCAGGAACGGTGACCTGCACGGAGCCCGCACCGCAACTGATCTCAGCCTTCGTCTCTCCGGCGCTGGTGGGGAGACTGAGCCAGGTGGCGCTTGCCCCGGTCTCGACCCGCAGGTCTGTCACGCGCAAGCTCCCCAGATCCAGGCGGTTCTCGCTAGCCCCTCCCTCGAGGGAGATAGACAGCGGGATGCCATCGTTGAGCGCAACCTTCCATTCGAGGCCGCGTCCTCCTCCCCACTTCCATGGGTAGATCAATCCCTGAATGTTACCAGGGGGCAAGCGCATCTCGACCTCGAGTAGGTCACCCTCTCGCTTGATCTGGGAGTCCAGACCTCCGCGAAAGGTCCCGCTCAGTAGCTCGTCCTTTCCAGCACCAGCGCTGACTTGCAGCCTCCCGGCACCGTGATGGATGTGAATGCTAGCGCGTTGGGCCCCCTCGAGGGGGATCGACGCTTCCTGTATCTCGATGGATGGCCGCTGGTCGATGACCCCGAGCACCATCCACACTCCGATGGCGACGAAAACGAAGCCCCAAAGAAGCCCACATACAGAGACGGTGATCACTCCAAGGGCGTCAAGGACACCCAGGACCCCCGCCACGATGACGGCAATCCCAATCCAGACTGTGATTCTCCTCATTGTGCTTCCTCCGCAACCGCTTCTAGGCCCCGCCTCGTCAGCCGAAAGGATGCGCGCTCCGAGAGTCAGCGGCAAGCAGACGCCATCCTGACTAGCGAGCCCGAAGCAGAGCTTGAACCAGGATCAACAGACCAAACGCCACCACCAGCAGGGGCCAGTAGGGCCCCAACCAGTTGAGCCCGCCGAAAATTGAGCCAAAGACCACGAATAGAACCAGGCCGATGAGGATCAGCCAGCCGCCCTCACTTATCGCCTTCCTGGTGCGGCCCTCCAACAGGCCCGACACCAGCACTCCCAGGCCTACAAAACTGGGGATAAGTGCCCAGGCGTAGCTCCAAGTGACCCAGTCCCCAGTGGCACTCTGCCAGTATAGCAGCACACCTATCCCTCCGACGATGAAGGCCGGCACGGCGAGGGGAGGCGTGGCAGTCACCAGACCGATGAGCAGCAGCAGCACACCCACACCGACGACCAGCAAGGGCCAGGTGACTTCGATACCGAGCCAGGTCTTGAGCCCGGGGATGAACTGAACGGCGAGGAACCACACGCCCAGCAAGATCAGCAACAGCCCCCCAAGTAAGCTCGATCTGCGTCTACGACCCATTATCACCTCCTTAATGTAGTGCTACTGTGAAACTTCAAGCAGCAGGCCGTTCTTCGTTTGCAGCGTGACCTGTCGGATGAGTCTACACAAGCCACCAGACGGTCCCAGGCCGGAGCATCGGGAGGACGGGACTGCGCTGCCATTGTATAACGGCGCAAACCAAACGTCAAGCCCTCTTCCGTGCGGGGACGTTGACTTGGTAAGACGCTTGGCCTACAATATTCCCCATATGAAGTGGAGGGCAGGCCCCGCTTCCCGAGGGCGGGATAGCGAACAGGGCACGGAACTCCATGGATCGGAAGATCGCGAGGGAGCGCTATGAATGACAAGAAGGCAGATCTGGCTGGGCCTGGCATCGGCGATTACGCGGACCTGGAGATGATCCTGCCAACACACTATCAGTCGCCACTGGACCGAAAGGAAACTCAGCAGGCCATCTTCGCTGTGAAGAACTACGTCGAGGAGAACCTGTGCAAGGAACTCAACCTGATGATGGTTACGGTTCCTTTGATCGTGGACGTTGAGACCGGCGTCCAGGACTACCTGGATCGCGATGGGTCGCGCACGCCAATCCGGCTCCACATCTCCAACGACCACGACAAGAACCCCGTCGACGCTGAGGTCGTCCAGGCCGCGACCAAGTGGAAGCGTATGGCACTGGCGCAGTTCGGGATGGACGTGGGCGAAGGCCTTTGCACCGACATGCGTGCTGTGCGCAAGGATTACTTCCTCGACCACGACCACAGTGCATACGTGGACCAGTGGGACTGGGAGTTGGCCATCACGGAGGAGCAGCGCAACCTGCAGTTCCTGAAAGAGGTGGTGGAGAAGATCTGGAAAGTCCTCAGGGGTGCTGAGACGCATGTCCAGGAGATGTTCCCCCAACTGAAGACGGACAAGTATCCCAACCTGCCCGAGAAGCTGACATTCTTCCACGCTGAAGACATCCTGGACCGGTATCGGGACCTGCCGCGCAAGCAGCGTGAGACGCTGATGCTGCGGGACCACCCTGCTATCTTCATCATTGGCATCGGCTGGCCGCTACAGGATGGCTATCCCCACGAAATGAGGGCGGCAGACTACGACGACTGGATCATTGAGACCGTTTCCGAAGATGGTAGGCCCATGCATGGACTGAACGGAGATATCCTTGTCTGGAACCCCGTGACTAAGCGTCGCCACGAGCTGACATCCATGGGTATCCGCGTCAACGCTGAGACGCTGGTGAAACAGCTGGAGATGTCCGGCCAGCTCGACTTCCTGGAGTTTCCCTATCACCAGGCCATCCTGAGCAACGAGATCCCGCTCAGCATCGGTGGTGGCATTGGGCAGTCACGGACCTACATGCTCTTGCTGAGGCAGGCGCACCTTGGGGAGGTCAGCGTCACCGTCTGGCCCAAGATACTGAAGGACATGTGCGCCAAGAGGAACATCCACGTGCTTGAGTAGGCACCCCAAACGACTGCGCTGAGCTGAGCTTGTTCCTAGACCTCCACAGCCTCCCTCTCAGCCCGGGTCGCGTGGTTGAAGGCAGAAGGGAATCTCATGAACGACTCAACAGCTACACCCAGTAGGCTGACTCGCACCATCCACTGGATTGCCAGGGGCTGGAGCATCGCCAGCATCGTATTCTTCCTGCTGATCTTCCTTGGCGAGATCCTCTTTCCCCACGCGGAGGCTTCCTTCAGGTTGCGCGACGTGATACTGTTCATCTTCTTCCCCATCGGCACCTTCGCGGGCATGATTCTGGCCTGGCGTTGGGAACTGTTGGGAGGAGCCCTCACTGTCGGCGGCGTGGTGGGTTTCTATGTGGCGCCGTGGGTGATGGACGGTCGCTTTCCGCGTGGCCCCTACTTCCTGCTGATAGCTGCGCCAGGGTTCTTGTTCTTGACGGCGTGGGCCATGACCATGGTTCAGCAGAAGCGAGGCAGCCCCTCGTGAGTTGTGATCTGCCAGCCCTACTGTTGTGGACTCCACCTTCGGGACGACCAGACCTCAGCTAATCATCAAGTGAGGGATCGCTGACGTGCCATTCACGTGTCCAGAATGCTCTGTACCCAACTCCTTGAAGATAGCCTTGAAGATCGAGTTGCCGCCTGATAGCCGCTCGGATGAGATAACGCTTCAGATCGTCAAGTGCTCTGAGTGCAGGTTCTCGGGAATCGCCATCTATGAGGAATCGCGGCGAGGCGACCTGGCCTCGGAGTCCGTCTATCACCTTGGGTACCGTGTGGGCAAAAAGGAATTGGGCGACCTCAGAAGAACGATAGAGCATTGCCCTAATCCAGACGACCCCCGCTGCGACTGCTCGGCGCACCACCGTTTGGGCAAAAAGGACGCCAGCGGGCGATGGAACGCATTGGATGACACGCCGCTCGGTGAAGCCTTTGGGCTGGAAATCTGACGACAGCGCGATCCTGCGCGCTGCTTCATGTTACACCAGTTCGCGACCGAGGAACGATCCACTGGAAGTCCAAACGGCCGCCCTAGCGGCAGGGCGGCCGTTTGCCTGCTGGCTCTCCACCGAGCCGTCTTGGTCGACTTCCGATGCCGTGACTGACGGTGACGATCTCTGTGGCGCCAACTTGCGCTGGCGCTGAATCGTCGCTGAGTAGATCCCCGGACGTTCCCTTCTAACCGTCCCCGGTCAGGCCGGTCTGAGAGCACAAGGCATGCTTGACAGCCCTCCAAGTATCAGTCAAGATGTTCAGAGTCCCGTCGGAAGACTCTACGCGGAATCCGAATATCCCGTGGAGCTCCTGCACGTGCCGCGCCAGCTCATCCTGGGTCATAATGGGATTGTAGATGAGCAGGGTCTGCCCGTGGTGTGCGAATATTCGCCCTTGTGAAGTGCGTTACCGCATCGGCGGTACCCGAGGCGCAGGGCGTCCACATGGGCAGCGATCTCATACGCCGCCTGCAATGGTGCCTCCGGTTTGAGTAGATGAGCTGAACTAGCGAATCACTCCTGCCCCTGAACAAGTTCTCTGGTCGCAGGTGCCTTGAGCCACCCTTGCACTCCGCAACTAATCGCCTAGCTCGAGGTTAACCCCTCCGACGCCCACCACGACATCGACTTGCATCGTCACGTCAGACTTGCCATAGGCGTCGTTGACGTAGGCATCTCCTTCTCTCCTGAAGCCACTGGCGTCGACGCTGCCGAGACCTCGTGTCACGTGCACCCGCACGCCCACGTCACGGGGCAGCCTCAACGACACTCCTCCAGCGCCGCCGATAATGGAGACATCGACATCCCTCTCCCACTCGCCGGTCAGGTCGATGTGCGCGCGCCGCCGCCGAACTTGATATCCACCCTGCTGAGGTTGAGGTTTCCCAGATCCAGATCACCGCCGCCCCCGCCCAACGTAATGTCCATGTTCATCGGCACATCGCTGTTGAGTCGCA
>CAZBJW010000073.1:0-16780 GCA_964492135.1 uncultured Anaerolineales bacterium
CCTCAGTAGCCCACTTTGTACTTCAGATCGGGTTCCTTGATCGTCACTACTGCTCCGGGAGGCACTGAGTGAGTAAGCCAAACTGAGCCGCCGATCACGGAGCCGCGACCGATGACTGTGTCGCCGCCCAAAATGGTCGCTCCCGCGTAGATGATGACATCGTCTCCCACGGTCGGGTGACGCTTATAGCCTCGCTCCAGTGAACCGTCTGGCGCCCTCCTGAACTTGTACCCACCCAGCGTGACTCCCTGATACAACGTCACGTTATCGCCTATCTCCGTGGTCTCGCCAATCACTGCACCGGTCCCGTGGTCAATGAAGAAGTTCGAACCAATGGTGGCCCCAGGATGGATATCAATCCCAGTCATGGTGTGGGCATATTCGCTCATCATGCGAGCGACAAGGAACTGTCCTTGCAGCCAGAGCTCATGAGCCAGACGATAGGTAGTGATCGCTAGCACGCCAGGATAGCTGAGGACAATCTCCTCTAGACTCCTAGCAGCAGGATCACGCTCAAACGCCGCCCTGACATCTCCCTCCAGGACCTTGCGCAGCTGCGGGATCTTCCCCAGGAATCTGGCTGCCTCATCCCTTCCCACTTCTGAGCACTCCCCACAAGGGCCAGCGGATGCGATACATTCATGGCGCAAACTGAGGGAAACCTGAGCGGACAATTCCTCGAACACCTTCCTGACCTGGGCGCTTACCTGGCCCGCCAGATCGCTGCCTCGAGCCTGTGGTACTCCAAAACAGCCAGGATAGATCAGATTCCTCAGATTCTCTATGATCTCTACGATTGCTTCGCGAGACGGACCAGGGAGCGCACCAACGCTCTCAATACGCTCCTCTGTGCAGTCCTGCACGATGGCCTCCAGGATACCTGCCAGTTGCTCCTCACCTGCGCCCTCGTGGTCGAGACTTCCACCAGAGATGCTCCCCGTTTCTCGCTTCTCCAAATGGTCTTGTCGCATGGTGCCTCCTAGTGACTCTGTCGGCCGGTCGCAAGCGGCGAGCGGCTGACGATCACCTTGTAGGCGATCACCAGCAAGTAACCGCAAGCCGAGATGAGGATGATAGTCGCTCCTGAAGTGAGATCGAACACGTAGGACAGCCATAGACCCACAGTCGTAAACACCATTCCCAGTACGACAGAGAGGACCATCATCCGCTTCAGATTGGAGGTGAACTGAGCGCCGATGGCGGCCGGCATCGTGAGCAACGCAATGACCAGAATCAATCCCACCACTTGCATCAGCATCACCACGGTCAGAGCGACCAGACAGAACAACAGCAAGTGAAGTGTGTCAACGCGTACGTTCGCCGTGACGGCGTAGGTTTCGTCGAAGGAAATGGCGAGCAACTCCTTGTAGAATGCTGTCACAAGCACAATAATGACCATGTCGAGCGCCACCATGATGACCAGATCAGCCCATGGTACAGTCAGGATACTCCCGAACAGGTAGCTCATGAGATCAGCTGCATACCCCGGAGTGAGGTCAATGAAGATGATACCAAGAGCCATCCCGATGGCCCACATCATACCGATTATAGTATCGGCACGCTCTCTCGTCTTGCGTTGCACCAGGCCCATTCCAAGAGCGGCTCCCACGCTGAACAAGATGGCGCCAAGGACCGGATTGATCCCTGCAAAATATCCCAGCCCTATGCCCCCGTACGCGGCATGCGCAATACCGCCGCTGATGAAGACGAAGCGGTTGACGACCACGTACGAGCCGATGACCCCACAGGCGACGCTGACCAATACTCCGGCTGCCAGGGCTCGCTGCATGAACTCCAACTGCAGGACGTCGATCATCACTGGGCCTCCTCCACAGAGTGGTGCTCGAACACGCGATGGGGCAGACCGTGAGCGATCAAGTCAACTGGACAGTGATAGGCTGCCTGCAACATCTCGGGCGTAATCTCCCGGGATTCATGGTAGATCAAGAGGCGATTGAGGCAGGCGATAGTCTTCACATATGAGGATACCACACCGATGTCATGGGACACCAGCAGAATCGTCACCCGCTGGTTCAAATCTTGCAGCAGCTCATAGATACTGCCCACCATCCTGGTGTCCACACTGGCCACGGGCTCGTCTAGGAGCAGAATCTGGGGAGTGCTTGCCAACGCGCGCGCCACGTACACGCGCTGAAGTTCTCCCCCCGATAGCTGTCCGATTTGGCGATCCCGATGCTGTAGCATGTCAACCTGCTGCAGCGCCTCCGCCACCACCTTCCTGTCAGCGTCGGAATACCGCCGGAACAGTCCGCGCGGGCCCAGTCGTCCCATCATTGCCACATCCCAAACACTGATGGGAAAAGCGTGGTCCAGTTCGGAGTATTGCGGTACATAGCCAACGAACCGTCGCGCCTCCACGGGGTCAACACCCAGAATGGTGACCCGGCCGCGGGCCGGCTGGACCAGACCCAGCAGCGCCTTTAGCAGTGTCGTCTTGCCGCCTCCGTTGGGACCTATGATGCCAATGAAGTCCCGCGCGTGAACCGTTAGATTGACATCTTCGAGCACTGGCATGCCATTGTACTCCACCCACAGGTTCTCTACGCGAATGATCTCAGGTCTTGTCGACATTGCGCCACCTCCGTAAGTACCTTCACATTTCAGCCTTCCCTCTCTGGTCCGCCAGCACCTGCGCGAAGGTGTCGGCAACTCGTTGGAGGTTCTCCATCCAGTCGGGCGCCAGCGGGCTAATCAGCAACACCTCTCCACCTATTTCCTCGGCGATGACCTGCGCCCTTTCGGTGCTGAACTCAGGCTGGGCAAAGATGACCTTGATCTCGTTCTCGCGCGCTGTCTTGATCAAATCGGCCATCTCAGCCGCGCTGGGCTCGCTGCCCTGGACCTGTACAGGGATCATCTGCAAGTCATAGTCCCGCGCGAAGTAGGACCAAGCGGGATGAAAGACCATGAACTTGCGGTTCTCCAGACCGGAGAGCGTCTGTTCGATGCTGGCGTCCAGTTCATCTAGGTCGGCCAGAAAAGCATCCAAGTTAGCGCGATAGAAACTCTCACTGTCCGGATCCAACTCCACCAAGCCATCGAATATGGTGTGAGCCTGAACCTTGACTAGCCGCGGTGAAAGCCAGATATGGGGGTCAGTGCCGTCAATCCGTTCTATGCCCTCGGACTGATCTACCACCAGCATATGGTCGTTGGCAGAAGCGATCCGCTCCATCCAAGCCTGCTCGAAGGGCACGCCGACGCGGACATACATGTCGGTCGCGGACAGTGCCTGAATTTGGCTTGGTCTCGGCTCGTATGTAGATGGGTTGAAGCCCGGCCCTACCATCACGGATACGTTGACCTTGTCTCCGCCTACTCGCTCCACGAAGTACTTCTGCGGGACTATGCTCACCATCACGTTGAGAGATCCTGCTGGCGGAGCAGTCACGACTGGAGCTGGCGTGCCACAGGCCGCCACAAGAATGGCCAACGCCAGTACAGCCTCTATGAGTGGCAATCGTCCTGCAAACATGGTGTCCTCGGATTCGTCAGCTGCTATAAGCCTGGAAACTCTTGCGGTACCCGCCCAACGCCACCCACGCGGGCAGATAACTACCATATGGGCTTGGGCAGGCCCGTGAGCTTCCTTGGGGTACTGCTGACCTACGGCTCTCAATCTCGAGTGCGGATGCCAAGAGTGGCGGCACTCACTGACATGCTGGACAGAGACCCACCAAGGCTAGCAAGTGGGACTCCACCGCGAATCCCGTTCGTTTCGCCGTATCCTCAATCAACTCTCCAAGGCCAGTGCAAGGGAAGTCAACGACTCGATGACAGGCCTGGCACACCAAGAGGTGGCCTTCCCTCTCACTCATCCGGGCATAGGCGTGGCAACCCTCTTCCAGATGTACACGGCGCACGAAATCCAGCTCACGAAGCAACTCCAGCGTGCGGTACACGGTCGTGAGGCCCAATCTGGGGTGGATCTCGCGCCCTCTCTCCAGCACCTCTGGCGGAGTCAAGTGCGCTGTGGCCTCCGACAAGACCCGGATGACGGCAATCCGCTGCGGCGTCAGCTTATATCCTCGGGCTCGCAGGCCCTGAGCTACTTGTGTGTCTCTCACGCTTGGAACCTCTGGCTAAGTGAAAGAATTTTTCATTTACAGCCATTGTACAATCCATAAGATTCTTTGTCAAGTGACAACAAAACGGGGCGCCGAACTACTGCCGTCGACACCCCGCGAGACTCCAACACGATGGGAGGTACGCTCATTCAGTCAAATAGACTGAGTACTCATAACTTGCTATCTCCGTCGTTGACGGCGCGAGAGCTGAAATGACCAGCACTGCCCTATTCACCTCGTCTCCAAAACCCTCTATCACGAGCCTGCCCTCTTGAGCATCACTCAACTCCATCTCACGTACCACCGTTTCAGGCCCGAATTCGATCACCTGGACGATCCACTCCTGAGGCAGGATGTTATTGGAGCGGATGAATCCCTGCGCCTCCCAACTATCGGTGGTCTCAGCATCATAGCTGTATCCCAATTCCAGAATGGAGATGTCATCGATGCACAGACCTGGACCGTTGAAGGCATCATCTGTGATATACTCAAAGCGGATCATCACCTCCTGGCCCACATAACGGCCAAGGTCAATGTCCTCCTTTACCCAAGTCGGCTCGTCCCCTCCTCCGCTGGTGCCGGTATACGCATGGCCAAAACTGCTGCCGTAGGGATTGGTGTCGGTGGTGTACTTCCCTTGGAGAATGTCCCAGTTCTGGCCGCCATCGGTAGACACCTCTATGTACGCGTAGTCGTAATCATCCTCAATCTCGTACCACATCCAAAACTCCAAGGTGGCCTCCTCAAGTTCGCTCAGGTCAAACTCTCTGGTAAGGGTCATGTTGCTAACATCCCCTCTGTTGGACCACCATTCGTACTGGCCGCTATGAGGATCGTTGTCGACCACCTTCACCTGAGTTGAACCGACAAACTCTATGGCCAGATCTCCACGCCCGGGCTCCAGCTCGATGTAGTCGCCCGCGTACTGGTGGACGGTGCTGGAACGACTGTCGGGATAGTGGCGATGAACGTGATCGTCGACCACCGTGTCGAAGACAGGCATGCTCTCATACCCGTATCTACCATCCGCCAATGTCGTGTCGTGTAGGTAGTTGGCTATTAGCCAGTCCTTGAAGATATCGTCAGAAGTGATGTCGAGGCCATTGGCTGCCAGAACTTCGTCAAACCCCGCCATGCCATCCGCCTGGGTGGCGGTGAGCTCCCTTACTAGGTGTGCCCCGAATCGTTCGGTGAAGTAATACATGAACAAGTACGACGCATCATAGTATGGACCAGTGTCCTCTATCTCGGCTGCCCAGGCGGTTAGCTGCGTGTCGGGTTGATTGGGGAAGTCCGCAATCCAAGGCTCGTACCCGTTGAGCGTCTCGGCAGTCTGGGCGGATCCCTCGTTGACCCAGGTGTCCTCGTTGGGATCAACGTTCCAGTGAATCATGTGCTGAAACTCGTGGGCCAGCGTACTGTTGTAGTACTTGTCCCCTGGTAGCACGTAGATAGCGTTGATATAAAACATCTCCTTCTCGTTGCTGAAGGGATTCACGACTCTCGGATATTCATCATTGCTCGAGTAGTAGCCGCCCACGCTCGGGAGGTTGGCGTTGAGTATGTGAATGTGTACGTCATCGTCCACACCCGGGGTCCACTCCGAGCCGAAATATGCTCGGTTCGTGGGATAGATCTGGTCCTCGAACGTATGAGCCGCAGCTTCTATGCCCTCTTGATCCAGGCGCAGACCGTCTTCCACCCACATGTAAACGTGTGGAGTGATATAGCGCAAGGTGGCGTCGATCATGAGATATGTATCAGAAAGCTCCTCATCGTTGACCCAGAAAGTCTGCCTGTCTCCTATCTCGTAGTAGGGAGGCGCATCATCTACCACCGGCGTGACGGGTCCCGTATGCTTCAATCGGTCCGTCAGCGAATACAGATCACGCGCCGGGATTGTAGTCTGCCGGGTCACCTCCGCCATCGTAAGGCTCTCTTCGCTGACCGGGGTACGCACCACCGTCGGAGTGATCTGCACTGGTCCCACAGGCTCGACGGGTGTCGGCAAGGACGCCACGAAGTCCCTCGCCACCATCATCGATGCCAGGAAGATGTTCACGGCCAGACACATACAGATACACAGCCAGAGGGTCAACAGCGCAACGATGAACTTGCGCAAGAGCCATCTCCTCCTACGGCCCTAGTTGGCCTGTACTATCACGGGGACATCACAAGGGGTGAGGTAATTCCCGTCCTGTTTGACGACGGTGAGTCGCAGAGTAATGGCCCCCGATAAGTCACCAGTGTTCCAGATGACCAGAAGACCGTTCTCCACCGGCGAGTATTTCATGTCTTCGATAACATGGTATTCGCTGGGGTTCTGGCCGAAGCCGAACTCCACCTTGTAGAACGAGAAGGAATCGGCGGTCGCGCTCCCCCTGATCTGCACGGCTCCATGCACGGTCTGGTCCTTTCCCGGGTAAGTGATCCTCGAGCCGGGGTCTGGACACGATGCAGGCTTGATCTGGGGAGTAGGTGTCTCCTCCGGGGTCGGCGTCCAAGGCGGCGTAGGACGGACGAGGGGGCCCCTAGTCGCAGTGGGGGTGGGAGTTGGCGGTACAGTTGTATTGGTGGCAGTGGGGAGATCTACCGGCCCTTCTGGAGTGCTGCTGCTAGCCACAGTGCTCAGAGTCGGGGCCAGAAACACGTCCACGAAGGCAACGAGGCTGATTATCACCAGGAGGCCGAGAATGGTGAAGGTGGCCCGGTAGGCCTTGCCCGTAGCCACTTCCTTCTCGATGGTGAACAGCGACGCCCCTCTCTCCTTCTTGGCCAAGTAGATGACCCTGAGGTAAACCAGAATCGTCAAAGCGCAAGCTATGTAGATCCAGATGGCGAAGCTGTCGATCAGCTCAATGAGTACAGTCATAGATGTGTCCGCGCCAGCGTGCTATTCTAACACCATTTCCCCGCGCTGTCAAAAGGGGAACGAAGGAGACGCCTTCTTCGTTCCCCTCGCCCCTCTCAGAGCGCCGTACTGCCTACATGCGGCCAACGATCCCTTCGATCAAGCGGCTAAGCCTGGGCACTGCCTTGGCGCCCGCCTCTAACACCTCATCGTGCAGGCTCCCCTGGTTCGTGGGCGAGGCCTCGCCAGGCGCCCCTTCGGCAGGTATTACATTACTGATGTGGGAGAGCCCCAGAACTCGGATACCCTCATGCCTCGCTACGATTACCTCAGGCACCGTAGACATGCCCACGGCATCGGCCCCGATGAGCCTCAGGAACTTGACATCTGCTGGAGTTTCGAAGGTCGGGCCTGCAGACATCACATAGGTTCCCTGTCGCAGCTCGATCCCCAACTCGTCGGCCACCAAGAGAGCCAGATCCCGCAGCCCTGCATCGTATGCGGCCGACATGTCCACAAACCGAGCTCCAAGCCGAGGATCATTGGGACCGCGCAGTGGATTGAACCCGGACATGCCCACGAGATTGATATGGTCGGTGATCAGCATCAAATCGCCCGCTTTCAAATCCTCACACAAGCCGCCAGCAGCGTTGGTGACGATCATGGCATCGATGCCCAGCTTGTGCACGACGCGAACAGGGAAAGTGATGCTCTGAAGAGAGTATCCCTCGTAGAAGTGGACGCGTCCGCACATCACTGCCACTTCCTTTCCCGCCAACTGCCCCAGGACCAGTTCGCCTGTGTGGCCTTCCACACTGGTCGATGGGAAATGGGGGATCTCTTCATAGCTTAGCGACTGTGACACCTCCACGTCATCCGCGACAGTTCCCAGACCCGAGCCCGTAATGATCAGGACGCTCGGCCTACTGGCTGTCAGCGAACGAATAAGGGAAGCGCTCTCCTCGATCTCCTCCCAACCATAGGATCGTTCGTCCAACACCAAACCTCTCACTAGATCATAGCTTCGCTAGCAGCGCCCGCTTCTTGTCTTGGAACTCCCGGTCGGTGATGATTCCCTTCTTCCGAAGTTCGTCCAGTTCGGCGATGAGTTCCGGGATATCCCCCGCAGTCGGTGCCTCTTGTTCCAGGACTCGAGTTACCCTGCCCTCGAAGATGTCAAGCTGACCCAGAGCCTCTTTCTGGTTGAGCATCTCCGTCTTGAACTTGACCGGGCGAACGATGCGGTCGAACCGGTTGATTCCTACCTCGCTGGCTGTAAGGATCTGTATGTCACCATAGTTCAGGATTCGCCCTATGGCGGACTGCTCCAGGACTACATCGTTCACTTTTTCCAAGGACGAATCGATGGAATGCTTGTTGATGACACCCTCCAGCTGGATCACCCTCCTGTTGGTGATCACATACTGTTCATTCCACCAGTTAAGGCAGTCAACCATGAATCTCCAGAAGGGGAACACCAGGGCCAGCAAGAGCAGCAAAGCGAGTCCGTCCAGGGGGGTGATGGCGGCTAGCACGGCAACCACCAAGAGAATACCCAGCGAGACCGCGGACCACAACACCAGCTTGCCTAGAACGAAAAGCCAATGCTGCCTGGCCTTGAACACTATCCTCTCCCTCCGACCCATTAGACCTTCCAGATATCCCATTCGACCGAGCCTCCTCTTTACTCAGGAACTGCGTTTTCCAGCACTCAGGCCGCAATGACTGCTACTTAGCTCTCGGATGAGATTCGTCGTACACCTCTCGGAGACGCTCGCTGCTGACGTGAGTGTAGACCTGGGTAGTCGAAATGCTCGTGTGGCCCAGCAGCTTCTGTACATTGATGAGGTCGGCATGGCGATCCAACATGTGGGTGGCAAAGGAGTGACGCAAAGTGTGGGGCGTGACGTCCGGAGGAAGGCCGGCTTTCTCCACATACTCCTTGAAGATCAGCCACAATCCCTGTCGAGTGAGTGGCCCGCCTCTCATGTTTAAGAACAGGGTCTTCTCGTTGGCATCTCGCACAAAATGCGGCCTTTCTCTTTCCAGGTAGTCGCGCAATGACGCCACGGCTTGAGGATGTATGGGGATAACTCGCTCCTTGGCACCTTTGCCCCAGCAGCGCACGGAAGCCGACGCCAAGTTCACATCATCAACCTTGAGAGAGATGAGCTCGCTGACTCTCATGCCCGTGGCATAGAGGAGCTCCAGGATCGCCCGGTCGCGTATCCCCTTGGATGTGGATAGCTTGGCGGGTTCAGCCAATAGTCTGTCGACCTCCTCCACGGACATCGGCTGGGGCAGGTGCTTTTTGACCCTGACAGAATCCAGAGTGGCCGTCGGATCGTCCCTGATGACGCCCTCCGCCACCAGAAAGTGAAAAAAAGACCTTATCGCTGCGACCTTGCGGGCAGTAGTAGCGGCCGCATATTCACGGTCGCCCTTGAGATACATGATGTAGGAGACGATATCCTCTTTGTCCACCTTGCCCCAGAAACCCTCGTACAACACGCCATAACGCCTCTGCAAGTACTCTCTGAACTGCACCAAGTCGACGCGGTAGGCGGATATCGTATTCTCCGAACATCCTCGTTCAGCAGAAAGAAAAGTGAGGAACTCGTCTATTCTCCCCACGTTAACCTCTCCCTCGGGCTGACGTCCACACGCAACCACTTGTTGCTGATTGTATCACAACTTTCCATAAAGTCAAGATCCCGTGAACTCCACCACGGATTATGGTGCTCGACTGCTCCGCGAGGCGCAGAGCGACTGAAGGTTGGCTTCTACAGGATCAGCATCGCGTCTCCAAAGCTATAGAAGCGGTACCTCTCCTTGATAGCTTTCCGGTAGGCCTTTTCAAGCAGCTCTCTGCCGGTGAACGCAGCCACCAGCAGCAATAGGGTCGAACGAGGCAAGTGAAAGTTGGTGACCAGATAATCAACCGCCCGGAAGCAATAGCCGGGATAGATGAACAGATCCGTCCATCCTGTGTAGGGGGCGATGACCTCTGCATTTCTATCAGATGTGTGGCCCGCGGCTGTCTCCAAGGCGCGCACGACGGTGGTGCCGCAGGCTACAATGCGTCCATCGGCACCGCGGGCGCGGTTGACCGCTCCGGCTGCCTCCTCCGTAACATCGCAGTACTCAGCATGCATCTGATGCTCCTCGAGCTCCTCCACTCGAACCGGCCGAAATGTGTCCGGTCCGATGTGCAGAGTGATGAACGCGAAATCTATCTCTCTGGCTTCGAGATCCGACATGAGCTCAGGAGTGAAGTGCAGGCCGGCCGTGGGAGCAGCCACCGAGCCGTCCCTGTCCGCGTATATCGTCTGGTAGCGTTCAGGATCCTCGATATCCCTGTGGATGTAGGGCGGCAGAGGCACGTGTCCCAGCCATTCGAGGAGAGGCTCGACGTCGCGCTCGAACCTCACTATACGAGCGCCAGCCGGGGTGCGTTCGAGCACCTCCGCCCGCAGAGTCCTCTTTGAACCCCCACCATCCACTCCCGAGAACTCTACCAGACTGCCCACCGGCACCCGCCGACCCCTGGTCAGCGCTTCCCACAGATGCTCACCTCGCTTCACGGTGAGTAGTAGCTCCACCTTGCCCCCGGTGGGGACTTTGCGGCCCAGCAGGCGCGCGGGAAGAACCCTGCTGTCGTTGCAGACCAGAAGGTCGCCAGATCGCAAGTACTGACCCAGTTCCCGGAAGTGCGCATGTCTGATACTGCCCTCCTGTCGATCCACCACCATCAGACGGGATGCATCGCGCGGTTCCACGGGCGTCTGCGCAATGAGCTCGGGAGGCAGGTCGTAGTCAAAGTCGGCGGTCTTCACTTCCTCAACAGCCACACTATGAGGTTCAAGACGACCGTAGCCAGGATGCTGACCACGATGCTGGTCACGATGGGGAAGAAGCAGGACACGTTGCCCCACCTGATGCTGATGTCGCCAGGCAGACGACCCACCCAAGGAACCCGGCCGAGCACCAGCACAACCAAGCCCAAGACGATCAGGATAGCCCCCAAGATCAAGAGAAGCCTACCCATCATCTCCATCGGGCCACTGCCTAGCCAATCCATCCTTTGCGGCGATAGATGAACAAAAAGCCATGGAGCGCTGGATCATCGATCCAAGGCACATCCATGCGCTGGTAGGAATCCAGGCCATCCAAGAAGGGCGCCGTAGCGATGATCAGGTCCGGGCGTCGCCACATGATGTAGTCTAGATCGAACTTCTCGTGACCCGGGACGCCCTCGCCCATGTCTTCGACCTGTAGATGCGCGGTGTGGACATCGTTGACCCCGAACATGTCCAGCGTTGGGAGTCCCGAATGGTAGGGTACCTGCCCCGCTGCGTCAACAGCTATGAAGGTATCAGTGGGCACGTTGTCACGCAGCCATTTGCCCAAGGCCACTCGTGCACAGGTCGCTCTTGCCGCCTGGAAGCGCTCGACGAACAACTCATGCTCTCCCCTGAGGGATGAGAAGTTGAATAGAGCCAGAAGCGCCAGCGCCAGAATCACCACCCCAACGCCTCTCGAGGCGAGCAGAAGACGCGCAGAGTTCGTGGCTCGTCGTGCATAGCCAACCAAGCTCTCGTACGCTTCCCCAGTCCCCGTTGCCACAAGAATGTAAACAACAGGTAGAATGGGTACGAAGAACCGCCCCACTGACCAGTCGCCTCCCACGAACACGATGTAGCCCACGTAGGTCGCGACAAGGCCCAGGAGCAAAGTAAGCCAGAAGGTGAACTTCCGCTTCACCACGGGCACGAGGATCAGCAAGGCTGCCAGCCAGCCCAGATGGAGGACGGCGAAGGTTCCCAGGTGCCGCAAGCCACGCTCGTATTGAGCTGCGCTACCGCTGACAGTGACCTTGGCATAGAAGGTATTAGGTAGAAGGAACCCGTAGTAGTAGTAACGCCACAGGAAATAGGGGAGATAGACAGCCACAAACGCCGTTACCCGGGCCACGTCTCCCGCAGTGATTGGCCGCCTCCGCAACACCAAACGTGCGAGAACCTGATGGATTACGACGATCACTAACGCAAGCACGCCCTCGGGACGGGTCATGGAGGCCAAGGCCAACACAGCGCCAGACAAGACGCCGGGCTTCTCCTCCCTCCATTCCCAGACATACAGCGTCACTGCGCCCAGTATCAGGAAAGCGAACATCGAAGTCTCCATGCCGCTCACCGCCCACAAGGCAAAGGACCCGTCAACAGCCAGACAGAGCATGGCTATGATCGGTACGGGGGAGTTCCTCATCGAAATGACTCTGCAAAACACGTAGACTAGGCAGACAGTGGTCAGACTGAATAGGACGCCCAGCACGATGGCTACGCGAGATGGGTCGAATCCCAGGCGCAGGAAAGAGGCCAGCAAGACCGTCCACAGAAAGTTCGTGTATCCCTCGACGCGCTCACCAGGATTGAACACCAATCCCTGCCCAGCCACGAAGTTCTGAGCATAGCGAAAGGAGATGTAGGCGTCATCCACGGCATCCCTGCCCAACTCACGGTAGTAGAATGCCTCGTGTGCCAAGAGGATGAGACAGGCGATGAAAAGGTAAGACAGGGGACGCGTCAGCACCCTCCTGGCCCTGGCTGTGACACCCCTAGTCATCCCCTGCTCCAGAGATCGAGAGGGAGCTGTGGTCGCCCATGTGTCTCTCCCACTCGCTGTAGATGCAGCCGCAGTATTGCTGGCGATACAGGTCATGCTCCCGGCTCAGACGGCCCCTCTCTGACCAGCCTTTACGGAAATTCTCAAAGTAGAACTCCACCTGGTGCTCGTCAGCGACCTCCCGGCCCATCTCCCGCACCATGTCCTGATCCTGGTGAGGGCTGATGAGCAAGGTGGTAGTGAAGGCGTCGAACTCCTCGCGGGCAGCCACCATCGCCGTGCGCGCCAAGCGCATCTCATAGCAGAACCGACACCGCTCGCCAAATGCCTCGTGGCCAGCCACCGACCGGAAGAAGAGGGGCATGTCGTATTCGCGATCCTGGATGATAGGCAGGCCCACGGACTCTACATATGTCTCGAAGCTTTCTAGACGCTTCTGATGCTCGCTGAAGGGATGAATGTTGGGGTTGTACCAGAAACCTGTGACCTCGAAGCCCTCTTCCCGCAGGCGATTGATGACGTAGGTGGAGCACGGCCCGCAGCAGACGTGCAGCAGAATGCTTCTGCCCTCTCCGTGCCCGCACGCCTGCGCTACTTCCGCCCTCTCCGGCAGGTCAACCGCATAGGGAAGCTGAATGGTCAGAGGGCTTTCGCTCAGCAGAGCTGCCCTACCCTGGACCACCAATCGTCGCGCCTTTTCCGCGGAACAGGGAGAGAGTTCCCTTCCTTGGTTGTCCAGTACGTGCGCTCTACCCATCGCCAGGTCCTGTGTGGCTCACAGCAGTCGCGGCTGCGGAGGCTCCTTGTCGTAGGGAATCCCCAGGTGCCCATAGGCGAGTTTGGTGGCCACACGACCGCGCGGAGTGCGATCGATGAAACCCAACTGCAGCAGATAGGGCTCATAGACATCCATGATCGTGTCTGGTTCCTCACTGATGCAGGCAGCGATGGTGTCGATTCCCACCGGTCCACCATTGAACTTGATGATGATGGCTTCAATGACCCGTCGATCTATGTCGTCCAGTCCCAGATCGTCCACCTCAAGCATGCTCAGCGCCCGTTGAGCAACCTCTCTAGTCACGACCCCGTCAGCCCGCACCTGAGCATAGTCGCGCACGCGCCTCAGAAATCGATTGGCCACGCGCGGAGTACCCCGGGCACGCTTGGCAATCTCCTCAACTCCACCCTCATCTATCTCCAGCACCAGCAGCCCGGCAGAACGCTTCACGATGCGTTTCATGGCCTCTTCACCGTAGAAATCCAGCCGGTGCAAGACGCCGAAGCGTTCGCGGAGTGGCGCGGTCAGCAGTGCAATGCGAGTAGTTGCACCCACCACTGTGATACGAGGCAAGGGAAGATGTATGGTCTTGGCACTCGGCCCCTTACCGATGACTATGTCGAGGGCGTAGTCTTCCATGGCCGGATACAGCCGTTCCTCGACCGGATGACTGAGCCGGTGTACCTCGTCTATGAAGAGGATATCCCGCTCGCCCAGATTGGTGATAATGGCTGCCAGATCCCCTGCGCGCTCGATAGCCGGTCCCGAAGTGACTGTGATCTTCACTCTCATCTCGTGCGCCAGAATGTGGGCCAGGGTAGTCTTGCCAAGCCCTGGAGGCCCGTGGAATAGAACGTGATCCAGCGCCTCTCCTCTGCCGTTTGCCGCATCCAAGAGGATACGAAGGTTCTCTTTGAGCTTCGGCTGGCCGATGAACTCGTCCAGGCTCCGTGGCCGCAGGCTGGAGTCGTGAACTCTATCTTCGCCCCTCAACTTGGCCGAGACTACTCTCTCCTCAGACACTGTTACCTCCCGGCGAGCGCCCTGCCGCACCGATATCATAGTATAGCAGAGCTGGTCTGAATGGTAAAGCGACTGACCAGCAAAGTGAAAAGGATAGATTCTGGCAGCTTTCGGGAGAAGGTGAGAGATTATGAGCAAGAGAGCATTCTCATGGTTATTGACATGCGGACGAAAATCCAGTATATAGTAAGAGCCAATCTCGCAGCCGGTGGTCGTAACGCGGCATGTCTTCGGAAGGCAAAGTGAGCTATGAGTGGCCGACCACGTCTGGAAGTGGAGGACGCCTTGACAGACGACAAGTGGAGCAGCATTAGGACCAAGCTTGAGGCCGAGCAGGACGAAACCCTGGCCGAGATCTCACGCTTGAGCGAAGTGTTGAAATACGAGCTGGATGCTGATCCAGAGGAGGGTGATCCAGACCTCTACGAGCGAGAAAAGACGCTGGCGCTGCTGCGCAACCTAGAGGACAAGCAGTACTCCCTTTCTGAGGCCCTGGCGTCGCTGGACGGCGGTACATACGGAACCTGCGAGAATTGCGGCAAACAGATCGGTCGGGAGCGCCTCGAGGCCCTGCCGTATGCCACCCTGTGCCTGCAGTGTAAGGCCTTGTTAGAGAAAGGCATGATCGTCAGGCCAGCTGAACAGTCATCCTTGTGAGGCTGGCCAGATTACCTTCCCCTCCTTCACGTCCCACAGACCCATAGGCGTCACCCGCACCCATGGCAACGCGGAGAAGGTCAGGAAGCCAAGAGTGAAGATGGGCTTTTCCAGTGGGCATCCCATGCGTCTCAAGATGCGGTTCGCGGTGCCTATCTGATCGGCGATAGCCTCCAGAGGGGCGTCCGACATCAGGCCTCCAATGGGCAGCGGGATCTCAGCCAAAACTGCTCCACCATGCGCCAGCACTATCCCCCCGCGCAACTCCTGCATGCGTCGCAATGCCAGCACCATGTCGCTCTCTTGACAGCCTACAACCAGCGGACGGTGAGGTTCGTGGGCCAAGCTGGAGGCCAATCCGCCGACCTTGGCACCGAATCCAGTCACGAATACCGTCATGAAGCCCGGCAGTTCTGTGTTCAACAAAGCAGCCTTCAGCACATCCTCATCCGGTGGCAACTGGACGTAGCCATCCTTCACCGGCAAACTGAGATCCTGACGCCTGGTGATGGTCTTGTCCACTATCGAGACCACTGGCAGCGAGACCGCTCCGTCTGATACTGTGCTCGCCACCTCGAAATCGGCCTCGTCGAAGGTGGGGGGTAATTGGCGATGCCTGAGCCAGGCGATTTGCAGCGCCTCCGCAGGGACGGAAGGGATGTCTACGACGCCCTCGCCGTCTCGGGCGACAATCTGGCCATTGGCGACGACTAATCTGGGGGTCATGTTATCCAATCGGTCAACAAGAAGAATATCGGCAATTCTGCCCGGGGCTAGCCCGCCTAGTTCGCTGTCCAGGCCCAAATATGTGGCCGGATTGAGGGTAGCCATCTGAACAGCAGTCAGCGGCGGCACTCCCTGCTCAATGGTCGCCGTGACCAGGCCGTCCATGTAGCCCGCCTCCAGGATGGCCGGAGGATCCATCCAGTCCGGCGTGAGCATCACCCTACGTGAGTCCGCCGCCCCTTCACCGACCACCACCTCTGTCAGCGACTCGAGGTCGTCTCGGATGGAGCCATGCCGCAACATCACGTACATGCCCAGGCGCAATCGCTCCCTGGCCTCTCGCGCATTGATGGCCTCATGGCACGATGTCAGCCCTGCCGCTGCCAATGCGTTCAGCTTCTGATAAGAGGCGCCCGTAGTGTGCCCCTCTATCCGCCGTCTGTGCCGCTGCGCCAACTCGAATTTGGCCAGCAGGTCTGCATCGCACGAGAGCAACCGCACCCACGGCGTGACCTCACTAATCGCCCTCATCTCCGGTCTCAACAGACACGAATCCACATCCAACTGCGAGAGTATGGGCTCGCCCTCCACTTCTGGAAAGGGAGGCGTGGCCACCGGGACGCTGAAGTAGAACTTGACGGGCAGACCACGTGTCATGTCAACCAGCATGTCCAAGCCTGCCAGTCCCAACGCCCCTACCGCCTCGTGCGGATCCGCCATGACAGCAGTTGTGCCGCTGAGGAGGAAATGTGGGGTGAGGGACAAGGGGTTGGCAAAGAAATCTACGTGAGCATGGGGATCGATGAACCCAGGCACCAGATAGGCTCCCCGGGCATCAATGACCTGCTCGCCAGGGCGAACATTCTCTGTCGAAGGACCGACGTAGGCAATGTGCCTACCGCTGATGGCAAGGTCGTGCTTCTCCAGCAACTCGCCCGAGTAGACGTTTACGAGCCTGCCATTGCGGATGTACAGGTCTGCCTCTCGTCTCCCGAGAGCGACATCTATCAACGATCTACGGCTGCTCGGAGT
>CAZBJW010000074.1:0-16778 GCA_964492135.1 uncultured Anaerolineales bacterium
CAAGACAACAACGTACGTGGCGTGGACACCGTCGCGACCTATATGGAGGCTGGCCGGCAGGGGGAGATGAACCTGCGCGGCTCCATCTACTACACCCTGGAGTGGCCCGGTGACGTCGATAGGGCGTTGCACGAAATCGAGTACTACGAGAACGATGGATATATGCGCTTCGCGGGGTTCAAGTTTCTCTTGGACGGCCAGCTGAAGATGGCCTACTGTCACGACCCTCATAACGGGGTCCGTTGGGATACACCTACCTGGGAGCCCCAGAGCTTCAAGGATGCTTTGCGCACCCTGCACGACACGGGCCTGCAAATCTGTGTCCACTGTGCAGGTGATGCGGCGGTGGATCTCACACTCGACGCCTTCGAAGAGGCGATGGAGGCCAATCCGCGACCCGATCCTCGCCATCGCATTGAGCACTGCATCCTGAGTACACCACAGGCTACCCAGCGCATGAAGGACTTGGGCGTGGTGCTCAGTACCCAGCCCCAGTTCATACGGCTGGGAGGGGATGCCTACGCGCTCATGTTTGGCGAAGACCGCGCGCGAAGGGCGATCGTGACCCGCGAGTGGCTGGATGCCGGCATCACATTGGCGCTAGGCTCCGATGCCCCCACGACCCCTTGGCATACCCCCCAGGCGACCCTTTTCGGCGCGGTGAGTCGTATCACTTTTTCCGACCAGACGTTCGAGCCAGAGCAGCGCCTTACTATCCAGGAGGCGCTGTGGGCTCACACCATGGGCTCCGCCTACGCCGGTCACGAGGAGGACATCAAGGGTTCCCTCGAGGTGGGCAAACTCGCCGACCTGGCGGTGTGGAATGAGGACCCTTATACAGCGCCTCTGGGGCGCTTGTGGCAAATCCCCATGGCGATGACTTTAGTGGGTGGAGAAATCATCTACCACAATGGCGACAGTTCCCTCATCCCAGGTCGGGCACGGAACCTGATGGTTTAGCCTGGGACAGGTGGCCGATCCAGGGCGAGGTTGGCAGGCAAGGTAGGGGTGCCCTGAGCCCGACTGGTCCTGGCGGCATTGTCCTCGATGGACTATCGCACGACTTCCGGGGCTCTGGTGCTGAACAACAGCAGTTCAGCCCGCATCATTCCCGTCTACAAACTGCCAGCTACCACCCTCGCTCCAACTCATGGCAGGGCAACGGGGTCTACACTTCGGACTCGTGGGCGATACCTGGTAGCGGGCCGACATGCCGAGACCTCCGAGGTCTTGTAGTACTCACCCACACGAGGGGCCACGTTCGACCTGGGTGAGTTGTGCAAGTTTCGTCCTGGCCGGGCCATGCCCCAGTCGAATCGCTTCGACACCGCACCCTTGGGAGGATCCCGGCCGACGCGAGCCCGACGTCTGGACTATCGTTTCGTCCTATTCGGGCGGAGAGGGGAGGGCCTGGAGGACGCCTTACCCTTCCCACACTGCTGCTAGGCCTAAGGCCGCACCTGGCGTAGACTCAAAACCCGCTTGTCGATTTGGCCTCACATCACGGACAATGGGCGGAGAGCGGAGGAGATTTCGCGAGAAGGAGGTACCGAGGATGTTGCCGCTACAAATCATACTCATCCTGGGCATTCTCTTCCTTCTGGTGTTGTGCCGCATGATTGCAGCCCAACTGACCACCGGACGGATGCCGAACACGGACGACGAGGTAGTGAGGAGTTCGCAAGCGGCCTGGCCCGTCTCGCAACATACGCGTCTCTACGCTGGCGGACGAGAGCGTGAGTGCGAGATCCTCCCCGAGAGTCCAAACCTGCGGGAGGTTTGATTACACGGGCCTTCCGTTTGCGGGAAGGCCCTTTTCTACTTGTCCCTGGGGTTCTGCTCGGCGCTGCGGAATTAGCACAGGCGGCCTCACGGGAAGGAGAGCATGGTTCGGTCGGCCATGGCAGGCGAAAGTGACAGGAGGGGGAGGTCGGCCCCCTGGGATGGCCCGACTCCCAGGACTGAGACTGGACGTCGTGGGTGGGGACTCCGTCGAAGTGTAGGAGGAGTCACATGGTGAAGTGGATCCGGAATCGGTTTGAGAAGCTCATCGAGGATCACGAGCGCTTCTTCCGCGGGCTGTGGATCTTCCTCACCGGATGCCTCGTGCTCTATATCATCCTGGAGGAACTTGGGCTATGGCGGTGGGACTGATCCACCTGCGGAAATCGGCCCTTAGGCGTGCGCACGACCAGCTTGCTTTGAGGCAGTCGGCAATGCCATACTCAAGGAAGCCACGCTTCTGGTCCCGGTGGCCTACTTCGGCCTCCCACCAGACCCACGCCGCCACTACCAGTGGACGGGGGGACTCTACCTGGGAAGTACTGGCATTGTAAAGAGGACTCGCGGCCCGTGAACCACAGGCTCTGCCATGCAGCCTAGACCCAGTCGTAGCATCTACACTCAACACCATGCCGTCTTGTACGCTTCCACACAACAGCTTGTCAAGGATAAGCTCCCATGCTATACTCTGTAGCGCCACGTCTGGTCCACAGCGTTCAGCAGGAGGAGGAATAGCATGAGCAGGATGAAGAGCCTGTTTCCCAACGCTGTCTGCTTTGCCGCCGTAGCGTGCTTCACCAGCGCCTGCTGCCCTCTGCTCTCCGCGATCGAGTTCAATTTGGAGCCAAACGGAGGGAGTGATTTCCAGTAAGCCCTCAGGTCCGATGGGCCTTAGGGTGCGACGACGCTATTCCAAGGGGATCTTCTAGGGTATCGACGTGGTGGACCATCTCGAGGACACAGGCAACCGAGTCCGGTGTCCTTGGCCGGGGGCCTGCGCCGGCCGGAAATCCAACTATCGCGGCAGGGGGTGATGCTATGACCACGGGCCATGCCTTCTATCAAGCGCGCAACAAGGTACTGCGCTATCTCTTCGCCGAGGGTGCCATTGCCCACACCCATTGCGCAAGGAAGACAGCCATCGTCCAGGCCTCGGGCCTCGAGGGCGGGGACTTCCAGGGCCTGTGGGACCTTATGCTGCGCGCCGAGCTCGTTGACGGTACCGGCTCAGGGCTTACCGGCGAAGGCTATCTGACCCCATCGGGCTTCGACGAAGCGGGGCGCCTCGCCAGGCAGCGAAAGAAGTAGGCCCCGGTCCGGGTCACCCAGGATTCATATCTGCTCAATCCCTTCCCCGCGGGGCCCTTATGCCTCTCTTCGCAAGCGGGAGCGCTCGGCGCGAGGCTCCGGTCGCTCTTCGTGATGTCGTGACGTACTCGGAAGCACCCTGGCGCCCAAGGCGTGTTTCTTAGGGTGAGCCGAGCCGCAGAAATCTGGTTTCACCATCATGGAGGAATATCCTCGTTTCCTAAGGGAGGGCTTCACGCCTTTCGATCCCTTGGAGTTGGCCACGCGGACCGAAGAGATCATAGCCAGAGGGGACGCGCGCAAGTACACCGCCTTCTATTGCACTGGCGTCTATGGCGGCATCTCCACCGGCTACGCCGTAGGTTGCTGTCTCCGCTGCATCTTCTGTTGGGTGGATTCCTCCCGTGATTACCCAGAGTCGCGCGGTGAGTTCCACACCGCACAAGAGGCAGCCAGACAGCTGCTCGGCAATGCGCGGCGAAAGCGAATGCACCAGGTGCGTATCTCCGGGGGCGAGCCAACTCTGTGCAAGGAGCACCTCCTGGCCGTTCTAGACCTCATCGAGCCCACCGGCCACGGCTTCATCCTGGAGACCAATGGTATCCCCATCGCTGGCGACGAAGGGTACGCTGCGGCACTGGCCAGCTACACCTGTGCCCACATCCGGGTATCCCTCAAGGCCGGCACAGCCGAGCAATTCGAGGCGCGCACAGGGGCGCGAGACGAGTTCTGGGAACTGCCTTTTGTGGCCATCGAGCGCTTGCGCGCCGCGGGGGCTGACTTCCATGTGGCGGCCATGACCGACTCGCGATTGATGCCCGAGGCCGAGCGGGCCAACATGCTTAAGCGGTTGCGCAAGGCAGGGTACGCTGGTTGGGTGGAGGAGGAGCGGTGCGACGGCTATCGCAGCACGGTGCGGCGACTACGCGCCGCAGGCCGGGACCTCTTCTGACGGGGCTTTACTCCCTTGCGTGGTGGCTTGCCCAAGCTCCTCCAGGGGGCGCGTGCACACAGACTGAGCTGGGCGAGAAACTAGTCCGCCCAGGTTAACGGCGAGAGAATCGGTCGACGTTCCCCTGATCAGTCTCTCTCTATCCTCCTGAGCCCATCGAAGCCGAAGCATTCCTGGTCCAGGCCCGGACGTGGTAACCATGCGCCACTAATCGCCCAGGCTCGCGGGTGATCCTGTCTTGGCGCAAGCACTAAAAGGGCTTGACAAGACTCGTGAATTGCTGTATACTTGCTTCAAATTGCACACAGTCGGTGCGATGGCGATGAAGGTTCTTAGGACTCTGGTCCTTATCCTGTCCAACCGGCTCCTGGTCCTGATTATGGGGATGGAGCCATAACCCGTTGGGCAGGTGCAGAGCACCGCATACTGGCACATACGAGAGCCGCCCAACGGGGCGGCTCTAATCGTTGGAGTACCCATGCAGCATCGAACCTACCAACAGTAATCAAAGCCATGAACACTCGCCAGTACTACAAGATGCCATTCGCTAGCACCCTTTCCAAGGTCAATGTGGTCGACCACCAGGCCCTGGGCCTGCTCATGGTCGTCATTATCATTCTCCTACTTAGCGGGAGCGGTTGGCGGTTGCGATGGCACGGACGGGCATAGGCCAATAGTAGAAGCCAAGAGAGAAGCAGCAGCCGCCAACTGAGGCGGCTGTTTTGTCATGCGCCTAAATCAGGTCCAAAGCGTCGATCAAGGGGGAGACTTGAAACCTACAGTCGCACAGATTGTCTGGGAGATGTTGAGCCCGGAGGGCGTGGAGGTGGTCTTTGGCATCCCCGGAGGGGCGATCATGGACACTTACCATCACCTAGGAGATTATGACATTCGCCACGTGCTCGTGCGCCACGAGCAAGGTGCGGCCCACGCGGCCGATGGCTATGCACGGGCCTCCGGCAGGATCGGAGTGGCCATAGCCACGTCGGGGCCGGGAGTCACGAACCTGATCACTTGCATCGCCACGGCGATGTTGGATTCCTCGCCTATCGTCTGTATAGAAGGCCAGACCCCGACCTCCCTCATTGGGTCCGACGCCTTTCAGGAAGCGGACATCACGTCAACGGAGGCGAACGCCGGCTGTTTGGCGGTCACGGGGCGGATAGCGACATCATGGTGGCCAGCGCCAAGGCATACCACGTCGCTCTCAACCGGCTAACCGGCACCCGTCGCGAAGCGGAAAGGTAGCGAACGCTGGATAGTCGAATGCAGTTTCAACCCGACACCAACAAATCATGAGGAGGTCATGACAGATGGACGCACAAGATCGTAAGGAAACCTACGACGCAGAGACAGCGCACGCCAGGGCGGAGAAGGTGCTGGCGAACAGTGGCGCAACCTCGGCCAAGTTTGCAGAGCCCCAAGGATGGGCGCTGAAGTGGGACGGGGCTGCCCTGCCTGACGACACAGAGCCTGAAGACGGACGCTCTTCGTCGGGCACTCCCAGCGCCTGCTGAGCCCAAGAGAGAAGCACATGGCGCATACCGTAGCTGAGAAAATCATCGCCGCCCACCTAGGGGACGGTCCCAACGGCCTTGCTTCCGGTCACGGCGCAGAGGTGTGGCCTGGGGACCTCGTGGAGGTGACCGTGAACTTGGTGCTGTCCAACGACATCACCGCCCCTATCGCCATTGACCAGTTCGAGAGGCTGGGCGTGGAACGGGTCTTCGATCCCGACAAGGTCGTGATGGTGGCCGACCATTTTGCACCCAACAAGGACATCAAATCCGCGGAACAGTGCCTCGTCATGCGTCGGTTTGCGCGAGGCCAGAGATTGACTCACTACTTCGACGTGGGCCGGATGGGCATCGAGCACGTACTGCTCCCGGAGCAAGGCCTGGTAGTACCGGGGGAAATCGTCGTCGGCGCCGATTCCCACACCTGCACCTATGGAGCCCTGGGAGCCTTTGCCACCGGCATGGGCTCTACGGACATCGCCGTGGCCATGGCCACAGGCCGCATATGGATGCGTGTCCCAGAGACCATGCTCATATTCTACCATGGACAGCTACGTCCCTGGGTCGGCGCCAAGGACTTGATCCTCTACACCATCGGCCAAATCGGCGTCAGAGGAGCCCTCTATAGGGCCATCGAGTTCACAGGACCAATCATCAGCTCGCTCCCCATGGCCGGGCGGTTCACCATGTCGAACATGGCTGTCGAGGCGGGCGCCAAGGTGGGCCTCTTCGCTGTGGATGATGCCACCCGCGCCTATGTGGAGCATCACGCCTCGCGGCCCTATACGTCCTACGAGGCCGACGATGACGTCGCTTACTCTGAGGAAGTGCAGATTGACGCGAGCCTGATCGAACCCCAGGTGGCCTTCCCCCATCTGCCGCAACACGTCCGACCCGTAAGCCAAGCTGGAGAGGTACGGATTGACCAGGTGGTAATCGGCTCCTGCACCAACGGCCGTCTGGAGGATCTGCGCGTAGCCGCTGAGATACTCCACGGTCGTCGCGTGCACGACGATGTACGGTGCATCATCATCCCGGGCAGCCAGCAAGTCTATCTGGACGCCCTGAACGAGGGATTGATCGCGGCTTTTGTCCAGGCGGGCGCCGTGGTCAGCACGCCCACCTGTGGCCCCTGCTTGGGCGGTCACATGGGCGTGCTGGCGGCAGGTGAAAAGGCGGTGAGCACCACCAACCGCAACTTTCGTGGCCGTATGGGCCATCCCGAGAGCGAAGTCTACCTTGCCGGGCCGGCCGTCGCGGCCGCGTCTGCTTTGACCGGCCGTATCGTCGGGCCACAGGAGGTGTTAGGATACTCAAATGACAGGCACCAGTTGGAAATACGGCGACGACGTAGACACTGACGTCATCATCCCCGCCCGCTACCTGAAGGTTTCTACGCCCGGGGACCTGGCACAGCACTGCATGGAGGACATCACGCCCGAATTCGCTAACAGGGTCCAGCGGGGAGACTTCATCGTCGCCGGGGAGAACTTTGGCTGCGGGTCGTCGCGGGAACACGCGCCGTTGGCAATCATGGGTGCGGGGGTAGCCTGTGTGATCGCCAAGAGTTTCGCGCGCATCTTCTACAGGAATGCTATCAACACCGGCCTGCCGATCTTGGAGTGCGCCGAGGCGGTGCAAGGGACCGAGCAGGGAGATCAGTTAAAGGTAGATCTCAGCGCCGGCACGATCAGCAACTTGCGGACCGGGCACACCTATGTGGCCTCCCCACTCCCCCCGTTCATCATGGAGATCGTCGCGGCTGGGGGACTGGTGCCTTACACGCAGCGACGGCTAGGGGCGGACACTGAGGCGGAGGCCTGACACGCTTCGAGAACGCGTTCGCATCTCAGTTGGCAATCACGAAAGGCAGCAACGATGCAGCAGCCCCACGAGATCTTACTCTATGACACGACCTGTCGCGATGGGACACAGGGAGAAGGCATCTCTCTGTCGGTGGATGACAAACTGAAGATCACTCGTCTCCTGGACGAGTTCGGCCTGCACTATGTCGAGGGGGGCTGGCCGGGTTCGAATCCCAAAGATGCCGAGTACTTCCAGCGGGTGCAGGAACTAAATCTGGAGCAAGCTCAGATCGCTGCGTTCGGCAGCACATGCCGAGTGGGGAGGCAGTCCCAGAGCGATGCTAACATCCAGGCCCTGCTGAGAGCGGAAACGCCGGTGGTTACCATCGTGGGCAAGAGTTCAGCCCTGCACGTAGCCGATGTCCTCCGCACCACACCCCACGAGAACCTACGTATCATCCAAGAGAGCGTGGCCTACCTCAAGACTAACCGCCGCGAGGTCATCTATGACGCTGAGCATTTTTTCGATGGGTACACCGCCGACGCGGACTATGCCTTGAGTACGCTCAGGGCTGCGGCCAAGGCCGGTGCGGACACACTGGTGCTCTGCGACACCAACGGCGGTTCGATGCCCTGGGAGATCGAGACCATTACCCGCGAGGTTCGCTCGCTATTCCCGGACGTCATCCTGGGGATCCACACCCACAACGATGGTGGGCTGGCTCTAGCCAACAGTCTGGCAGCAGTTCGAGGTGGTGCCAGGCACGTGCAGGGGACCATGAATGGCTACGGCGAGCGATGCGGGAATGCCAACCTCTGTGCCCTGATCCCCAATCTGGTATTGAAGATGGGTACAGCGGCTCTGCCTCCAGGCCGTCTGACCGGCCTGACCCAGCTTGCGCGCACCGTGGCTGCCATAGCCAACCAACGGGTTCACCGCCAGGCGCCCTATGTGGGCAAGAGTGCCTTCGCTCACAAGGGGGGAATGCACGTTGCGGCCCAGCGTCGCAATCCGCACAGTTACCAGCATCTCGACCCCGCGCTCGTGGGTAACCGGCCGCGCATCCTGGTATCGGAGCTGTCGGGCCGAGGGAACCTGCTGAGTATGGTGGAGGAGATAGGCATAGACCACGCGAACCCGGAGGATCTCAGCGGCGTGCTCCGGAAGGTCAAGCGGTTGGAACACCAGGGCTTCAGCTTCGAAGGAGCCGAAGCCTCAGTAGAGATGCTCCTTCGCCGCTCCACACCGGGGTATCGTCCTCCCTTCGAGATGCTCGACTTCTTGGTCGTAGTCGAGCACCGAAACGGGCAGGATGAATTCACTCAAGCGACGATCAAGGTCCGGACGGGCGACCAGATCTTCCACTCGGCTGCGGAGGGAAACGGCCCCGTGAATGCCCTGGACTTGGCCCTCCGAAAGGCCCTCGCACCCGTCTATCCCCGCCTGGCCGGATTCGATCTGGCTGACTACAAGGTACACATCCTGAATGGAGAGCGCGGGACAGCGGCGACCACCCGCGTGTTGGTTGACATGCAGAATCGGACCCACCGCTGGACTACTGTGGGGGCCTCCCACAACATCATCGTGGCCAGTTGGATGGCCCTGGCAGATGCGGTGGAGTACGGCCTGATTGTCGATGGCCTGAAATAGAGGGAAGTAGCACGAGGAGAAGCTATGGAAGCGAGGATTGTCACTTTGCCCGGAGATGGGATCGGTGGCGAGGTAGTCGCTGAAGGCGTGAAGGTGCTCCAGGTCATAGCAGAGGTGTACGGCCACAGCTTCGCCTTCGATGAAGAGCTGATTGGTGGCTCTGCGATGGACGTCTCAGACACGGCCTTGCCGCAGGCAACACTGGAGGCCTGCCAACAGGCCGATGCGGTGCTATTGGGCGCAGTGGGCGGTCCCCGCTGGTCTGACCCGACCGCAGCTATCCGCCCAGAGCAAGGTCTCCTGGGGCTGCGCAGGGAACTGGGGCTCTACGCCAATCTCCGACCGGTGCGCGTCTGCGAATCCCTGCTGGACGTTTCCCCGGTGCGCCCGGAGAGGCTGGAGGGTGTGGACCTGGTGGTGGTAAGGGAACTGACGGGCGGTATCTACTTCGGTCCTCGCCGCGAGGCGGCCGACAACGGCGGGACTGCCTACGATACGATGGTCTACTCAGCCCACGAAGTCCGGCGCATCGCTCACGTTGCCTTTCGCCTGGCTGAGCAGCGGCGAGGGAAGGTCACCTCAGTAGACAAGGCCAATGTGTTGGCGGCCTCTCGGCTGTGGAGGCGAGTCGTGACTGAAATAGCGGAGGATTATCCCAGCGTCACGCTGGAGACCATGCTCGTGGACGCGGCGGCGATGCACCTGCTCCGTCAACCGGCAGATTTCGACGTAATCGTCACAGGCAACATGTTCGGTGACATTCTGACCGACGAAGCGTCGATGTTAGCCGGCTCCATGGGCATGTTGCCCTCTGCATGGTTGGGAGAGGGTCACGCCGGGGTCTACGAGCCCATCCACGGGAGTGCTCCAGACATCGCTGGCCAGGGCATCGCCAACCCGATAGCTACCATTCTCAGCGTGGCGATGCTGCTCCGCTACTCGCTCGGCCTGGACGATGAAGCACGAGCTGTCGAAAACGCAGTCGAGGCCGTGCTCGCTGAAGGCTATCGCACGCAGGACATCTGTGTAGACGGTGCCACCCTCGTCGGCACAGCGGAGATGGGAAATCTGATCAGCGAAAGCATCTCTTGGGGCTGCTCCCCCGAGGCCCGCTTCAATTACTTGACGGAGATAGAAACGTAGTGATCTGGTAAAACGAGGTGCGCAGCGAGCTCCTCTTCGCAGCCTGTTTTACGCCGCTGGATTAACGCCTTCAGAACTGGACCAACCCCTCATCGGGGTCGCCAACTCCTACAACGAAATCGTCCCCGGCCACGTCTATCTCGACAAGCTGAGCCAAGCGGTTAAGGCAGGTGTGCGCATGGCAGGCGGCACCCCGATGCGTTCAATGTAATTGCCGTCTGCGACGGCATAGCATCGTCCCGGGGATGCTGATGGCCGCTGCTCGACTCCATGTGCCGCCCATCTTCGTCAGTGGAGGCCCGATGATGGCAGGGCGCTATCGCTGGTGGGCGATAATCATCGCTCACGAAGAGGCCGCAAATGCAATGGCCCATCTCGGCAATGTCTTGCTCGTGCCGGTAGCAAGGGCAGATGAACTTCCGATCCTCCAGGGGATCGCCACTGCGCTCTTGTCAACGACAATAGGGCCAGCCCAAGGTATGTGCCTGCCGACCACTCCCCCTGACGATCCCCTCCCAAACCTTCTGGTCGGGATTTGGGCTGTACGGGCTGCTCTCCGCGTACCGCAGAGCCATGCGTCTCGCTCGATCAATCAGTTCCTCCAGGCTTTTCTACGTACCGGGAGTATCCTGCCTATCAGCCTCCTATTCCAATGCAACAAATCCTCATCGCCAGCTGCGACTAAGCTTCTGTCGCAAACCATGTCGTGGGGTTGGTCATCAATGTTGCTGAAGCCGGGCAACCGTCACCACGAGTTAGGCCGCATCCTGCTGGATCTAACCCTCCAATTGTATATGTCGATCCACTATATCCACTGCCCGTGACACGCCATCTTCAGCGCTAATCATTTCTCCTAGCTCACTTGCGCGCGCTCGAAGGTCCTGGTCGTTGATCGCGCAACGAATGGCACTCGCCAATGAATCTGCTGTCAGCCTATTGACTGACGGAGCTTCGGGCGCAACACCCAGCTTAACCACCACGCGAGCCCAATGATACTGGTCACCGCCAAACGGTATGATTATTGAAGGGATGCCTGAACGCAGGCCGGCGCCAGTCGTCCCAGCGCCGCCGTGATGCACAATCGCAGCCATCCGTGGGAACAGCCAACGGTGTGGGATAGATTCGATCTGGAATATTGTTTCTGGGAGGGTCGTTCCCCCCAATCCGCCCCAGCCGGCTGCCAAGATTCCCCGCTGGCCTGCCCGGTCCAAGGCATCAACCACGATTTGGCTGAGAACCTCCGGGCGCTCGTCGCGCATACTACCGAAGCCTACGTAGATCGGTGGCGGCCCAGCTCGCAAGAACTGCTCCAATGCCTCGGCTGGATGCCAATCGGCCGGAGGATCCAAGAACCAATAGCCCGAGACGTAATGCCAGTAGGCCCAATCAGCTGGCTTGGGAATGACAACCGGGCTACAACCCAATATGTGCGGCACACGCTCGGCGCGCATTTTGGCATAGGGGCCCGTGAAAGGAAGAGGCGGCAGCTGCAGCTTTGCCTTGCGCCAGTGTGTTAGCCAGCTGCGCACATTGTGCCAGAGCAATTGCTCAAGAAGCCGGTGCGTGAGCCGATTGTACGTTCCCCCCAAGTCTGGCATGGGTGGAGAGAAAAAGCTCGGAAAAGCCCGCGTAGGGATAAGGGGCTGCAAAAGCCCCATTATTAATGGCACATGCAATTTCTCTGCGCAATCATATGCTCCAAACGCAGCAAGTGAGCCGATTATCGCCTCCGCGCCCTGGCTTGCCTGCCAGAAGTCCTCGAACACAGCGTGCATTTGTGGACCTACAATGCGCCGCACAGCTCGCATGAAACGGACAATGTTGGCTTTCGATTTCTGGGCTTCGGGACGATTGACAATATCCTGGGGATTGAACCTTACGAGAGCGAAGTCCAACCCGTAGCTACGCACCCAAGATTCAAAGACAGCATGCGTCGCGAAGCGCACCCTGTGTCCAGCCCGCTGTAGCCCGACACCCAAGGCGATGTAGGGCTGAACGTCACCCCGCGAGCCAATAGTCAATATCGTAATACGCAACTTCTATCTCCGTCGCTCGATTTCTAGTGACGGTACGATGAAGTACTTGGATGCAGCATGGCTACTGTATAGATAGTCATCTGTCTGGCTAGTCACCTCAGTTGCCGCACTATGCGGACGTTTCCGCTGCGAACGTCACGCGATTTGTGTCAGCAGCCGCTCCCCCTGCGTGGCGCGTGCTTCCCTAGACCAAAAGCACCGCCGCGGAGCCAGATGCGCTGTAGCGATACCGTGACAGAGTGGATAATATCGTTGGGCCAAGCGCAACACCTGGTCTGGCCAGCATTTCGAAACCGCCTGCTGGCGGAGATGGTCGACGCTATGCCTCGGCTCGGTCCTGAGGCAACGGCACCTCCTGGCCAGCTCGCCTGGCCATCTCCAGCGCCACCTCTTCGTTGGGCCTGGGATCCTCCTCATCGTTGGGCCTCAAGGTGGTCAGGCTCAAGGACCTGACGAGCTGCCCGTTGGCCTCCCGGACGAGCTTCTCCATGATGGAGATGGCGCGGCCGGTGGCGCCGAACCCCGTGACGATGATCGCTGTCGGCTTGCGCTGGAGATCCCCGAGGCTGCTGAGGTACCTCTTGATGGGTCGGGCTGGTGACCACATGTAGGTAGGGCCGCCGAAGACCAAGAAGTCGTAGCTGCCAACGTCGGTGGGAGCTTGCGAGCTGGCAGTCGTAGTGTCCACCCGCCAGCCGGTGGAGACCAGCCCCTGCGCGAAGGCATGGATCACCCCGTGGCAGAACCCTCGCCTCCCCGGGTGGTAGACGACGAGCGCGGTTCCTCTTTCCCCTGCCGGGTTCAATGTCTCAACCTCGCTCGGCACCTCCTGGCTGACCCTGTACCAATACCAGATCACCCAGGCCAGGACGCCAGCGACGACCGCTCCGACGATCACTACAACTGTTTGTAGAACGGACATGATGCGTGCCCCCTACGCCGGTCCTGCCAGCGCCGGCCAACACAAGGTAGCCGCACGGCATGCCATGCAGCTAACGGTGGATAACTTAGAGCAGATCCCCTTCGGCCAGGATGTCGCGCAAGATCCCACGGTCACTCTCGGTGAGGCCCAGCAGCGGCGAGCGGACTGGCCCGCCGTAGTAGCCCAGCATGTCCAGTGCAGCTTTCAGTCCAGGCACGCCGAAGCCACCGGTGACCGCGGCGTTGACGGGGATCATCCGCCGCTGGATCTCAGCGGCCTCATCCAAGCGCCCATCCAGGAAGAGGTTATAGATATCAATACACTCCTGTGGCGCCACGTTGGCCAGGGCCATGACACCTCCGACCGCGCCCACGGACAGTCCAGCCAGCAAGAACCCCGCCGACCCCGCCAGCACCTGAAAATCTGGATGGGCCAGGCGCACCACATCGGCAAACTTGGCGATGTTCCCACTGCTGTCCTTGATGCCCACGATATTGCGATGCTCCGAGGCGGAAGCGATGGTCGCAGCGTCCATGTCCACGTGGGTGAACTTGGGCACGTTGTAGAGGATGATAGGGATGGGCGATTCGTCGGCCACCGCCTCATAGTGATGGACCAGGCTGTCCCGCGTCATCTTTCCACCGTAGTAGTGAGGCGTGAGCACCATCGCGGCATCCGCCCCCAATTCCGCCGCCCTTTGGGTCAAGAATGTGGTCTGGCAGGTGGCTTCGAGGCCCGTGCCGGCGATCATCAACTCGCTGGAGGGAATGGCTTCTCGGGCCGTCTCCCAGACGCGCAGCTTCTCCTCCTCGGTGAGATAGACCGCCTCGCCGTTGGAGCCCAGGACCACGTATCCGGCCAGGTCGTACTCGTTCCAGCGCTCGAAGTTCCTGGCCAGCGCCTGATGATCCACCTCGCCCTGCGCGTCGAAGGGCGTAGGAATGGGTGGAAACACCCCCTTCAAAGAGATCGTTGCTTCCTTCATCTCCGATAATGCCTCCAGTCACTCACGGGAAGATCTTGCCTGGATTCAGGATGTGATGGGGGTCGAAGGCCTCCCTGATGCGGCGCATCACCTCAATCTGCGCCTCGTCCAGGGCCAGGGGCAGATACTCGCGGCGCGTGGCGCCGATGCCGTGCTCGGCGGTGATGGTCCCTCCCAGGCATAGGGTCAGTTCATAGATCTCCTGTTGTACCTCAGGGACCAGTTCGCGCCAGCGGGCGTTACCGATGTCATCCTTGAGGACGTTGACGTGGACGTTGCCGTCGCCTGCGTGCCCGAAGCAGACGATACGCACGGAGTGTCTTCCGGCTGTTTCCTTGATCCCCTTGAGCAGGGAAGGGATCTCGGCACGGGGCACTACCACGTCCTCCATGTGATTGACGGGGCTCTCGTTGTTGAGAGCGTCGATGATCATTCGCCGGGCTTCCCACAGCCGATCACTGGTGTGTGTATCCCTGGCCACGAAGACGTCCCGAGCACCGTGCTCCAGGCACAGCTGGCCCACGATCTCTGCGTCCTCGTCCACTGCTTCCTGCCGGTTGCCGTCCAATTGGATTAACAGATGAGCCGCCGCATCGTCATGCGGCACCTCCTTCTCGACGAGCCGCTCCACGGCCACTATGCTGTCGCGCTCCATGAACTCCATGGTGGTGGGTATGATACGGTGGGCGATGATGTCCGAGACCGTGTCGGCCGCCTTCTGGAAATCGTCGTAGGGGACCAGAAGGTCCACCTGGACCTTGGGCTTTGGTATCAGCCGCAGGATGATCTTGATGACGACGGCCAAGGTGCCCTCGGAGCCAATGAGCAACTGGATCAGACTGTAGCCAGTAACGTTCTTCACCAGCTTCCCACCGCACTTGATGATCTCCCCCGAGGGCAGCACCGCCTCCAGGCCGCAGACGTAGTCCTTGGTCACGCCGTACTTCACCGCTCTGGGGCCTCCCGCACCCTCGGCGATGTTCCCGCCGATGGTGCAAGAGTCAAGGCTGGCCGGATCGGGAGGGTAGAATAGCCCTTCCTCCTCCACAGCGCGGTGCAGGTCGCCCACGATCACTCCCGGCTCCCCGGTGACCATGAGGTTCTCCTCGTCGATCTCCAGGATACGGTTCATCTTCTCCAAAGAGAGGACGATGCCACCCATGGTGGGTACCGCCCCTCCGCTGAGTCCATATCCAGCGCCTCGGGGCGTGACTGGCACCCTCTCCCGCTGGGCCAGCTTGAGGATCTCCGATACCTGCTCCCCCGAGGTGACACGCACCGCCACCTCGGGCTCGGCCCGCAAGCCCACCACCTCGTCGTGGGCGTAGGGCTCCAAGTTTCCTTCGCCAACCAGCACGTTGCCCTGGCCCACGATCTCACGTAGAGCATCAAGGATGGCAGGACCCACTTTCTTGTACATTCCGATCAGAGTTCAATGGTTCAACGGGTGAGGACTTGCTCGGCAGCCGCCAGGCCCGTACCCGGCTCGAACCTGTGGTGGACCTCAGCCAGGCCCTTCTCGATGGCCCCGACGGTGGCCAAGATGTCGGACTCGCTGACGGCCCCCATGTGCCCCACGCGGAAGTAGCGGTCCCTAATCTCCCCGTGCACTCCGCCGGCCACGATGACCCCCGCCTCCTTGACGTGGCTGAGAAGCGTGCTATCCACACCGTCCGGGTAGTAAGGGGCGGTAAGGGTCCTCGCCGCCAGTTCGGGCCTCACGGGTACCTGGCCCAACCCGAGGGCGATGATGGCAGCCTTGAAAGCTTCGCTCAAATGCCGGTGCCGCCGGAAGCGGGCCTCCATACCCTCTTCCAGAATCTGCCCCAGGCTCACGTTGAGGGCCCAGATGAGGTTTACCGCTGGCGTGCCGAAGTAGGAAGGGCGGCGCTCCTCGTAGGCCTCCATGATGGGCAGCCAGTTGGTCCAGTCGACGTAGTAGTTGCCCACGGGAGCCTTACGCTCGTGGAAGGCGTCGATCGCCCGTGGCCCAGCCACCACCAGAGCCAGGCCCGGTGGCACCCCAATGGCTTTCTGCGAGGCGGTGAAGGCAAGATCGACGCCCCATGCCTCCTGGCGCAGCTCCTCGCCAGCCACGGAGCATACTCCGTCCAGGACGGTGAGCACTCCGTACTGGCGGCCCAGCGCACCCAAACCCTTGGCGTCCACCACCACGGCGGTGGAGGTGTCCACGTGGGTGAAGGCCATCACTTTGTAGCCGCCCTCCTTCAGGGCCGCCTCCACCTCATCGAGGGCGGGTGCATCCCCGACAGCGGGTGCTGCGACGTGTATCACCGCGGCGCCGTACCGCTCCAGGATGTCGCCCATGCGGTCGGAGAAGTAGCCTGTGTTGACCACCAGGGCCTTGTTGCCAGGCTCCACCAGGTTGGCTGCGGCGATGTCCATGGCCAAAGTGCCCGAGCCAGCGATGATGAAGGGCTGCCCGTTGGGGCACAGGAACACCTCCCGCATCCTCTCCAGCGCCTGACCGAAGACCTCGATGAAATTGGGGGCGATGTGGCTGGTGGTGGGCATCCCCATGGCCCGCATGACTTCGGGCGTAAACTCGATGGGGCCAGGGATCATGAGCAGCTTTCGATCTTTCACAGGTTCGACCTCCTCCTGGGAAGGCGCCGCCTTCGAAGACTTCGAGAACATAGCGAGTATACCCGGCAGC
>CAZBJW010000075.1:0-16759 GCA_964492135.1 uncultured Anaerolineales bacterium
TGACACACAATCTGGGCGTAGTGGCCAAGATGTGCCAGAAGGTGGCAGTCATGTACGCCGGCGTGGTGGTGGAATATGGAAGCGCCCTGGAGATCTTCAAGAGTCCGAAGCATCCTTACACCGTGGGACTAATGCAAGCCATCCCTACCTACGGAACGAAAAAAGGTGAGATCAAGGGGATTCCGGGAACGGTTCCTGATCTCCTCGACCCTCCGCCGGGCTGCAGGTTCCACCCGCGCTGTGAGCACGCCATGCGTCGCTGCGCTCAGGAGCCGCCGCCAGAACCTACCGAGGTGGCACCTGGTCATGACGTTAGCTGCTTCCTCTATCACTAGCCGAAAGTTGTCATGGGCGAAGCTCTGTTGGAAGTGAGGAAACTGAAGAAGTACTTCCCGGTGAAGGGAGGTTTCTTTCAGCGACGAGTCAACTACGTCAGGGCCGTGGATGGCGTTGACCTGGCGATCAGGAAAGGTCAGTCCTTTGGGCTCGTGGGGGAATCGGGCTCCGGGAAGACCACCGTGGGAAAGACCATCCTGCGTCTCGTTGAGCCCACAGAGGGGGAAATCATCTTCGAAGGACAGGATTTGTGCGACCTGTCGGAGTCGGAGATGCGCAAGCGGCGCCACGACATGCAGATGATCTTTCAGGATCCCTACTCCTCCTTGAACCCCAGGATGACGGTGAAGAGGATCGTTGGCGAGCCCTTGGTGGTCCACAGGTTGGCCAAGGGACGGGCTTTGGATGACAGGGTCCGCGAGTTGACGAGCCTCGTGGGTCTGATGGAGGACCATCTGTTCCGGTACCCGCACGAGTTCAGTGGTGGTCAGCGGCAGAGAATCGGCATCGCTCGTGCTCTGGCCCTGGAGCCCAAGATGTTGATCCTGGACGAGCCGACCTCTGCTTTGGACGTCTCGGTGCAGGCTCAAGTTCTGGATCTACTTGTGGAACTTCAGCAGAGGCTGAACCTCACTTACCTCTTCATCTCCCACGATCTGGCCGTGATCCGCTACATCTGTGATCACGTTGCTCTGATGTACATGGGCAAGATCCTGGAACAGGCTCCGGTGGAGGAGATCTTCGAACGGCCGATGCATCCCTATACGCAGGCCCTGCTCTCCGCCATGCCCGTGGCCGATCCCGAGTACCAGCCGGAGGAGATCATCCTGGAGGGTGAGATATCAACCATGGGCGGCGAAGAGGGCACGTGCCGGTTTGGCCCTCGCTGTCCAGCGCGGGATAGCGCCCGCTGCAGGGACGAGGAACCCGTACTGAAGGAACTGGAGGACGGGCATCTGGTCGCCTGCCATCTCTACAACTGAGGGAGGTCGCCCTTCCCAACCACACGGAGGTCTTGGTCATGGATGTCTTTGAAGCCATCAAGAGCAGAAGAAGCATCAGGCAGTTCACCGACGAACCACTGGGGAAGGAGGAGTTGGAGAGGCTCCTCGACGCCGCCAGATGGGCTCCATCGGGGGGCAACCAGCAGAGATGGAGATTCGTGGTCGTTACCTCGCCTGCCCAGAAGGAGCTCATCAGGAAGTTCGCCCCGGGCATCTTCGCTATGCCCTCTGCTTTCATCGTCATCTGCGCGGATAGGGAGCCGGATGCCAACCCCTGGCAAGAGGCTTTGTACCTTGCCGACTGCTCCATAGCAGCTCAGAATATCATGCTGGCTGCCCATGAGATGGGCATCGGCACCTGTGTCGCGCTCTCTTATGCCAAGGTTGCTGTCAGCGAGATCCTGGAGCTCCCGGAGAACATCGAACCCATGCTGGTGATCACGTTGGGTTACCCTGCGGAGGACCCAGAACCACCTCCAAGGCTGGAATTGAGTGAGATCGCTTTCGTGGACGGATATGGGAAGGGGTGGGCATCATGAGCCAGCGCATGGTAGTCTCTGAAGACGGCCTTTACGAGGTGCTCGCTTTCCTCTTCTCCAGTGCCCATCTGCTGGTCAAGGAGCCACACCTCTATGGCACCTTTCGGCTGATCGACGGGGCAAGCAGGCTCATCGGGTTCGCCCTCGAAAGTGGCCAGCTGAGTGACGAGCAGTTCTTGCGCCAGCTGAAAGAGGATGTGGACGAGGAGAAGTTCCTGTTGATGACGGACGAAGAGACCTATTTCCAACTACTGGCGGACGCAACGCGAAGGATGGCCAAGGAGATGAAGGGCAGAGCTGCCGCTACCAAGGGTGAGTCCTGAAGCCAAGAGCAGCTGCCCATCACCAAACGATCGCGGAAGGAAGGAGACACTGTGATGAGAATCGGCGTTGATGTGGGAGGCACCAACACGGACGCCGTGTTGATGGAGGGAAACAAGGTCGTTGGCTGGCACAAGACCCCTACCACACAGGACGTCACCTCCGGCATCACCTCGGCTATGAGGACGGTACTGGAGGAGACAAAGGTATCCAGCGACAAGATCAAGGCGGTGATGATTGGCACCACACATTTCACCAACGCTGTGGTGGAGCGAAAGCGGCTGATGGAAACCGCAGCCGTCCGGCTTGGCCTCCCGGCGACAGAGGCTCTGCCCCCGATGGTAGATTGGCCTCCTGATCTGAGGGACACCATCGGGGATCACAAATACCTGGTTCACGGCGGCCACGAGTTCGATGGCAGGGAGATATCCCCTCTGGATGAGAAGGAGATCCGTGATGTGGCCAGGGATATCAAGTCCCAAGGGATTCGGGCGGTAGCCATCTCAGCCGTATTCTCGCCCGTGAACAGCTCATTCGAGGAGCAAGCTGCCAAGATCATACAGAGCGAAATTCCAGATGTGTCCATCAGTCTCTCGCATGAGATAGGGCGCATAGGCCTTCTAGAGCGAGAGAACGCGGCCATCCTGAACGCTTGCCTGGGAGATTTGGCCAAGGCGATCGTGCAGTCCTTCCGGATAGCCCTCAAGGAGATGAAGATCGACGCACCCTTCTACCTGAGCCAGAACGATGGCACCCTGATGGGCGCAGACTATGCGGAGAAGTACCCGGTTCTGACCTTCGCCTCAGGCCCCACGAATAGCATGCGAGGAGCCGCCTTTCTTTCGGGCGCAAAGGACGCCATGGTGGCTGATCTTGGGGGAACGACTTCTGACGTGGGCATGTTGCTTCGCGGTTTTCCCCGCGAAGCTTCGGTGGCCGTAGACATCGCGGGCGTTCGCACGAACTTCAGGATGCCCGATGTCTACTCCTTCGGCCTGGGGGGAGGAAGCATCGTATCCGATGACCCGCTCAAGATCGGGCCGCAGAGCGTGGGCTACGAACTGACCACCAAGGGGCTGGTTTTTGGGGGAGATGTGCTGACCACTACCGACCTGGCCGTGGCTGGCGGCCTGGTGGACATCGGTGACGCCAGCGCGGTGAAACACCTGGATTCGGCCTTTGTTCGGGCGGCGTTGGATGAGATGCAATCCATGGTGGAGAGGGCAGTGGACCAGATGAAGACCAGTGCCGAAGCTGTTCCGTTGATTCTCGTAGGTGGAGGTACCATCTTGGTGTCAAGACAGGTCGAGGGCACATCGGAAATGGTCAAGCCCGACCACTTCCCTGTCGCCAACGCCATCGGTGCTGCCATAGCGCAAGTCGGAGGTGAGACGGACCGGGTGTTTGCCCTGGCGGAGCTACCCAGGGAGGAAGCGTTGGCCCAGGCCAGGCAAGAGGCCACGGACAAGGCCATCGCGGCCGGAGCCGACGAGAAGACGATAGACGTCGTGGACGTGGAAGAAGTACCCCTGGCCTACCTGCCGAGCAATGCGGTGAGGATCCGGGTCAAGGCCGTGGGCGACCTGGCCTTGTAACGAGAGTGAGTGAAGAAAGGATGAGCGGAAATGAGACTGCTACACCCTGAAAACGTCGAGGATATCGCCCTGGGGGCAGCCGTATTGGGTACCGGGGGTGGTGGGGATCCCTACATCGGCAAGCTGATGGGGATTCAGGCCATACGCGAATTCGGCCCGGTGGAACTGGTGTCCCTGGATGAGATAGACGATGATGATCTGATCGTGCCCACCGCTATGATGGGCGCTCCCACCGTCATCGTGGAGAAGTTGCCGAAAGGGGACGAGATAATCAAGTCCTTCCATGCCCTGGAGAGCTATATGGGGCAAGAGATCACAGCCACCATGTCGGCGGAGGCTGGGGGCTTGAACTCAGTCACTCCCCTTACCGTGGCAGCTCGCCTGCATATTCCCCTGGTGGACTGTGACGGGATGGGGCGGGCCTTCCCAGAGCTGCAAATGGTCACGGCTACTCTCTACGGTGTTTCCTCTACGCCTTTTGCCATCGGTGATGAGAAAGGAAATAGTGCCATCCTCAACACGATCAATAACAGGTGGACCGAGACCTTCTCCCGCAGTATTACCGTCGACATGGGATGCACTGCCCTGATCGCCTGCTACGCTACGACGGGAAAGGAGCTGAAGGAATGGGCCGTGCCCAACACGATGACCCTGGTGGAGGACATCGGTCGCACGATACGGGAGGCTCGAAAGTCAAAGGTCAATGTGGTGGAGGCGGTGAGAGAAGCCGTCGGCGGCTTCCGGGTCTTCAAAGGCAAGATAGTGGATGTCATCCGGCGCACGGAGAAGGGATTTGCCCGGGGCGAGGCTACCATAGAGGGAGTGGACGATTACGATTCTCAAACCCTCAAGCTCCACTTCCAGAATGAGAACCTGGCGGCCATGGTGGACGGCGAGATGATGGTTTCGGTGCCAGACCTGATTACCGTTCTGGAGACGGAGACGGGTGAGCCTATCACCACCGAGACGCTGCGCTACGGGTTCCGGGTGACGGTGCTGGGAATCCCCTGCAATGAGAAATGGCGGACGCCAGAGGGGTTGGAGTTGGTAGGGCCCCGCTACTTCGGTTACGACATCGATTGGGTGCCCGTGGAGGAGAGATACGGGCGGTAGTTGACCCGCCAGGCACCTGGTCTGTCTGGGAAAGCGCGAAAGGAAGAGATGAAGATCAGAGCGGTTACTCCGATCATCACCGAGGCCTTCGGTCCGATGATTATCGAGGAGTTCGAACGCGTCGCCAGGCCCGACACTGAGATAAGCAACGTCTTTCTCAAGTCAGGGCCCGCGTCGGTGGAGTCCGCCTACGACGAGGCACTGGCCGCACCGGACGTCATCGCGCGGGTCAGGGAGGCAGAAGAGGAAGGCATGGATGCGGTGATCATCAACTGTTTCGGCGATCCTGGCCTGGATGCCGCGCGCGAGGTGGTTTCCATTCCGGTCATAGGCCCATGCGAGGCATCGATGCATGTGGCGGCCATGCTGGGCCACAAGTTCTCGGTGGTCACGGTGCTCGAGCGGCTGATACCGGAGTTGGAGCTTCACGCCCAGAAATACGGGGTGGGCTGGAAGCTGGCCTCCTCCCGGTCGGTGGACCTGCCCGTGCTGGACCTGGAAAAGGGTCGTGAGCAGTTCGTGGACCGCATGGTAGACCAAGCCGTGGAGGCCATCGAAGAGGACGGCGCTCACGTCATTGTGCTGGGCTGCACAGGGTTGGCCGGCCTGGATAAGCAGGTCAAGAACGGCTTGCGAGGAAAGGGCTATGAGGTTCCTGTGATCGACCCCGCGAGCATAGCGCTGAAGGTGACTGAAGCGCTCGTCGATGCGAAGCTTGCACATAGCAAGAGAACATATCCATATCCTCCAGAGAAGGAAATCGTGGGATACGGCTAGGGGTGGCTCTTTCGCCGTTCAAGAAACCAAGGTCACGACCATCCGAGGGTTCGTTATCATACCGGCCAGGACGAAGTGGGAAAGCTCGAAGCAGGTGTATGCGTTTTCGTTTTCGGATTTGTCCGTGGATTAGTTGGTGTTGGCGGAGCTCTCCCCAACGAACCGCAATTGGGCTCAGGTCGATCATATTGCTCTGCCCGAGGTAATGGGAGGCCGATCAAGTGCACATGGTCCTCTGAATCACGAGCGGGGGAGCGCTTTCGTCTATTAGCAAGCATATCGAGGAGGAAAGGGGGTGAGATATTCATTGTTTGGTTGGCGACGAGGGCCTGAGGGTGGCAACGATCCCAATCCCCAGCGACCTCTGAAGAACATATGGCCATTAGTCTATGTAACTAAAAGGAGGCAAGATGAGGTACCAGAACTACTTGAAGATCTTGGGAGTGGCGGTCGTCCTAGGCTTGTTGGTTTCGGCTTGCGCTGCACCAACCCCGCCTACGCATCCGTAGGAGGCGGCCACACTGACGCCTCCCGAGGAGGCACCCACGCCAGTTCCTCCTGAGGAGAATGTGGCGGTCTACTCCATGGTGACAAGTTTCGCCGACATCGATCCCAGTATCAGTTTCTCCGACGACTCGGTGGTGGTGTCTAACGCCTATGAGACCCTGGTTTGGTACAACCCTCCGGGAAGCGAGGAGGTGCTGAGCCCGGGCCTGGCCACCAGTTGGGAGTCCAATGAGGACGGCACGGAGTGGACCTTTCATCTGCGCGAAGGAGTCAAGTTCCACGATGGGACCGACTTCAACGCGGAGGCGGTGAAATATTCTATCGACCGGACCATGGACATGGCCATGGGCGCTTCCTACATCTGGGATCCAGTGGAGGGGGTCGAGGTCGTCGATGACTACACAGTGCGCGTCAAACTGTCATATGCCGCGCCTGTGGATCTGATCGCCTCGTCTGGCTACGGTTCTTGGATGATGAGCCCTAGCTGCACGGAGGCCCATGACAGCGATTGGCTTAACGAGGGGCACGATTGTGGAAGTGGTCCCTACATGATCGAGAGCCGGGACCGGGGTCAGCGCCTGGTCATGACTCGGTTCGACGACTATTGGCGCGGGTGGCAGGAGGGGCAGTTCTATAAGGTGGTCTTCGACATAGTTGAAGAGCCCACAGTCCGTCAGCAGATGATCGAGGCCGGTGAGGCCGACGTCACCTACCTGTTGGCGCGCGAGAACTATGAAGCGCTCAATGCTCGCGAGGATGTCACCGTCTACACCAACCCCAGTTTCCAGAACCTCATAGGCTTGCTGAACCATGAGAAGCCTCCCTTGGACGACCCATTGGTGCGGCAGGCCATCTCGTACGCCTTCCCCTACGACGACCTCATTAATGACGTGATGATGGGCGTGGCTGTGCAGGCCCACGGTCCTGTGCCCACCGAGATGTGGGGCTCTAGCGAGGATCTGACCCAGTATCACTACGATCTGGACAAGGCCAGGGAACTGCTGGACCAGGCGGGGTACCCCGACGGTGGTTTCAAGCTGCTCATGACCCACGCCACCGGCGACCTGGACGAAGCCCAAGTGGGAGAGTTGTGGAAGGCGGACCTGGCCAAGTTGGGGATCGATCTGGAGGTCCGGGCGATGAGTTGGGAGCCCCAATGGGAGTTGGCCATGTCGGACCCCATGGCGGCTCAGGACATCTTCGTTATGTACTGGTGGCCGGATTATGTCTCCCCGTACAGTTTCCTCTTCAGCATGTTCCATTGCGAGGAGGAGATCCTTTTCAACGATGGCTACTTGTGTGATCCCGACTTCGACGAGATGATCGACCGGGCCAATGAGCTTTCCGGTAGTGATCGATCGGAGGCGGAACGGCTGTTCATCGAGGCGGAGCAGAGGCTGATCGACAATGCCGATGCCGTTTTCTTCTATGACGTCATGAACGAACACGTCCTCCGCTCCGACATCAAGGGGTATGCAGACAACCCGGCCTATCCGCATGTCGTGTTCTTCTACAACCTGTCGCGATAGAAGTTCGGGGCGCTCCGCTGGAGGGAGTGCCCCGAACCCCATGCTCAGTTGCTCAATCGAGCGTGCACGGTTCGGCGAGGGTGGAGCGAAGTGAGAAGGTGGATCTATCTCGTCCGACGTCTGGCGTTAGCCGTTTTGGTCCTTCTGAGCGTGTCGATCATCACCTTCTTCATCTCCCGCGTGGTGCCCTCCAATCCTGCCGCCAAGTGGGTGGGCCCCCACCCCACCCAGGAGCAAATCGCTGCCGCACGTGTTAAGCTAGGCCTGGACCAGCCTCTTTATGCCCAGTACTTTGTGTACATGGGCGATCTCTTGCGCGGTGACTTTGGCGTCTCCGTTCGCACTCACCAGCCCATCATCGAGGATTTGAAGACCTATCTCCCAGCCACCTTGGAGTTGGTGGTAGTGAGCACCATCATGGCCTTGGTCGTCGGCCTCCCCTTCGGAATTCTTTCGGGGGCCAAGAAGAACAGCCTCCTCGACCATCTGAGCCGTCTGCTGGCCATAGCTGGGGTGTCCATGCCCGTCTTCTGGATCGCGTTGCTCCTGCAACTCTTCTTGTTCGGCAAACTGGGGATCCTTCCCCTTGGGGGCCGGGTGGATAGCGCCATCACTATCTACCATCCGGTGCAACAGATCACCGGTTTCTACCTCATAGACAGCCTGGTGACGCGAAATCTGCCCGCTTTTCGAAGCAGCCTAATTCATATCATCTTGCCGGCCTTCGTCTTGGGCCTGTACGCTATCGGCTTGATCATCCGCATGACCCGCTCCACCATGATAGAAGTATTGGAGGAGGGGTACATAACCGCCGCTCGAGCGGCGGGTATTCCCGAACGGACCATCCTCTTCCGCTTGGCCTTGAAGAACGCCATCATCCCTACCTTGACCGTGGTGGCACTCTCCTTCGTCTATTCTGTAACCGGGGCCATCTTGGTGGAGGTGATCTTTTCCTGGCCGGGCTTGGGCCGGTATGTTACCGAGGCTGTTCTGGGCGTCGACTTCCCGGTAATCATGGCCGTCACCTTGGTGGTGACTGTCTTCTACGTCTTCATCAATCTGTTCATGGATTTGTTGCAAGCCTTCTTGGACCCCCGCGTCACCCTCGGGTGAATGGAGGAGTGGCTTCATGAGGATCAGGGTCATCATGCCGGTGACCACCAGAAGTTCTCAGAGCCCAACGAAGCAGGGCTATGTGGCCGCGGCCCGCCCCGATAGCGAGATCAGTGTCCTAGGCTTGGATAGGGGACCGGCTTCTTTGGAGTCGGATTACGAGGACGCTTTGGCCGTCCCCGACTTGCTGAACAGGGTGCGTGGTGCCGCGCGGGAAGGGGTCGACGCGGTGATCATCGATTGCATGGCCGACCCCGGACTGGGGGCGGCGCGCGAGTTGGTCTCCATTCCCGTAGTCGGCGCGGCCCAGGCCTCCATGCACATGGCGGCCATTCTGGCTCATCGCTTCTCGGTGGTGACCATCCTGGAGCGGGACACGCCCCTCATAGAGCGACTGGCCCGCCTATACGGCCTCCAGGATAAGCTCGCCTCGACCCGACCGGTAAACATCCCCGTCCTGGAGTTGGACAAGGATCGCCCGAGATTGCTCGAAGCTCTGATAGATCAGTCGGCTAAGGCAATCCTAGAGGACGGGGCGCACGCAATCGTATTCGGCTGCACGGGGATGATAGGTTTCGCTCGAAGTGTGCAGCAGGGCTTGGGCCAGCGGGGTTGCGAGGTGCCGGTCATAGACCCCTCCTTGGCGGCCCTGAAGTGGGCTGAAAGCCTGGTGGAGATGGGGCTGGCCCACAGTAAACGCACCTACCCCCATCCGCCAGAGAAAGAGATCTCGGGGTATGGGGAGGAAGGATCCCCTTCGCCCAAGGGCTCATGGGGTACCGGCGGGGATGCGGTAGGACTTAGAATCGTCATCCCCGTCGTAGGCGAGAAATGGGTAGCCCGCGTTGTTGAGGCTTATGGGCCCTTCGCTCGACCGGGTACCCAGATTAGTGCCGTGGCTCTAGACAGAGGCCCCCTGTCAATCGAATCAGGTTACGACGAGGTTTTGGCCGTCCCTGATCTCCTTTCCAAGGTAAAAGGAGCACAGGCGGAAGGCATGGATGCGGTGCTCATCGACTGCATGGGCGATCCCGGCCTGGAGCCGGCCAGGGAGGCGGTGTCCATCCCTGTCGTCGGCCCCGCTCAAGTCTCGATGCACCTGGCGGCGGCTCTGGCCCACCGCTTCTCGGTGATTACCGTGTTGAGGCAAACCATCCCCTCGGTTCACAGGCAAGTTCAGGGCTATGGTCTTTCAGACAAAGTAGCCTCGGTAAGAGCGGTGGAAATCCCCGTCCTGGAAATGGAGAGGGATACGCGCGGCTTGGTAGGGGCTTTGGTAGAGCAAGCAGCCCGGGCGGTGGTGGAGGATGGGGCCCACATCATCATTCCTGGGTGCACTGAGATGATCGGTCTGGCCTCCGAAGTACAGGAGGGCTTGGCCCAGCGGGGCTGCGAGGCGCCGGTCATAGACCCCCCGGCGGTGGCCGTGAAGGTGGCCGAGGCCTTGGTGGACATGGGCTTGGCCCACAGCAAGCGGAGTTATCCCGCCCCTCCCAAGAAGGCGGTAGTGGGCTACCCCTAGAGAGTGATTGCAGAATGGCCATAGCGGAGAGGTGGCTGGGAGACTGGCTTCGCCAGAGGGAGTCGCAACTGGAGGAATACCGCCTGATGGTCCGCGCCTTCCGGCGGGATTCTTTGGCGGTGATCAGCCTCTTCATAATCCTCCTCTTCATCCTCGGAGCCATCTTCGCCCCGTATCTCACTCCTTATCCAGAGGAGGGGGCGGGCAGTCCCAACACGGCCAGCCGCTTCCTGCCCCCCTCACGGGAGCACCCCTTCGGCACCGACTACCTGGGCCGGGATGTCTTGGCTCGGGTGCTCTTCGGGGGGCGCAGTTCTCTTTCTATCGGCTTCTTGGTGGTGATTATCGCAGTGGGCATCGGCACGCCCTTGGGGGCCTTGGCTGGCTATTCTGGGGGCTGGCTGGACGAGGTGATAATGCGCATCACCGACATGTTCTTGGCCTTCCCGCCGCTCCTTCTGGCCATTGCCGTCGCCGCCGCTTTGGGCCCCAGTTTCGTCAACGCCATGATAGCCATCGCCCTCACCTGGTGGCCTTGGTATACCCGACTGGTGCGGGCCCAAGCCATTTCCCTCAGGGAGCGCTCCTTCATCGAAGCGGCCCGAGGCATGGGGGTGGGGAGCGTGACCATCATAATCCGCCACATCCTGCCCAACATCTTCACTCCCGTACTGGTGCAGTCGACCATGGACATCGGCTCGGCAATCCTCACCGGGGCAGCCATGAGTTTCATCGGCCTGGGAGCCCAGCCGCCCACCGCCGATTGGGGGCGAATGGTGAGCACGGGGCGCGTCTATATCCTCCATCAGCCCTGGTATGGCACTTTCCCCGGATTGGCCATCTTCTTGGTCACTCTCTCCTTCAACCTGTTGGGGGATAGCATCCGCGACGTCATGGATCCCCGCTCCAGGAGGGCCGCTTGATGCAGAGACCCCTGCTTGCGGTGCATGGTTTGCGGGTGCGGTTTCGCACCTATGCCGGAATAGTGCGGGCAGTCAATGGAGTCACCTTCGACGTCCGCAAGGGCGAGGTCTTCGGCCTGGTAGGCGAGACCGGTTGCGGCAAGACGGTCACTGGCCGTTCCATCCTGCGCCTGGTGCCACCTCCAGGCGAGATAGCTGACGGCAAGATCATCTTTGATGGCCTTGATCTTCTGTCTCTCAGCGAGGGGGAGATGCGCGAGATCCGAGGAGGGCGAATAGCCATGATCTTCCAGGACCCCGCCGCTTCGCTGAACCCCGTCTTCAATGTGGGGGAGCAGATCTCCATGGTCATCCGTCTGCATTCGCCCGTAAGCAGAAGCGAGGCCTACGAGCGGACCTTGGAGATGTTGGAGGCCGTTGGGCTGCCCGACCCGACCCAGACGGCCAGGACCTACCCCCACGAGTTGAGCGGGGGGATGCAGCAGAGAGTGATGATCGCCATGGCCCTCTCCTCGGATGCGGACCTCCTCATCGCCGACGAGCCCACTACCGCCCTAGATGTGACTATCCAGGCTCAGATATTGGACCTCCTGGCCCAGTTGCGGGACGAGCGCGGTCTATCGATCCTCCTCATCACTCATAATCTGGGGGTGGTGGCGGAGTCTTGCGACCGAGTGGCTGTGCTCTACGTGGGACATGTGGTGGAAGAGGGTCCTACGCGGGAGATCTTCAAGGCCATGAAACACCCCTATACCAAGGGGCTGCTGGCCGCGATCCCCCGCCCGGGCAGCCACGGCCAAACCCTGCCAGCCATCGGGGGCTCGGTGCCCAGCGGGTTGGACCAATTCCCTGGCTGTTCCTTTAGCCCCCGCTGCTCTCGGGCCATGGACGCTTGCCAGCAGGAGCCCCCGGCCCTCATTCCCGTAGGTGGGGATCACTATGTGGCTTGTCATCTCTACACTGGGGAGACGAGATGAACGGCCCGCTGGTGTTGGTGGACGGGCTCATCAAGCACTTCATCCAGCGAGGGGGGCTCTTTGGCGGGCGCGCCCTCGCGGTGCGGGCCGTGGACGGGGTTGATCTGTCCATAGAGCGGCAGGAGACCTTGGGAGTAGTTGGGGAATCAGGATGTGGAAAGACCACCTTGGGGCGCTGCATGTTGCGCCTCATCGAGCCTACGGGCGGGCGGGTCCTCTTCGAAGGGGAAGACATTCTCTCCTTAGAACGGAAGGAGATGCGCATCCGGACGCGGGATATGCAGATGGTCTTCCAGAATCCCTTCTCCTCCCTGGACCCTCGCCTAAACGTGTTTAATCTGGTGGCCGAGCCTCTTCGCACCCACACCGACCTGCGAGGGGAGGCCCTGGCGGAACGAGTCCGGGAGCCTTTGAAGCGAGTGGGCCTCAAAGAGGAGCACCTGTACCGGTACCCTCACGAGTTCTCGGGTGGCCAGTGCCAGAGGATCGCCGTGGCTCGGGCTCTAGCCTTGAACCCCAAGTTCATCGTCCTGGATGAGCCCACCTCGGCGTTGGATGTGTCGGTCCAGGCGCAGATACTTAATCTCTTGCAGGAGTTGCAGCGCGAATTCGGGTTGACTTACCTGTTCATCTCTCATGATTTGAGCGTGGTACAACACATAGGTGATCGCATCGCGGTCATGTACTTGGGCAAGATAGTTGAGTTGAGCACCTCCGAGGAGATATTTGGCAGGGCCTATCACCCCTACACTGTGGCTCTCCTCTCCTCCACCCCGATCCCCGACCCCGATGCGCGCCGGGAACGGGTGATACTGGAGGGCGGGGTGCCCAGCCCCGCCGCCCCTCCCCCTGGCTGTCGCTTCCACCCACGGTGCACCAAGGCAAAGGACATATGCTCTCAATTGGAGCCAGAACTTGTAGATATCGGTGGGGGCCACCTGGTGGCTTGCCATCAGATAGACAAAGGAGCGTAGATCATGCCAAGACGACGATTGTCCACAATGCAAGATTGTGAGGATCTCATCCGGGGTTGCCTAGTCATGGGCACAGGCGGGGGAGGTTCGGCGGAGTGGGGCAGGGAGGTCTTGACCGCCGCCCTGGAGGAGGGGCTCGAGATCGAGTGGGTAGACGTGGACGATATCCCCGACGACGCCTGGACCGTCACCCCCTACGGGATGGGATCCATCGCGCCCACCTCACCGGAGGCGCAGTCGGAGACTGCCCGCCTGGGTCTTGTGGACAGGCTTGGTCACCGGTCCATGGAAGTGGCGGTGCGAGAGATGGAGGAATACGCCCAGGTGAAGATGGGCGCCATCGTGCCCGCCGAACTGGGGGCCGGCAACACCCCCGCCCCCCTCGTCACCGGGGCGCGGCTGGCTATCCCCGTAGTGGACGGCGACTACGCAGGGCGAGCCATCCCTGAGGAGATGCAGGGAACCCCCTACCTGTACGACAAAAGGGGGTGGCCCTTCACCAGCGTGGACCGCTGGGGCAACGTCTGCATCGTGAAGGAGGCCTGTAGCCTCCATATGATGGAGCGGATCGGCAAGCTGCTCAGCGTCGCGGCGTACAAGGGTTGTTCCATAGCCGCCTACCTGCTTCCAGGCCGAGAGATGAAGCAGATCGTGGTGCGGGACACACTCACCAAGAGCCTGGAACTGGGGCGCACCATCCGCCAGGCCAGGGAGCGGGGCGAAGACCCTGTCCTGGCTAGCCTGGAGTTCACTGGGGGCTGGCTCCTCTTCGAGGGACAGGTGCTCAAGAAGGAGTGGGAGGACCGAGAAGGCTACATGTTCGGCACCACCTACATCAATGGGAAAGGAGAGTTCAAGGACCACAGGTTCAAGGTGTGGTTCAAGAACGAGAACCACGTCTCCTGGCTGGATGATGAGCCCTTCGTGACCAGCCCCGACCTGGTGGCTGTCGTGGAGCGCGAGAGCGGAGAGGGAATTACCAACACCTTGGTCGAAGCGGGCCAAGACGTGGCAGTCGTCGGCATGAAGGGGCTGAAGGCCTTCCGTTCCGAGAAGGGGCTGGCTGGTGCGGGACCTCGCTATTTCGGCTTTGACATCGATTACGTCCCCATAGAGGAGAAGATGAGGGGGCGGTAAGGGTTCGCGAGAATAGGGACCGCATTGCCTAACCTTCGGGCATGAAAGCGACAAGGACTAGCGAAAAAGCTGGGAGCCCGGCCAGGGTCTGTGGAAGCGCACGTTCTCAAACACTCAAGCTCCACACCCAGGAGGTTCCTGTGATCGACCCCGCGAGCATCGCACTGAAGGTGACTGAAGCGCTCGTGGATGCGAAGCTTGCGCACAGCAAGCGCTCGTATCCCGCCCCTCCGGAAAAGGAGATCGCCGGATACCCATAAAGATCTCTTTCCCGGCCTGTTCCTCGCCCGGTTGGCTAAACGCCTTTGAATACCGGAGCAGACTAGAAGGAAGCTACTGGCTCCTGGTCTTATCCTTCGGTTCGCCTGGCTCCTCGAGATCCAACCCCTGGCTGGCGCGCCGGAAATCCCCAATGGCCTGGCCCAACCCCTTTGCGATCTCGGGCAGCTTGCCAGCGCCGAAGACGAGCAAGATGATCACAAGCACTATCAGTAACTCGGGCAATCCGAGCTGAGGTAGACCCATGGGATCCTCCTTAGTTTGTCAGATGATTGTGGATGAAATGCCTCTGCGACATGGACTCCCGGCTGGAGCACTCAGGACGGATCCTCGCTCCCACCAGGTCCCCAGTGACGAGCTCAGAAGATGGTGTACTCCCCGTTCTTGATGATCTCTTCGGTCGTTCCGTCCTGGTATTCCAAAACCAGGCTCGCCACCTCGATGGAACCGCCCTTGGCGTATACGATGTCCTGGTGCACAGCATGACTGGGATCACGAAAATCGGCGACGCCTATGGTTCCCCCCAGATGGCTGCTGAGGCCATAGGCCCAGTGCATACCCAGCACCTTTTCGTCCTCCAGCACGACCCCGGAGATGACCGCTCTATCGTTGCAGCCCAGACCCAGCTCGGCGATGTTGCCGCGGGCCTCATCTACGGCGAAGTACTCCCGTTTCTCAGCTGCTTGCGGACCGTCGCCGATTACCTCGACGATACGATTCTGCTCCACCTTGAACTGGACCAGCTCGCCGCCATACATCACGGGGATTGTGCCCTCCGTGCGACTGGGATCGCCCTCCAGTTCCCCCTCGTAGGGAGCGGTGAAGGCCTCGCCGCTGGGTAGGTTGATTAAGCGCATGCCCGCCTTGTCGGCGTGAAGCTGCCCATCGTCGGCCTTTCCCTCGCGATGCCGCAGATCCAGGTACACGTGGTGGCCCGTGGAGAACTCCACCTTGGCACCGAGGGCCTGATCGAGCTTCCCAGCGAGGATGTGACTCTTGCGTGCCACCTCGCTGTAGTCCGCCGCCAGGGCTGTCTGCTCCATGCTCTTCATCACCTTGGGCATGCTGGCGGCCCGCAGGTGGGGTATCTTCTGGGCGAACCCGATGAGTGGAGCGCTGGCCGAGTACTGGGTCAGGGCTACCGCGATGTTCGTATCCGCCAGAATGTCCTCGAAACGAACCGTCTGGCCTCCCATCTCCCCCTTGTCAGGCAGTGGCCCATTGTTGGCCCCGGTGGCCGGATAGGTCAGGAGCGGATGTATACTCAGGCCAAGCTTTTCCGCCAATCGCTCAAATGCAGCGCGCCACTCCTTGGCCATCTCTCGCCGCTCTGCCCACTTTGCGTCGTCCGCAATGTCTCCATGAGGCAAATCCGTCATGACCAGCACCTTCTCCCCTGACTGAGGAGCGAAGACGTCTACTATCAACTTTTCTATGTCAAAGCTCTGTGCCATGCCAATCCTCCAAACAGATACTAGACCGCAAGACTATCAGGTCTCGTGCACTTACTTGACGGGTACATAGGGCCCATCGTAGCCAAGTTTGTCAAGAATGTGATGCCAGCACTCATAGCCCTGGGGAGTGTCCAGCCAACTCTGCGGTGCGGTCAGGCCGAAGACCGCAACGTTCTGGCCTTCCCTGGTGTCCGCATTGGTCAGGGGTTCAAGGGCATCGAGATCTACAAGAGTGATCAGGTCGGGAACTGTTCCGAGAACCTCGCCAGATGCGTCCTTGAGCAACATGTTTTCATTCTTGAAATCGATGCTTCTTGACTCGCCTTCGTAGTGGCCGGTTCCTCTGATGTAGGTGATTCCGAAATCGAAACCACCCTCGGTCCGCAATTCGATGTCTGTGGTGTGGCCGACGAATAGCTCTTTGACGCCCACTTCAGCCCCAAGCGCCTGGGACAAGGAGTTGATGTCCTTCGCTCCACGGAAGGCCTGGCCGACAGTCATACAGAGGCTTATGGCGTCAGGTACCAGTTTCCCTATCTGATCCCGACTCGCAGGCAAACCACAGAATGCGGCCAACTGGCCATAGGCGATAGAGATATGGCGGGCGATGTTCTCTGCGGCCGTATAATCCATAGGATCATTCAGATAGGCCACTATAG
>CAZBJW010000076.1:0-334 GCA_964492135.1 uncultured Anaerolineales bacterium
GTTCAAGAAGAGGTCTCCGTTACCTCCCATCATGAAACTGGAGTTAGCAGCGAAGTCTGAGTCACCACTGATGACAAGGCGCGTTAGAACCTCCTCCTCCGCACCCCCCTGGGATTCCACAGTCGTGACCATCCCTAAGGGCCCCCGCGTGTCCTGCCCGGCATCATACTGGGCCTCTTGCCTGTCCAATGCCTCGAAGTCGGTCTCTCCCCAACTCCCGTCACTGGATTCTACAAGTGCAAGGATAGAGCTATTCTCAGCTTGCTCCAGAGTCTCGGTCACAGATCTGGCGGTGCTTATGACTACGCTCGGCAACTCCTTTGTGATCTCATGG
>CAZBJW010000076.1:344-16722 GCA_964492135.1 uncultured Anaerolineales bacterium
CGTGGAAGGTGAAGCTGTCCACGACGGGCGAGAAGGGGTCCATGCCAAAAAGCGCCCGGTCGGGATCGATGATCACATCGTTTTGGTACGCGACACCCCAATCGGCCAGGACGTCCCCCATGTCCACCTCAGCGCCTGGCTCCTGCATGAACATGGCCTTACCGCCGCCCTCCAGGTAGGCCGCAATGGCCCCGGCCTCCTCCTCAAACGGAGCCGTGCGCGGCGAAGCCACGATGAGGACCGAAGCATCCGCCGGCACGGTACTGCTTATCGCCAGATTGAGCGTATTGACGACGTAGTTGTCCCTTTCGAGAGCCTCCTTTGCCTGGGAGTACCCCGCCTCGTCGTACGCGTTGGGATCTCGCTCCCCGTGCCCGGTCAGAAAATAGACGACGTTTTGTGTCTCACGCGAGACCTTGAGGATGGCACCGGTGAGATCCTGCTCCTCTACACCGAAAGTCTGCTGTCTCCTGCCCGCACTGTCGAAGACGATCGTGCCGTAGGAAGTGATACCATACTGCTGCGCAACGAATGGTTCAAGTTCGGGATCCACGAACTCGAAGCCCAACTTCTTGGTGTGGTAGGTGTACTCCGTAAGCAAGTCCTCCAGTTCCTGGCGCCGAGGATCGGCATCTACAAAGAAGGCCGTGATTCTGACCGGCTCGGTCAGGTTGGACAGGATTTGCACCGTCTGTGGCGAGAGAGTGTATGCACCGGTCTCGGTCAAGTCCACCCGGCGGTGATGCCGCTGGGACAGGAAGTTCAGGAGGATCAAGATGCCGATGAAGGCAGCGATGAAGACGCCCATGTTGGAACCGTACCGAACAGCGCGGCCGCTGACAGCCCTCCTGATCATCTGCGGCCTGGCGATCGCTGCTAGAGCCACGAGCACCACACCCAACGCCAGGAGTATCTCGACCCGCAGGTCCAACTCCTCGGTCAGGATGTAGATCATCAAAGCCAACGCCAGGGCGAGGAGCCCCGCCCCAGCGAACGGTATGGCAAGCCTGTGCCACCACTCACGCATCTATCTCCACCTCCTCAGCTGTAGTACTTGTGTCGCCAGGAAGAGAAAGATCGCTATCACGCTCAGATAGTACACAATATGCCTGGTGTCGATGACTCCCCTGATGAAGTCGAAATAATGGTCCGACAAAGACATGTAGACCACGGCATCGCTCACTGGAGCACCGAAGAGGCGTCCTGCGATGTCTATCAGCCAAAGGATAAGCATCGCCCCGAAGGCCAGTAGTGCAGCAACCACCTGATTGCGGCTGAGAGAAGAGGTGAACAACCCTATGGCCAGGAAGGAAGCAGCGAGCAACAGCATCCCCAGGTAGCCGCTGGTGATGGGACCCAGGTCCGGGTCTCCCAGCCTGATTAGGAGCAGCGGATAGTAGAGCGTCAGAGCCACCATCACCCCAACGACCGCAAGGCTCGCCAGGAACTTGCCCAGTACCACCTGCCAATCGCGCACGGGAAGTGTCAGCAGCAGCTCTATGGTGCCCGACCGCTGCTCCTCCGCCAGGAGGCGCATCGTCAACGCCGGGGAGATGAACAGAAGCGTGACCGCCATATTGCTGAAGACCCCACGCATGGACGCCTCTTGGCTCAGGAATACGATCAGCCAGAAGAGGAAGCCCATGATGGCGAGAAAGGCGGCTATCACGACGTAAGCTATAGGAGATGCAAAGTAGGCCCTTAGCTCCTTATAAGCGATGAGGATCATGTTCTTCATCTAGGCCACCTCCTCAGATCGTTTCTCGCCTTCATCCGTGGTCAACTGCAGGAAGATATCCTCCAGAGTCATGCCCATAGGCCTCAATTCGAGCAAGCCCCAGCCACGCTCCACCGCGAGAGCAGATACCTCCGTACGGCGATCTACACCCACTTCGCAAGAAATCTCGAACTTGCCTTCACCGACATCCTTCACATCCGTCACACCGTCAGCCTGGCTGAGCGCGCTCACTGTGTCAGGGGAAGGGCTCTGAAGCTGAATGAAGATCCGCTGGGCCTGCTCTAACTCAGCAGTGAGTATTTCCGCGGAGTCGTCCGCCACAATCCTTCCCTCGTGGATGATCACCACCCTCTGGCAGACCTGCTCAGCTTCGGGCAGGATATGTGTGCTCAGGATAATGGTGTGATCCCCGCCCAGGCTCTTGATCAACTGCCGTACCTCGCGAATCTGCTTGGGATCTAGGCCAATGGTTGGTTCATCCAACACAAGTACCTGGGGATCATGTACCAAGGCCTGTGCCAATCCCACCCGCTGTCGATAGCCCTTGGACAGCTTGCCTATGAGCGTATCGGTATAGTGAGCGATGTCACACGTATCCATGATCTCCTCGATCCTCCGATGGCGGTCTTGCACATTGCGGATACTGGCTACGAAACTCAGGTATGAGGAGACCGTCATCTCCGGATACAGAGGGACTGTCTCAGGCATGTATCCGATCCTCTTCCGGACCTCCAAAGAGTCGTCCAAGACGTCGAACCCAGCCACCCTGGCCGAGCCTGAACTGGGGGGCATGAAGCCGGTAAGGATGCGCATGGTTGTGGTCTTTCCAGCGGCGTTGGGTCCCAGGAAACCCAGAATCTCGCCTTCCTGCACGCTGAAGTTGACGTCTTTGATCGCAGCCAGGCTACCGTAATATTTGGTCAGATTCTCAACCTCTATCACCCCGTCCTCCTCTGAACGTTGAATCAGCCGAACGCAACGGAAAAGCACAGTGCTCGGTCTCACAACCGAAACAGTGTGCTTTTGCAGAGCCGAAATATGCAATTACTCTACCTTAGTGCAAGAGGGACATCTTTATCAAGGTCAACCCCGAACATGGGACCGTACTGTCCCGGAACGCTCTAGCGTCGGACGCCAAGCGCCCAAGCCGCTGGTCCAGCTTTACGATCTCTTTGAGGAAGCCCATTGTCGAGTGCATATTGATGGCCGCCATTCTGAAGCATCAGCGAGGGCGTGTCGGCCCGCGCCGGACGCACCGCGTCCCCAGGGCTCACCGGCTGGAGACCCCTCCCCGCAGAGAACCGTCAAACGGCAGCCTTATCCCGCAAGAAAGTGAAGAGCGTCTTGATGAGGATCTTGATATCGAAGAGGATGGACCAGTTCTCTATGTAGTACAGATCGTACTTGGTCCTCTCCACAACGGAGGTATCGCCCCGCAGCCCGTTCACTTGAGCCCAACCAGTCATACCGGCCTTCTCTTGATGTCTCTCCACATAGCGAGGGATGATCTGCTTGAACTGCTCGACGAACACCGGTCGCTCGGGCCGAGGTCCTACGAGGCTCATCTCACCCAGGAAGATGTTTATGAGTTGGGGGAGTTCGTCCAGGGAATAGCGGCGTATCAGTGCCCCTAGTCGGGTGCGGCGCGGGTCCTCTTTGATAGCCCAAACCGGGCCTGTGTCGTCTTCAGCCCCCTGACTCATAGACCTGAACTTGATCATCTGGAACGGTTTCTCATCCAGGCCCATCCGGTCCTGAGTGTAGAAAGCCCCACCCGGGGAATCCAGCTTGATGAGGACAGCCAAAAGGAGCATCAAGGGAGCCAGCAGAACCAGCCCGATCCCACTCACCACGACATCCATCCCACGTTTCAGCGTCAGCCTCCAGCCCCGGAGCACGGTATCACGAACTGTAAGCAGCGGCAATCCACCCAGGTGGCCTATACTGAGATCGGAAGTGATTAGCTGGAAGACACTCGGATAGACCTTGGTGGCAACCTTCGCCCGATGGCAGTCCGAGATGATCGGTAGGATGATATCGCTGGTTGCCTCTGGAAGTGCGATGATCACTTCATCTATGCTGTGTGCTCTGATAAGGGCAGGCAGTTCGTCAGTATTTCCCAGCAAGGGAACTCCCAGATCTTCTCGGACCTGAGAATCCTGGCTCACCATCCCCGCCACCTCATACCCCAGACCGGGAGAACGCTGGATGGCGCGCAGGATTATGCGGCCCGTCTCTCCTGTTCCCACGATAAGCACCCGGACCTGGCCCACCCCCCGGCTCTGCAAGATCCACATCAGCCTGGCGTAGAGCAGTCGTCCCAGAGTGACCACCACGATCGTCAATGCCCAATTGAAAACGATCATTCGGCGGGAGTATTCCGGTACGTTCCTCAGTATGAAGGAGTTGAAGGCCACTGACATGATGGTGCCCACGGACACGGCGACAAAGATAGCGTAGAACTCGTCAACATGGGATTGTGCCCTCTGCCGATGATAGAGCTTGGCGAAGAAGAAAATGGTAGTCATGGTCAGTATCTGTATGAGAAGAATACCCAGGTAGTCGGAAAGAGGTCCCACAACCGCCGGAGACAGATGTTCGGTCCACAGGCGAAGCGAATAGGAGAAGATGAAAGCTACCGTCATCATTCCTATGTCCATCACCACCAGGAGTCCTGCGAAGAGAAACCGGCTCTTGTCCTTCATGTGACAGCCTCCCTAAGCCACCTGCCCCTTTTCGGAGCGAACGATTTCCCTCACCATCTTCCTACCTCCCAGCAGCGCGAGGCCTGCCAGGACAAGATAATGCAGCCAAGAAGGCGTGTCACTGGCGTAGTGCTTATGGTAGAAGATGTGCATGGCTCGCCAAAACTCAAACTGGGCCTTCTGCGGATTCTGCTCACTCGCCTGTCTCTTGTAATGAAGTACGGTGACCTCGGGATAATAGTATACCTTCCAACCTGTCCGTTTGGCTCTCAACGCCCAGTCCAGATCCTCGGCATACATGAAGTACTGCTCGTCGAGACCTCCAATCTCGTCCACAACCTCTCTTCTGACCATCATGAAGGCCCCCACCACTGAGTCCACCTCGGCGATCTCATCCGGGTCTAGGTAGGTCAGGTTATACTGGCCGAACCGCTCGCTTTTGGGAAAGACTCGGCTCAAGCCGAAGAGCTTGTAGAAGGAGTTCTCAGGAGTGGGAAAGCTACGCCGGCACGCCAGATCCAGACTCCCATCGGCCATGACCAGCTTGGGCCCGGCCATTCCAGCCTCTGGATGACCATCCATGAAAGCGATCATTTCTCGCAGAGCATGAGGTGGGACCACGGTGTCGGGGTTGAGGAGAAGATAGTATCGAGCTTCAAGACGGCGCAATCCCAAATTGTTTGCGCAGGCATAGCCGCGGTTGGTCTCGGCCTCTATCAGATGGACCTGCGGGAACTCCTCGCGCGCCATACCCGCGCTACCGTCACTGGAGCAATTGTCCACCACGATGGTTTCGAACGTGAACTCGCCTTCGCTCTCATAGACCGATCTGAGGCAATCGCGCAGAAGATCCCTCGTGTTCCAGTTGACGATGACGACTGAGAGATCAAGCATCAGACTCGTCAGCAATCCGCTCAGTAGACCGGCTTTGTTTTATCAACAGCGCAATTAGCACCCATAAGCCTACCCGCGGGGCCGGCATCAATCACTGGAGAATTCCTCCTCCGCTCCCAGTTTACCCAGTGCCATCAACAGCATCTGGAGCATCACGGCTTCAGGCACCATTCCGTCCACGAACTGTGTCTCGTTGATAACCGTGCGAGGTACTCCGCGCACGTGATAGTTGATGGCTAACTGAGGAAACTCCGTAGCCTCGACCATGTCAGCCTTGATATGCTCATTCTCCACCGCCATCCTGTGCGTCAGCACGACCGTGCGCGGACAGTACGGTCAAGTGGGAGTAACGAACACCTGGAAGTGGACAGGCTGGTCTATCCCAGCCAAGGCCTCCTTGGTGGCGTCAGATAGGCCGGATTCCCCTGAGGACACCGTCTTGATGGCTTCTACCAGTGCGGCGAACTCATAACCGGCAGGGATTCCATAGAGGCGAACGCCATAGTCTTTCTCACTCACAACAGCGATGGCCGGTATCTTGCCCACCCCGTGCTTTTCGGCCTCCTCCTTGTCGGTGATGAAGTTGTAGATCACGGCTTCCAGCTTGTCGGAAAGAGAAGCTACCTCCTCCACCAGGACGCGTGTCTCTTCACAGAATTCGCACTCTATGGTCTGGGTGAACATGAGCAACTGCACCGGGTCGGCGAGATCCTCGAGCTGTTTGCGAACCTCCTCCCTGTCCTTGTCCTTCAATATGGTCATGGCTGTCCTTCCTTCTCCAGGACGCGTCTCTGCTGGCCCGTGCCCGACCCCGGCTTCCTCCCGAGCGCCCAGAAATTGGGCATGAAGATCAAGCGCTCTCCGCCCTGCAAGGCGCTCCAGGACTTCTCCTGATACTCTCGAAGCTGCGCCTCGCTAGCCACGTTGCTGAGTGTCCTGAAGATGAATTCCCACTCCGCGTCGAATTCCTCCAACAGCTGCCGGTCATCCCAAATGGAGGGAATCACCCCGGTGTGCGCATCCAATCCCGCTGTCGAGAACAGAGCCTTCAGGCGGCGTCCGATGCGGGGATGGGCTCCCTCAAGGCGCAGGGATTCCTCCATCAGGGGCTGCAAAGCGATGTCTTCAGGATAGTCTAAGCGTCCGCCGTAGTCGGGCTCCGTGGTAGCCAGGACTACTCCACCTTCCGTGGCTACTCTAGCCATCTCCTCTACTGCCAGCCGCGGATTCTCCGTCCAGAGCAGCAGGAAATTGCAGAGCACCAGGTCGAAGGTCCGCTCTGGGAAGGGCAGACAGTGAGCGTCTCCCACCAACCAGTCTACAGCCTTGACCCTGTCCGCTGCAAATCCGATCATGGCTGGATCCAGGTCCAGGCCGGTCACCCGGCCCCGGGTGTTGCTCGCCAAGTCCTCCGTGATGGCCCCTGTGCCGCAACCCACATCGAGGATCCCTTTCGCCCCTCTCAGCCCCGCCCGGCGGTAGAGGCGAATACGAATCTCTCGGTTCCAACGCGCCTGCCTCAGGAACTGCCCATGCCATTCCTCTACCGTGAGGCTCACCGATGATGCTCCAACGGACCGCTGCGGACGACGGGGTGGCGGTCCTCCTTGCTTGGGGGGTGCTAGACCGCGGTCGAGGTGCTCTCCACGCAAAGGGTACCCTCGTTCTCGAGATAGAGCGGGCACCCGCCGCCACACAGGGGCAAGTCATCGCACGTCTTGCACTTCTCCATCACCCAATCTCGGTTCCTGATGCCTTCCGCCGTGGGATGATTCCAGATGGACTCCCAGTCGTCGCGCAGGATGTTTCCCAGACTGGAGTAGTAGCTCTGGCAGGGAATCACGTCGCCGTTGGGCTCGATACACATGTTATACCTGGCGGCGGTGCAGAACTTGGCACCCAACTCCAACTCCAGCGGGTGGAATTCGCAGTATTGGGTGGGGGTGTACCAGATCAGTCTCATCCCCTTGGCCATCGCCTTGTCCCGCACCATGGCCATGAGACCCTGGAGTTCCTCCTCGGGAATGCCAATGCCGCTGGACGGCCCCTTGCCTGTGTAGATCAAGCTGTTGCAGGCGAAGGTCTGAATGCCGAGTTCGGCCAGGAAATCTATCGTCTGCTCGATGTCGGGCGCATTCAGGGCGGTCAGTGTCGTGTTGGTGATGGTGTAGACGTCTGTCGCCACGGCGTTCTTGATACCCTGCACCGTCTTCTTCCATGCATCAGCACCGACCATGCGGTTGTGGACCTTCTCGTCGTGAGACTCCAGCGTAATCTGGATGTGATCCAAGCCTGCGTCAACCAATCCTCGAAGGTAGTCCTCGTCGGCGAGCTTGATTCCATTCGTCAGGAGGCCAGTGACCAAACCCACGTCCTCAGCATGCCGAATCAGCTCTACCAGATCAGGGTACAGAGTAGCCTCGCCGCCGGTGAAGACTACGTGCGGTATTCCTATGTCCCACAGCTTGTCAAGGACTCGCTTCCACTCCTCCGTACTCAGGCTCTCCATGTCCCTGGGGCGACCCACGTAGCAGTGCCCGCAGTCGGCATTGCAGCGGTAGGTCAGGGCCAGATCCATCCGATATGGTGCCGAGACTGGCGTATCGAAGGGCTCGATCCGCTGCACATCGAGATACGAGATGGGGCAGATGTCATCCGTGACGGCCAGGCAGCGAATGGTATCCCTCAGATGCTCTTGATCCTCCCTTGCCCGCTCCTTGGACACCTTGTAGCGGCGTCTCATCTCCTTGACCGCCGTATCCAAGTCTTTTCCCTCCAAGATCAGTTTGGCGTGTTCGGTCGCCGTCTGATTCAGGTGCAAGACTTTCGCCGCGTTGATGACCAATATCCCTTCGCCGTCGTCCTCCACACGAAGATGCAAACGATACCTCTCCTCGGCCCCGTCGGGGGTCATATAGTGGAACATCTCCTTCTGAAGAGGTTCGGGCGCTGTCGGAAAGAACGTTTCTTTCAAGGACTGCCACATACCCATGACTCAACTCCTGCATAGCTTGTTATCACGGTCCTCATGCCACTAGCGTCCTGAGCAGACCACGCGGCGCACGCAGCTCCACTGCCCGCAATCTCGTGCCTCGCATGCTGACGAATCGCCGGGGGAATGAGCTGGTTATCTTCAAAGTATATCACAGGCGACGGGCCGAAGCAAAAGAGACCGCGTCCTTCTCAGACGACGCGGTCTCCCTCTATCTGAACCAAGAGTGGCCGTATTTCAGCCACCCTAGCCGATGTCGAAGGTCACCTGCACCTGTACCCTCACTTCCAGCTGGCCCGTCGATACCGGCACACCCCCACCCGCCTCCGCAGGTGCTGCGTACACGCGTTCCAAGTAGAGGGGCACCGGCTCCACGAACGATTCGCTAATGACCCGGGGCTTGCCCAGGCCAACTCCAGCCAGACTGGCCAGTGCCTGAGCCTTGCTCTGCGCGTCGGCCATGGCGTCCGCTCGAGCTTGTTCGCGGAGCTCCGACGGGTCATCAAAGGTGAACTGGATGCCGTGGATGTTATTGGCGCCTGCATCCGTCACCGCATCCAGCACGTCGCCCACTTGATCCACATCGCGGACCTTCACCGACAGAGAATTCGCCACCACATAACCAAGGATCCGCCGCTCGTCATCCTGCCAGTCTATCTCCGCCTGGATACTGTAGGCCACGGTCTGGATGTCCTCCTCCGCGATCTCCCTCCGCTGTAAGGCATCCATGACCTGTGCCATTAGCTCACTGTTCTCTTCGGCCGCCGTGTCGGCTGTGCCCGCCCTGGTCTCCACACCTATAGTAATCACGGCCAGGTCGGGTTCTGCAGATACCTTGCCCTCACCCGTGACCATGATACCGCCCTCCTCGTCTCCTGGGCGCAAGCCGTCCAAGCCGGGCACAACTGCCACCAGCTGCAGCACCAGGACGAGGGCCAGCAGTCCCAGGCCCACTGCACCCATTACTACTGCCGTTTTCGACATCGTATCTCAACCTCCTGCTCGATTTCTCTTTCTGGGGTCAGCGTGAACCCTCCTCCCTCAAGTAGACGGTTTGATAGCCAAAATGGTTCCCGCAACACTTGCTCGAAGATCACACTTCGGCCGCCCCATAACTCCTATACGAAAAAGGCCTCGACCAATGTCGAGGCTCCCATGCCGAGAAAGGGACTCGAACCCTTACGGGGTTGCCCCCACTGCGCCCTGAACGCAGCGCGTCTACCTGTTCCGCCATCTCGGCTCTCAAACCAAGTATATATACCGGCGGCACACTTGTCAAGTCATTCCTGAGCGGTCTGGCTCACCATCACCCGGCGCGTCTTGATGTACCACTGAGAGATGGTGCGAAATCGGTCGCTGGCATCCATCATTGGACTGAGCTGCACACGCTTGACCATGTCATCGACAGCGTAGCTGTACACCGGGTAGTACAGCAACAACGACGGCACCTCGTCAGCGAACAGATCTTGAAAGTCCTGATACACCTCCGCTCTTTCGTCCTGGTCTGTGGTCTGGCGTCCTCGCTCCAGCAATTGGTCGATGTCCACATCGTCAAGTCCGGCATAGTTCTGTCCGTCACCACCTATCTGCGTCGAATGCCACATCAAGTATGGATCCGGGTCGCTGGGCAAGTTCGCCCAACTGTACAGCAGAGCGTCGAAATCACGGGGCCGCAAGGCCTCGTTCACGACCCACGAACTGTCTTCCACTATAGGCACGACCTTGACACCCACCTCCCAGAGTTGTCGCGCCACCTCTTCGATCATCTGACGCCGCACTGGATCCTTGTTGGTGAGAAGGGTGAACTCCAGTCTCATACCCTCCTTCTCCCGCACTCCGTCTCGATCATCGTCCACCCAACCAGCGTCGGTAAGTATCTCCCGGGCTTTGCTCGGGTCATAATCGTACGCCAGTACGTCCTGGTTGTAGGCCCAGGAATCCGGCATGATCGGGCTATGGGCCACCACACCTTGCCCATCGAGTATCTGATCTATGATCCGCTGTCGATCAATGCCCCAGAGAAGCGCTTGGCGGACCTCCTTTTCCTCGAACATCGGCAGATCAAGATTGAGGAAGATCAGCGTGTATCCTGACAGACGAGCCGAGTATAGGTCCAGATACTCCTCTCTACGCACGCGTGGCAGGTCTTCAGGTAGAACCTCACTTATGCCCTCTACCTCGCCCTGCTGATAAGCCGCAAATACGCTCTGATAATCAGGATAGAACTTGAACTCTATCTTCGACAAGAGGGGCTTCTCTCCAAAGAAGTCAGGGTTGGCCTCCAGCACCAGGTGCTCGCCGCTAACCTCCGCGACCTTGAACATCCCGGTGCCCACCGGGCGAACGCTAAACTGGTCGCGCGGTAGTTCGCTGGCGGGGATGTCCGCCAGCAGATGTACCGGCAGTATACCCACGGTGGTGTAGTCCAAGAATGTGGCCAGAGGAGCCTGCAAGGTGAAGCTGATGGTGTAGTCGTTGATCTTCTCTTCCGTCACCGTCCGCCAGAGTTCCGCCAACTCGGCCGACCCCTGATAGTCCTCATCCTGCATTGCTTCCACGGTGAAGAGCACGTCATCAGCAGTAAACGGCTCTCCGTCGTGCCAGGCCACATCGCGTCGGAGATAGAAGGTGTAGACAAGCCCGTCGTCGGATACGTCCCAATCCCTGGCCAAGGAGGGCACTATCTCGCCTCGCTCGTTGATATCGGTCAGGCCGGAGAAGATGAGGGAAACCAGGTCATTGTCCACCTGGTTATACTGGCAGAGAATGGGGTTAACGTAACTAGGACGGCCAGCGAGGCCCTCCACATAGGTTCCCCCTTCATCCGGGATAATCACGGTCGTAGTGGTATAGGCGATGTAACCCAAGAGCACTACGACCAGAATGACGCCCACGACGGCGACAATAGCCTGCCAACGAATATATCCTGTCAAAGGTGAAATGCGCCTCCTTCCGCGGACCTGGGCTCCGCGCCGCTCACTGCCCCGGGGGATTAGGGTTGCAGAAGCACTGCGGCGAGGGCGAACAAGAAGAAAAGCACCGCCATGACAACGGTCAGGTTGAACAGGGTCCTCTCCGCGCCACGACGCGTCTTGTAGATGCCGCTGTCACTGCCCCCGAAGATGCCTCCGAGACCCTGTCCCTTGACCTGGAGAAGAATGGCTGTGATGAGACAGACAGAAATGATAAGCTGCACAAGCTGCAGGTAAACGATCACGTGAACACCTCCCAACTGACAACATTATAACATCCCGTTGTCGACGTTGTCAAGCAGTCGAACTTTTTTCGCTTGGGCCGAGAATCAAGTATAATGGAAGGCAATAGGAGGATCGATGACAAAGCTGTCCTCCGAAGTGTAGTGACAATCATGGATCAAGATCACATCAGGAATTTCAGCATTGTCGCCCATATAGATCATGGCAAGTCCACCCTGGCGGACCGCCTCTTGGAGTACACCGGCACAATCCCTCCTAGGGAGATGGCGGAGCAGGTGCTGGACCAGATGGACCTGGAACGGGAAAAGGGGGTGACCATCAAGGCCTCTGCGGTGCGCATGCTCTACCGGGCCGACGATGGCAGAGAGTACGAACTCAACCTCATCGACACCCCCGGACACGTGGATTTCGCGTATGAGGTCTCCCGCGCCCTGGCGGCGTGCGAGGGAGCCATACTGGTCGTCGATGCATCGCAGGGTGTGGAAGCGCAGACCCTGGCAAACCTGTACCTGGCCCTGGAAAACGATCTGTCCATCATCCCTGTGGCCAACAAGATCGATCTAGAGAGGGCGCGCCCCGACGACGTTGCACGCGAGATGGAGGATCTGCTGGGCATCCCCGCCGAGGACGTGCTGCACACTTCCGCCCGGGAAGGCATCGGCACCAAGGAAGTCTTGGAAGCCATCGTCAATCTCCTGCCGGCGCCGCGAGGAGACGCAGAAGGACCGTTGCGGGCGCTGATCTTCGACTCCCATTATGACCCCTACAAAGGGGTGATGGCCTACATACGCGTAGTGGACGGTAGGTTGACCGGGAGAGAGAAGCTGAAGCTGATGTCGAACGACAGGGCCTTCGAACCTTTGGAGATCGGTGTTTTCACCCCTCGGATGACCCCTGTTCATGAACTTGCCACCGCTGAGGTGGGATACGTGGCCACCGGGCTGAAGAATGTTCGCGACTGCCGCGTAGGCGACACCATCACTACCGCCGCGCAGCCCGCTCAAGAGCCTCTGGCTGGCTATCGGCCCATCAAGCCGATGGTCTTCGCTGGTTTGTATCCAGTGGACGCCGAGGACTACCACCTCCTCAAGGATGCCCTGGATAAGCTGCATCTGAACGATGCCTCTCTCGCATACGAGCCGGAGGATTCGCAGGCTCTTGGTTTTGGCTTCCGCTGTGGTTTTCTGGGGCTCTTTCACATGGACATCATCCAAGAAAGGCTGGAGAGGGAGTATGACCTGGAGCTATTGGCCACGGCACCCAGCGTGGAATATCACGTCCTGACCAGTCAGGGCGACGTGGTCAAGGTCGATCGTCCTGCGGACTTGCCGCCATCGGTGGACATCGAGGGGATCGAAGAGCCTTGGGTGAAACTCAGTATCTTCAGTCCGGACGACTATATAGGGCCCATCATGGACCTCGTCCTGTCCCATCGTGGGGAGTATGGGGCCATGGAATACGTCGACCCCCAACGGGTCCTGCTCACCTATCAGATGCCACTGGGAGAGTTGATCGTTGAGTTCTACGATCAGTTGAAGTCGCGAACCCGGGGCTATGCATCCGTGGACTACCACTTCGTCGGCTATCGTCCTGGAGACCTCGTCAGAGTCGATGTCCTGGTCAATCGCCAGCCCGTCGACGCCCTATCCCTCATCGTGCACAGAGATCAAGCCTATGCTAAAGGCAACGCACTGGTCAAGAAGCTGAAGGAGGTCATCCCCCAACAGCTCTTCCCGGTTCCCATCCAGGCCGCGATGGGAAACCAAGTCATCGCCCGCGAGACGGTAAAGGCGCTGCGCAAGAACGTACTCTCCAAGTGCTACGGCGGTGACGTGACTCGCAAGCGGAAGCTCCTGGAGAGGCAGAAGGAAGGCAAGAAGAGGATGAAGAAGATAGGCCAGGTGAGCATCCCCCAGGAGGCGTTCATGGCCGTGCTTAAGCTCTCCGAGGAGTGAGGCCACCGGGTGGCCAATCATGCCTTCAGACAGCACCTTGCTGACCATTCTCCACACCAACGATCTCCACGCACGCATTGAGCAACTGCCCTTCATCAGCGCCATGGCCAAACGGATCCGCGCGGAGGTCGCGAGCCAAGGGGGCCATACGCTGCTATGGGATGCAGGCGACGCCGAGGATCGTGTCCTGCTGGAGAGCGATGTGACCAAGGGTGCTGCCATCGTGGCCATGATGAATGCCGTAGGCTACGACGCCGCGGTGGCCGGCAATTCGGCGATCGTCACCTACGGGCCGGACAACCTGGCCCGCCTCGCGGAGGTGGCCAGGTTCCCCATTTTGACGGCCAATCTCTCCTGGTCTGAGTCAGGTCAACTAGTGGAAGGGGCCGTGCCATACCAGGTCTTGGAGTTGGGCGAAGTCAAGCTTGGGATAATCGGTGTCACCGCCCTGTCCAACGCCTTTGCCATCTTCGGCGCGCGCAGCTTCGAGCCGGTGCCCGTCGTGCGGGAACTGGCCGAGCATCTGCGAGAACAGGGAGCCAGCATCATCGCAGTGTTGTCTCATCTGGGGCTTGAGCACGACAAGGCCTTGGCCAAGGAGGTCGATGGCCTTCATCTCATCGTCGGGGGACATACTCACGACACACTGGAAGAGCCTTTGATGGTGAACGACACCATGATCGCTCAAGCCGGGGCCTACGGAAATCACCTGGGCCGCATTGATCTAGACGTGGACCCTTCCACTGGCGGAATCGTGAGGAGGGAAGGTCGCCTGATACCGGTCGACACGTCGGAGGCTGACGCCCGGGTCATTGAAGCCATCGAAGAGCAGGTGCAGCGAGTGCAGGAAATGCTCAGTCGGCCGGTGGGTCAGACAGCTTCCTTTCTCGACCTCAACTACTTCCAAGAGTGTGCCCTGGGCAATTTCCTGGCCGACGTATTGCGCGACAGGATGAAAGCGGATCTGGCCTTTGTGGTGACGGGCATGCTCGACGAGGCCATCAGGGCAGGCATGGTGACCTTTGGGGATCTCTGCCGGGCCTCGTCTTCGACCGCGAACCCGGCCCGAGCCGAATTGACGGGCAGAGAGATACTGAGTGCCCTGAACTACGGACTGCACCCGGAGGTGATGCAGGAGCGCCCGCCGCCCCTGCGGGGTAACGCCCAGGGCATCCTCCAGGTCTCGGGCCTCAAGGTGACCTACGACCCGTACGGCCAGCCTCACGAGCAGGTGAGAGCGGTGCTGGTCGGAACGGAGCCTTTGGATGTGGGCCGGCACTATACCGTGGCGGCCACCGACTGGGAGCTGGGTGACCTGACGGACTACACTCAGATTGATCAAAGAGAGGTCATCTACGACGTGCCCACGATCCTGCGTGAGGCGATGGAGGAGTATCTGCTGGAGCACTCCCCTGTGTCCGTGGCTGTGGAGGGGAGAATCCAGCCCCCATGAGACAAAGGACTCTTCCCGGCGGGTATCCGCTGACCTTCTACCTGGCTTTCCTCGCCAATGTCCTCTTCTTCTCCAGCATGCACCTACTGATCACTCCCTTGCCCCTGTACATCGAGGAGATAGGAGGCGGAGATGCTGACGTGGGCCTGGCCACGACCACCTTCGCCCTCGCTGCCATCGCAACCCGTCCCCTCATGGGGCGGTTGGCTGATACCTGGGGTCGCAAGCCGATCTTGCTCATCGGCGCCGGCGCGTTCGTCCTCGCCCCTCTCTCCTACATCCTGGTCCGCTCGGTGCCGGCGCTGCTTGCGGCGCGTCTATTTCACGGTGTCGGTATCGCCGCTTTCACAACCGCCTACTTCGCCCTGGTCGCCGATGTGACTCCCCGGGCCCGTTGGGGAGCAGCAATAGGAGCGGCAGGCATCGCTCCCTCGATCTCTCTGATCCTTGCGTCACCGCTGGGGACTGGGCTCATCCAACGTACGAGCTTTCGCATCGTCTTCCTTGGCGCAGCCCTGGCCGCCCTCTTGAGCTTTGTTTTCACCCTTTTGATCCAAGAACCGGAGGCGCAGAGCACCGCCTATCAGACTACGAATCCGAGGACCCCTGGCTTGCTGGATGTCGTAAGATTGCGAGCTGTGTTGGCGCCATCCCTGGCCAACGTGACCCTGGGGCTGAGCTACGGAGCAATCTTTACTTTCTTGCCCCTCTTTGGTCGCGATCGGAGCTTGGGAAATGTCGGCTTCTTCTTTTCCGCATCGGGCATCGCGATCATGCTCTCCCGATCCTTTGCAGGTCGTCTGTCCGACAGGGTAGGGAGAGTAGCGATCATACTACCCATGTTCATCGTGCTGGCCATCAGCATCGCAGGTCTCAATTGGACCTACGGTCTCGCCATGCTCATGGTGATGGCCATCATCTTTGGGATAGGCTTCGGAGGTACTCGCGTGGGCCTCGACACAATGGTGGTCGACAGCGCTCCGGGCAAAGCAAGGGGAACAGCTCTGGGGCTGCTCTACTTGTGCCTCGATAGCGGCGTTGCTATCGGCGGCATGGTGATGGGAGTCTTGGCTGACCTGGCGAGCTACGGTGAACTCTACGTATTGCTGGCTGTGGCGTGCGTCCTAACCGCGATGTTATTTGGGCTGGCCATGCGCAAGCGCGAGGCTACGTAAGCGGGCCCCCTGCGCGGCCGCTCCCGACCTCTTGCAGAACCTTGACCACCGCAGCCGCCGTCATCCTCCAATCGAAGTCCCGCAAACGCTCATAGCCCCGCTCCACCAGGTCCTCCCTGAGCTTGCGGTCGCCCAGTACCTGGGAGATGCCCTCCGCGATCTGGTCCACATCTAGGGGATCGACCAGCACCGCCGCCTCGCCCGCCACCTCAGACAACGAGGAGCCACCGGAGGTCACGACCGGCGTCCCC